>DEPQ01000057.1:0-16517 GCA_002358855.1 Bacteroidales bacterium UBA3388
TCAGATACAATATTTGATGATTACTTCTTGCCTGATTACATAGATGTTGAAGGGTGTGGTAGTGCTGATTTCTATGAAGGACTTGATTCATCTCTCATTACTGGTTGTCCTGCAAATAATTATCATATGAAAAGAGGTCATTATTACTTTGATATGTCAGGTAGGTGGAACTTCTCAGAAGAACAAGATGCTTGGGTGCCACATATATTAGATAGAGCACAACCTTGTTATACAGATACTTTATTAACAATAAAAGGAGTGGCAGTTGGAGTATATTTTCCTCGCGTTGCTAGCTATCATATAGATCAAAAAATGAAAGTTATTCTTTTTGAGGCAAGTTATTCTGTCTATCCTTATCCAACTAATGACTCTCTTTTAGGTATTTACAATTCAAATCCAAAAGGTAAATTAAAAATAATGAATGGAACGCTGGAAAGAGAAATAGTTTCTATTGATATAGATACTAATTTCACACTTACTCATGATAATTACACGCTTACTTATGGATGTGATACTAATTGCTTGCGTAATCCTGGAGGAGATTATACCTATGTAGAATATTATTTTGATAATCCTGTTAATGTTAATGGGTTGTTTTATATAGTGGAAGATGTAACAGGTTCATCTACTCGTTTATTTCATATGATGGCAACAATAGATTGCTATTCGGAATGGCCTAGTTTAGTTAGAACAGCAGATGAAGATGTAGAAAATAATGCTTGGGTGGAATGGGAACAACACCCTATTAATACTTGGGTTGAATATTGGCTTCCTGAAGATACTACGAGTACATATAGTCTTCACCCTAATCCTTTTGAGGAAACCTCTGATTATTATATTCCAAGTACTTGCCAAATGTATATGTTTCCAATCTTTGCAGAAACAGATACTACCTTAGGAGATGGCACGTATCCCGATACTAATGTTTGTCTTTATGATGTAAATGTTGATAGATATTCCAATGTTTATCCAAATCCTGCAAGTGATATTGTAACAGTGCAATCATCTTTTAAGGTAAGGGAAATAGAAATCATTAACGCCTTAGGACAAGTTGTACTTAGAAAAGAAGGGAATCAAAATATAGAAACCTTAGAGGTTAATTCGCTTGAAAAAGGCACTTATATCGTAAGAATAAAAACACAACGAGGATTTGCAAACAAAAAGTTAGTGATAAAATAACAAAGAGTTAGAAAAATAAAAGGCTGATTTAATAGAATAAATCAGCCTTTTATTTTTTTGAAACGCTCAAATAATTACTTAACTATTTGTTTTAATTTTTCAGTTAAGATAGGTATGATTTTCTTTGCGTCTCCTACAACTCCTAAGTCTGCAACTGACATAATAGGAGCGTATTTATCTTTGTTTATTGCTATAATCAATTCACTTTCTTCCATACCTGCAAGGTGTTGAATTGCACCTGAGATACCGCAAGCCAAGTATAAGTCTGGTCTAACAGTTTTTCCTGTTTGTCCTACTTGTCTTTCGTGTCCTATTATGCCTGCATCAACACATGCTCTTGAAGAAGAAACTTCACCTTTCAACAATTTTGCTAATTCTCCTAACATTTCAAAGCCTTCTTTTGTACCAACGCCACGACCACCTGAAACAAGGATTTTAGCTTCTGAAATATCCACCATATTATCTGTGCTTTTCACAGTTTCTAATACTTTAACGCGGAATTTTTCTCTGTCAAAATTGATTGTGTAATCAATAACTTCTCCATTTCTGCTTGCATCAGCTTCCATTGCTTTCATAACTCCTGGACGCACTGTACTCATTTGAGGACGGTGATCAGGACATACGATAGTAGCCATTAGGTTTCCACCGAATGCAGGACGAGTTGACCAAAGTTCTTTGTCTTCTGCAATTTCCAATTTAGTACAATCGGCAGTCAAACCTGTTGTTACTCTTGCAGAAAGTCTTGGACCTAAATCTCTTCCTATGGTTGTAGCACCGATAAGAACGATTGAAGGTTTTTGTTCGCAGATTATTTGATAAATTGCTTGTGTGTAAGGTTCTGTTGTGTAGGTTGCAAGAGCAGGATCATCACAAACCAAAACTTTATCTGCACCATGTGCTATCAAGTCATTGGCAAGTGATTTTACATTGTGTCCTAACAACATAGCATACACTTGTTGATCTAAATCTTTTGCTAAATCGTGAGCCTTACCCAACAATTCTAATGCAACGTTTTGCAATTTGCCGTCTCTTTGTTCGCAAAATACGAAGACGTTTTTATATTGTGATTTATCCATTTTGTGTTTTTCTTTATTTGTTAGATAATGTATTTTTCTTTTAACTTGGCAATGATTAAGTCAGCAGCCTCTTCTGGTGATAAACCATCGTGAACTTGACCTGCTGCTTTCATTTCTTTTGCTCCTGCTTTCTTAACCTTAGTAGGAGAGCCCTTTAATCCAAGTTTTTCTTCGTTTACATCTATTTTTTCTTCTGTCCAAATTTCTACTTCTTTATCCCAAGCCTCAACAATGCCCTTTACGCTCATATATCTTGGCTTAACAGCAGATGCAAGACAAGTTAAAAGACAAGGACTTTCAACCTCTACTATTTGATAACCATCTTCTAATTGTTTCTTTATGCGGAAAGTCTTATTGCCATCAAATTTCAAGTCTTCCAAATAACTAACTTGTGGAATGCCTAAGTGTTCTGCAATTTGAGGACCAACTTGTGCAGTATCTCCATCAATAGCTTGACGTCCTGCAAGAATTAAATCAAAATCCAAAACTCTCAATGCTCCTGCCAAAGCGTTAGAAGTAGCAAGCGTATCAGCACCAGCAAACTTTCTACTTGTCAAAAGGATTGCTCTGTCAGCACCCATAGCAAATGCTTCTCTCAAAACAGCTTCTGCTTGTGGAGGTCCCATTGTTATAACAGTAACTTCTGCACCATATTCTTCTTTTAATTGAAGAGCATATTCCAATCCTCCTTTATCATCAGGGTTTATGATTGATGGAATACCGTCTCTGATAAGAGTTCCTGTCTTTGGATCGAGTTTTACTTCGGTTGTATCAGGAACTTGCTTTATACAAACTACTATTTTCATCTTTATCTTATTTTCTTGTTATACCTTATAAATATTATTTCAATAATGCAGCTGCTATAACCATACGTTGTACTTCACTTGTACCTTCGTATATTTCTGTAATCTTAGCATCTCTCATCATTCTTTCAACAGGATACTCTCTTGTGTAGCCATAACCACCGTGAAGTTGAACTGCCTTTGTAGTAACTTCCATTGCAGTTTGAGCAGCAAAGAGTTTAGCCATTGCAGCGTCCTTTGAATATGGTAAACCATTGTCTTTTCTGTACGCAGCACTTCTTACAAGGAATCTTGCAGCGTTTACATTAGTTTCCATTTCGGCTAATTGGAATTGAGTGTTTTGGAATTGAGCGATTGCTTTACCAAATTGTTTTCTTTCCTTAGTATATTTTACAGTTTCGTCCATTGCTCCTTGTGCAATACCCAATGCTTGAGAAGCAATACCGATTCTACCTCCGTCAAGAGTCTTCATAGCAATTCCGAAGCCTTTTCCAACCTTTCCAAGTAAGTTTTCTTTTGGAATACGACAGTTTTCAAAAATCAACTCGCAAGTTGCAGAACCTCTAATACCAAGTTTCTTTTCTTTCTTACCGATTGAGAACCCAGGAGTGCCTTTTTCAACAATGAAAGCAGAAATTCCTTTATTTCCAAGGCTTTTATCTGTCATTGCAAATACGATATAAACGTGAGCATAACCAGCATTAGTGATAAAAATCTTACTTCCGTTCAAAACGTATGCGTCTTCTTCCTCAACAGCTGTTGTTTGTTGCATAGCAGCATCAGTACCCGCATTAGGTTCAGTAAGACCGAAAGCACCAATCCATTCACCGCTTGCAAGTTTTGGAAGATATTTTTGTTTTTGTTCTTCTGTTCCGTTTTCCATAATAGGAGCGATACAAAGAGATGTGTGAGCCGAAACAACAACACCTGTTGTAGCACAAACTCTTGAAAGTTCCTCAACAGCCATTGTGTACATTTGGTTTGTACCACCTTGTCCGCCATATTCCTTTGGTACAGGAATACCCATTATACCAATCTTTCCCATTTTTGCAACAGTTTCTTCTGGGAAACGTTCAAGATCATCAATCTCTGCTGCAAGAGGTTTTACTTCATTTTCTGCAAAATCTCTAATCATTTGCAAGAATAATTCTTCTTGTTTAGTGAAACTAAAATCCATATCGTGTTAATGTTTATTTATTATTTTACTTAATTGACCTAAATATGAAACTGCAAATATACAAAAAAAATACATAATGACAAATTATTTCCATTCACATCACAAAAACAATCAAAATAATATATGAAATAAATCACGTATTTTTTGTATCTTTGTAACCACTAACCAATAAAAGAAATAATATGAAAAAATCAAGCAAAACCTACACCGTAATAGATTGGGAAGAATTGAGAAACATAAGATTTTATGGGGATTATTACGTAGAAACAAATCCTATGAAGGAAAAAAAACACCGAAATCTTACCTCAACCGATTTATTGATTATATTTTACATAAAAGGCTTTGGAGAAAAAGGATATTATGGTTCACAGAGATCAATAGCAGAATTACTTGGAATAGCCCCCGAACAAGTTAATAGAAGTATGAAAATGCTTTTAAAAGTAGTTAATATATCTAATGATGAGCCATTATTCATTAAAGACGAAGAAGCAATATATTACAATCCGAAATTTCTATATTACAAAGACGGAAAGAAAATGGAGTATCCCGAATTTATGAAAGACAGATACAAGAGGAAGAAAAAAGATGGGAATATTGATTATTAGTCAATCAAATGTTGATAAACCGTCAATCAAGTATAGACAATCCGTCAAGAAAATATTGACAAATCGTCAATCAAAAATTGATAAAACGTCAATGTATATATAATATATAATAAATAGATAGAAATAAATATAGTAAATAATAGCAAAAAATAAAAAAATGAAAGAATCAATTTTTTGTTTTTTTGTTTTAGAAAATTGATTCTTTCATTTAAATTTACATTGCTAAAAATATTCCAGGTAGAGGGCGGCTATTCTCCAATTAAAACGCCCGACACGCTCCAAGAACTGAAACTTCCGCCTTCGGCTTGACCTTGTGGAATCGCTACTTTGATTGTGTGTCTTCCGGGTTCTAAATTGTCAAGGAATATGTAGGTTGGTTGAGTTGCTGTGCCGGGACACCAGCCTGAGCGTGAGAGATCAGAAGAAGAAAGTCCGTTCCAAAAATTGCCAGACACAGGATTCCATTCTCTATATCTTCCACAGTCTTCTCTCCAAGGTGTGTATTGATAAATTATTGTATCGTCTATGATTATGCTGTTAGGCTTTGGATTAAATTCATCGCCTCCGCCCCAACCGCCATGGCCTGTTGAGATGTAGCGTAGTTTGAGTTTGTTTACGCCTTCTGGGATTTCAAAGGTTACTGATAGGGTGTCGGTGTCAAAAAAGTGTGGGTAGTTTTGTCCTGCCATTTCCATTACGTTGCAAGTGTTGAATAGGGGTAGAGTCCATTGTCTTTGTGGAGTGATTTGGTTTACATAGTCGCCCGGATAGGCTTTTAGGTCTAAGGAAAGCAAGTGTCCACCTCCGTCATAGTTACCTATAAAGGCTCCGATTAAAACATCGCCTTGCAGGAATGGTTTTAGGTCGGTGATTTCTTGTTTGTAATAGACTTCTTCTTGCCATTCTAAGCCATCTATTTGTACTCTGTCGTTGAAATGACCAACTCCAAACGGGGTGAAAAAGCGTATTAGTTCTACTACGGGACTATAATGAGGAGTGGCTATCATTCCTTGGTATTTGTTTTCTTTTTTGCTGGTAAAGTAGGGAATGTTTTCTATGCCTTTTGTGAGGGCATCGTATAGAGTTATGCTGTCTTGTGGTATGATAAAGATACTTCCTGTGCGGTCGTATGCATCTCCTGAGGATTGGGTGGTGAGTTCGGCAAAGAGTTGGTAGTGTTCGGGTAGGGTTTGTAGGTTTATGCGTTTTAGAATAAGAGTACCGCCTGCAAAGTGAATGGTTGTATCAAATGGCATTGAGCCTTGGTATTTGGTAGTGTCGCCCCAATGTATTCTTTCTTTGTTGAAAATGTGTGTGGTGATTACTTTTTTGTCTTTTTCTATTTGGTCCAATTGTCGATAGGTTACTTGATTGGCCTCTTGGTTGGGTTGGGTGAGGATTTTTGCTTTCTTTGAGAGTTTTATATTGCTCTGTAGTTGGGTTATTTGGCTTCCGTTTCTTGTATATTGTATCATTACTCCGGGTAGGCAAGCGAATTGAGGAATAGGAGTAGCATTCATTTTAAGGTCTTGGGTAACCCATATTTCTATGCTATTGGAGTTGATAGAAGTTGTGTATTTTTGACATTTGTAACCAAGTATAGTTTCTTCGCCTTGGAGAGTTAGGTTTTTATTTTCGGGTATTGATACGGTGGCTGTGTAGGTGAGTCCGTCATTGTATTCTAATTGGCGGGTGATAGTTTTGTTTTGGTAGTCGATGAAGTTGGTTTCAAATGGCAGACCTTGGATTGGGTTGTATTCTTGTAAGTCTAATGGGGTTTGTATTGCTATTTGGTCTTGATTACGATAGATTATGGTGTGGGTGGTGTCTTGTTGTTTTACGTCTTTTTGAAATGAACGATAGGTTATTTCGTTTTTTTGGGCTATGGCTTGGCTTGCTATTATGGCAAGGGCAAGGCTTAGGATTGTCTTTTTCATATTCTTTCTATTAGTTTGTTTATATCTATGTTTTTACTGCATTGAAAGGTATTGTTTTTACATTTTTTTGCTCCGTGTAGGCCACATGGTTTGCATTTTGGTGTTGGTGTGGCTTCTACTACTAAGGAATCATCGCTTAGGGGTGTGAATCCGAAGCTTGTGCTTGTGGAACAAAAGACTGCTGTTACCGGTGCATTGACCGAAGTGCAAAGATGCAAAGGTGCTGAGTCGTTTGTGAAGTTCATTTTAGCATCTCGCATTAGGGCGGCTGATTGTAAAAGCGTTAATTTGCCCGATAGATTAAAGGTATTGGTGTGTTTAGTGTGGAGTTTTATGTATTGGCATAGTGCTTCGTCTTGTGGAGAGCCTAAGAGATAGAGTGGACTTTCTTCTGGTAAGTGATTTGTTAGTTCTATCCATTTTTCTTTTTCTAAGGTCTTGGTTGGCCATAGTGATGCTGGGCTTAGGGTGTAGTAATTGCCTTGTTTGTATATGCTTGTTTTGGCATAGTCTTGTTTTGTGGGATAAAGTGTTGGGCGTGGTGCTGTTTTACACCAATAGCCTTCGAGTAGGGATATGTTTCTATCTACTTCGTGTATGCCTTGTTCTATTTTGTGTTCTACTCTATGGGTAAAGAATATTGATAAAGGGTTTTTCTTAAAGCCTATGCGTTTTTTGGCTCCTGAGTATAGGGTTACAAGTCCTGAGGAAAAGAATCGTTGTATGCAAAAGACTACATCGTATTTTTCTTTTCTTATTCTATCGCATAAATCCCATAGTCTTAGATATTTTTTATCGTCTTTTTGCCATATCCATAGGTTATTGATAAAAGGATGTTCATGAAAAAGGGCTTGATTGCCGTCTTTTATCATTAGGTCTATTTGTGAGTTAGGAAATTTATGGTGTAATTTTTCTAAGAGTGAGCTTGCAAGGATTACATCGCCTATGGAGGCTGTTTGTATTACTAAGATTTTTTCCATAATGTTTTAAAAATAAAGCCGCCCAATGTTTTAATCGAACGGCTTTGGTGAAATTTCAAACAATTTTATTGTTATTCTACTACTAAATTCCAGTTGTGAGTATCTTCTACTTCTCCTTCTTGGATTCCTTTTAGTTGTTTGTAAAGTTTTGTACAGATTGGGCCTGCTTCTGTGCCGTAATCATATACTTTTCCTGTTTCTCTATCAACGATTTTTCCAATTGGAGAGATAACTGCTGCTGTTCCGCATGCTGCTACTTCTTCAAATGTTGATAATTCATCGATAGCGATTTGTCTTTGTTCTACTTTCAATCCCATGTCTTCTGCTAATTGGCGTAATGACATATTTGTGATTGAAGGAAGGATTGATGATGATTTTGGAGTGCAGTATGTGTTGTCTTTTATTCCGAAGAAGTTTGCTGCTCCTGCTTCATCTATGTATTTCTTTTCTTTTGCATCAAGATAAAGTACGTTTGAGAATCCTTCATCGTGAGCTCTTTGACCTGATTGTAAAGATGCTGCGTAGTTTCCTCCAACTTTCAATGTTCCTGTTCCAAGTGGAGCTGCACGGTCTGCATCTTTTACTATTTGGATTTGAACTGGTTTGAAGCCTTCTTTGAAGTATGGTCCTACTGGGCCTGCAAATACTACGAAAAGATATTCATTTGCTGGTTTTACTCCAACTTGTGCTCCTGTTCCTATCAATAGTGGACGTAAGTATAAAGATGCGCCGCTTCCTGCTGGTGGAACGAATCTTTCGTTACGTTTTACTACTTCTATACAAGCCTTTACGAATAATTCTTCTGGAACTGGTGCCATCATAACACCTTCTGCTGAACGAATTAGACGTTTTGCATTTTCGTAAGGACGGAACAAACGAATTTTTCCATCAACTCCTCTGAATGCTTTCATTCCTTCAAAGGCTTCTTGTCCATAGTGCAAACAAGTTGCAGCCATGTGCATTGTGATTTCTTCTGAATCTGTAACTTCTAATTCTCCCCATTTTCCATCTCTATAATAACAACGTACGTTGTAATCTGTTTTGAAGTAACCAAATGGGAGGTTTTTCCAATCTATGTTTTGCATCTCTTTATATTTTTATGAATTATTTTTGGCAAAATTAGTCATTTATTTTTAATTGACCTACTTTGTGGCTTCAAATTTTAAGAATTTGTCTTTAAATTCTTGTGGAATTTCAGCCGAAGTCTGTGTTTTTTGATTGAATCCTGCAAGAATTGTTCTGCAAGTACCTTTTATTTCTCCATTAGATGTAACAAGTCTTTGGTGCATTGTCATAGATTTGTTGCCAAAGCGTACAAGTTTTGTATCAACATAAATTTCTTCTCCTTGTAAAATAGGTTTGAAGAAATTGTTTTCAGTATTTACTATCACAACTAAGACCTCATTCCAACCAAAATGTCCACCATTTACTGCCTCAAAATAGTTTATGCGTCCTAAATCGTAGTATTGGGCTTGATAACTATTGTTTACGTGATTTAAGGCATCTAAATCGCTAAATCGTATTTGTATAGGTAGGCGAAATTTATAGGTATCGTTCTCTGGTTTTATTATATCCATTCTTAATTTTTTTTGCAAAGATAGTTGTTTTTTGTACTTTTGCAAACTCATTTGAGTAATAATTTATAGGATTTTGAAGGTAATAAGATTTGAGGATTTAAGAAAATTTGATGAGCGACCTATTCTCTCCATAGGAATGTTTGATGGCGTCCACAAAGGACATCAAGCATTGTTGAAAGAATTAGTTCAAGAGGCTAAAAGAGAGAATACTTGTTCTATGGTTATTAGTTTTGATAAGCATCCGCGTCAAGTAGTTTCGGATAATGAGAATGAGGTAAGGATATTGCAGACAGACTCGGAGCGAATAGAAAAACTATCGGATAGCGGAGTCGATTACTTAGTTATATTACACTTTACAAAAGAGATTGCAAAACTTGAAGCCTCAGAATTCTTAGACCTTGTAATAGAAAACATCAATCCAAAAGCCCTATTGCTCGGATATGATAATCGTTTTGGAAGAAAAGGCTCCTTGCAATTTGATGAAATACTCGCAAAAGGAGAATATAAAAATATAAAAATAAGACGTACACAAGACTGTGTGTGGCATAAAGAAATAGAAATCTCCTCCACACAAATAAGAAAAGCCTTAGAAAAAGGGGAGGTAAACCTTGCTAACCAAATGCTTGGATACGCTTACACAATAGAAGGAAAAGTAATAAACGGATATAAGATAGGACGAACGCTTGGTTTTCCTACGGCAAATATTCAACTAACTAACAATAAGCTATTGCCACAAGACGGAGTCTATGCAGTAGAATGCCAAATAGACGATAAGACATATAAAGGAGTTCTTTCAATAGGAGAGAGAGCAACCTTTAACATTGAGGGAAAAAGCATAGAATTACACATTTTTTTCTTTGATTCAGAAATTTATTTCAAAGAAATAAAAATCCAAATCAAAGACTTTTTAAGAGAACAACAAAAGTTTTCCTCCAAAGAAGAGTTAATAGAACAAATAACCAAAGACTGTGAAAATGCAAAAAACATACTATATAATAATTAGCCTGCTTTTTACATTTACATCCACAGCTCAAAACTCTTGTTACAAATCATTAGATCAAGCCTTAAAGCAAAAAGATTGTGTAACATGCCTTGATTTATCAAAACAAAGACTTAAACAAATACCAAACGAAGTATTTGAATTTTCAAACTTAGAAAAACTAATTTTAACCAAAAACAAAATAAAACACATACCCGATTCGTTATCACAATTACACAAACTACACTACCTCGATCTTGGCTCCAACTACATAGACGCTCTACCAGCCACACTAAGCACACTACCAATAGACACACTTATAATGTGGGACAACCCAATCTATGAACTACCAGAAGAACTATCACAATGGGACTTAAAATACCTTGACCTAAGAGCCATACAAATGAATAAACAAGAACAAAACAGCATAAAACAACACTTTCCACAAGCAAGAATAAGAATGGATCACCCATGCAATTGTGGAAGATAAGCAATAGGAAAAGAAAGAAATGAAAGTAGCATTATTTCAAGCAAATACAAAAGACAACGCCACAAAAGAAAACATAGAAAGATACAAACAAATACTAACAAACTTAGATAAAGACACTGACCTCTTAGTATTTCCTGAGATGTTTACTACAGGCTTTACTATAGACACAGACTATGCAGAAGAAATGCAAGGAATAAGTCTTGAATTTCTAAAACAAATAGCCCAAGAAAAAGACATAGCAGTAGATGCAAGCATAATGATAAAAGAAGGCGAAAAATACGTAAATCGCCACTTTTTTGTAACAAAAGATAAGGTAGAATACTACGACAAAAAACATCTTTTTTGTCTATCAAGAGAACCAAAATATATTTCAAAAGGCGAAAAACAACTCATAGTTGAATATAAAGGTTGGAAAATAAAACTCTTGACTTGCTATGATCTTCGTTTTCCGATGTGGGCAAGGAATCACTTTTCGCAAGACAAAGGCTTTGATTACGATGTGTTGATATACGTAGCGAGTTGGGCTGACGACAGAATCAGTAATTGGGAGATGCTTTTGCCAGCAAGAGCAATAGAAAATCAATCCTATGTAATAGGCGTCAATCGCACAGGAATAGACAAAAAAGGCTACACCTACAAAGGCTCAACCATAGCCATAGATTACCAAGGAGACACAATGAGCCGAGCAAACGATGAAACAGAAGAAATAATCTATGCAACCCTTGACAAAGACGCTCTAAAACAATACCGAGATAAATTTCCCGTAGCATTAGATTGGGATTAGAATAATTAAAAAGGCGGTTGAAAGAATCAATCGCCTTTTTGCTTGTTTTTATATTAAAAATTCATCTGCATTATTGGAGATGTTGTGAAAAAACATAATGTAGTAGATAGGGAGGTATGTGATTTTGTTTTTTGTGTAGATGTTTTGTTCGTTTGATAATACGTAGGCTTTCTTTATGTTATACTCTTCGTTTGATAAAAACTTGTCTAAGGCACTGTGAACGGAGTAATCTTTTCCTGATTTTACTTCTATTGGAATGTTGGATAGGTTGTCAATATCCTCAATCAAGTAATCTATTTCACCATTCTTTTTGTTGTCATAGTAATAAAGGTTATATCCGTGTGCTTTTAATTCTTGTGCGACAACGGTTTCATAAACAGAACCGAGATTTATGCTTTTTACATCGGACATTACTGCTTTTATGTTGTTGCGGTAGTATAATCCTGATAAAATACCAACATCATTAAGATATAGTTTTAAAAGATTTTTTCCGCTATGTTCTAATAAAGGGTATGTTGGTGTGCTTACTGCTTTTACATCTAAGGTTATACCTGCTGAAATAAGGTAATCAAATTCTTCTAAATAGTCTTCTGTTCTTTTCCAACTCTTTTCTTCTATTTTTTTTATGACAATTCTTTTCTTTTTATTTTCAAGGTTTGAGGGAATCATATCGTAGATACGGCGAATTTTTAATTTTTTGGAGTTTTCTTCTTCATATTTTGATGCATCTACTTTATACAAATCATAAGTTTCTTTTTGGATTTGTCTAAACTCTAAAACATTACTTCTTTCAACGAATGCTTCAACGGCTTTTGGCAGTCCTCCAACTAATATATATTTTTTAAAAAGATTCATCATCTTTTGGTGCATTGTATCTGATAATGCTTGTTGTTTATTGAAGTTTTCTTTCATTGCTTCAATGGCAATTTCTCCTATACCATTGGCATAAAGGAATTCTTCAAAATCCATAGGATACATTTTTTGAATTTCTAAACTTCCAATAGGAACAGATTGTGTGTTTTTTAGAGTTACTCCAAGCAAAGAGCCACTTGCGATATAGGTGAATCTCTTTTCTTGCATCAAAAACTTTGCAAGAGTGAGTAAATGGTCGTATGCTTGAATTTCATCAATGAAAACTAATGTGTTTTCTTTTTCTTTTATTTTGTCTCCTGCTACAATACTTAATGCCATATAGAAATCTTTGGTGGTTTTTGCTTCTGCAAAAATTCTATCTCCCAATTTATCTTCTTCCATATTGATTTCAATATAATTAGGAAACATTTTCTGTCCTACCCAACGTACTATATATGATTTTCCTATTTGTCGAGCACCTTCAATCAATAACATTCTGTTTGAATTAGAAGAAAGATAATCTTCAATGAGTTTTGTGATTTTTCTATACAACATTTTATTGTCTGTTTTTGGTGCAAATTTAGTGCTTTTTTTAATAAAAGGTACGTTTTCCTATAAATTTTCTGATTAAAAAGGTGCGTTTTCCTACGGATTTTTTAATTGAAAAGGTGCGTTTTTTAAATTTAAACATTGAAAAAGGCGGTTGAAAGAATCAATCGCCTTTTTGCTTTTTGATTTAGTAATAAAAAAATAAGTATAGAATGGATTTATTTTTTGCTGATTACTTTTTGTGGACAGGTGTAGGTTTCAAAGTCTATTTGATAGTTGCCTTCATAGTCAAATACAAAGCATCGTCCGTTTGAAACATAGTCTTTTGCATCGGTTATGAATATATTGGTTTCATCGTGTGAGATTTTATAAGGTGTAGTTATTGTTTTGTCCTCTGGCATTGTGGTTATGAAATCCTCTGGTGTTGCGTTAAGGTTGTTTAGTGGGATTGTTTGGTATGTATTTGTATAGGTTGCGTAGTCGATGTTTGTGAAAAGTATTTTATCGCCTATTATGTCAAATCCACTCATTGATAGGTTGGCTCTTTCGGTTATTTCGTCTGTTTGGGTGTTGATTTTGATGATTTCTTGTGCTACATCGCCATAGTTTCCTCTTATTTGAATATATACATATCCGTCTTTTGCTATTGTTGTGCCTGGGTTGAGTCCTACTTCTATTTGTTTTAGTCTTTCGTCTGTTGCAAGGTCAAATACTTCTATTACTTTGTCGTAGTTAGGGAAGTCTAATCCTCCGTTGCAACTAACGTATAGTTTTCCGTTGCTAACGGCTAATTGTTCAGGATTGCGTCCTTGTGTAGCAAATGTTTTAACTATTGTGTTGGTTGTTGGATTGATTTTGCAGATATTGCCATCGAAACAACTTACATATAGATATTCTCCTGCGTCTGTTATGTTTCTTGGTTGTGGGTTTTCACTTGTTGTGATTGGTATTAGGGCTATTTTTTTAGCGTCTTTTTTGTTTACTACCATTACGCAGTTTGAGCCATTGACTACTATGTATAGTTTTCCGTTTTTTTCTATTACGTCATTGGCTACGTCTCCTAATGAGGCTCCGTTTTGTTCTTGGAAAATGTCTATTGTGGTTTCGCCTTTTGTTATGTCGTAAAAGTCAAGGCTTGCATTGTTTCGTCCCCAAAGTCCTTCGCATACTACATAGTAGCCTTTGCCTATTTCTTTTGGTTCATCGTTTTGTTGTGTTGGTTGTGGTTCGCATGCGTAGAATGTTGCAAGTAGTGCAAACAATACGCTTAATTTAAAATACTTTCTCATTGTTGTTTGTTTTTAAAATTTATATTTGATGTTTAGATTAAAGTTTCGTCCACACATAGGATAACTTTTAATTATTTCATATTGCTCGTTAGTCAGGTTGTTGCAAGAGATTTTTACTTCCCAATGTTTAAAGGTTTTGCTAAGGCTTAGAGAGTGTTCGTAATATGAGGGTAGGGAATTTCTGTCTGTGTTTTGATTCATAGTATAGCGTTTTCCTACGGCGGAGAGTGTGTAAGCCAAAGAATAATTTCTTAGACTTATGCTTGCAATTGCATTTCCGCTGTGTCGTGGTGTGTATTGTATTTGGTGTAGATAAGTATTGCTATTTTTGTCGTTGTCAATTGCTTTTTGATAGTTATAAATCAGATTAAGATTTGCTTTTAAGTTTTCTTGATTCAATAGTCTTTCGTGAGTGTAGTTTAGTTTTACTTCCACACCGTCAATACTTACTTGTCCATAGTTTACCATACTCCAAATAAATAGGTTGTTTCTTGGAACGGCTACTATTTTGTCTTTTACATTATTGTGATATACATCAATGCCTAAGTAGATATTGTGATAATTCTCTTGACCTATTTGAGTGAAGAAAGCAGTGTGAAGATTATATTGTTGAGCCTTTTCGGGTTTTAAGGTAGGTTCTCCAACAAGGTTATAATATAGGTCGTTGAAGGTAGGAGTGCGGAATATGTCTTTGTAGAATAGGCTTACTTCAAAATGCTTTTCTTTTAGCAATAGGCTGATGAATGGACTGAAATGGTTTTGTCCTTCGTAGGCTTTGTGAAGTGTTGCCCAATCTTTTGTAAGGGTATGAAGTAAATGAAAATCTATTTTTAGTTTTCTTAGTTTGTATGCTGTGGTTATTGCACTTATTGAGGTGAAACGTTTTGGATCAAATTCGTAATTGTTCTTTGCGTCAAGTGAGTTTACAGAAAGGTCGTTTGTAAGTGAGATTGATAGGTTTC
The DNA here is from genome assembly GCA_002358855.1 of Bacteroidales bacterium UBA3388. Taxonomy (GTDB): domain Bacteria; phylum Bacteroidota; class Bacteroidia; order Bacteroidales; family P3; genus Onthomorpha. The sequence continues at coordinate 15,240 of DEPQ01000057.1, forward strand.
TTTTGTGGTTTTGCCACGCTAAGATATTATTCCAATAGGCTTCTTGTTGATTATATATGTCTTCTTGAAAGCCTTGACTATTGTTATAATAAGGATCGTAGTAGCGAGTGTAATTTGAGGAGAGTTTTATGTGAGATTTATAAGATAGGTTAGTGTTAAAATTATAGGTAAATACGGTTTGAGTAAACAAATCTCTATTCCATAGTTTTTGAGCAGACTTTAAATAATACAAAGTAGTAGGTCCTGGAAGTCCTTTCTTGTCATAGTAAAAATAAATCTTTGTTTTAAAAAAATATTTCTTTGAAATATTTGCGTAAATGTTAGATTCAATTTTCGCAGACTGCAAGTTATTATTTTCTCTTCTTTCAATAGATGTACTATCGTTTATTCCGTTTCCGTAGTGTAGTGTATAGGGATAATTGCCTTCGTAGTTTATTAGTTCGGTGTTAATGTTAAATACTATTTTCTCATTGATTTTTTGATTGAGTGTTCCATTTAGATTGAAAAGATTAAAACTTCCGTAAGAGAGTGAAATATCTCCATTGGTGTTTTCTCCTTCTTTAAAGATAGGACGTGAAGTTGAAAGTGAGAGTACGCTTCCGCTTGCAAGGCTTTTTGCTGTTTGCATATTCATTATGCGATTGCCATTGTCAAGGCTTAGTTCTTCAATATTATTTACAGAGAATTTTGAAAGGTCTATTTGTCCGTTTTGAGTATTGCTTACACTTACTCCGTCATAAAGCAGGTTTGTATGCATTGAACCTAAGCCTCGGACTGATATTGTTTTTAATCCGTTTGTTCCGCCATAGTCTTTGATTGTTACTCCGGGAAGAAATTTTGCTGCTTGCCCAATGTCATAGACTGAGAGTTTTTTTAGTTTTTCTACTTCTAATTTATGCGAAGAGGTTTGAGTGTTGTGATTGTCCAAAGATGAATCTACAACTTCAAAACTTTCGAGAGTAACAACTCGAATGCTGTCTTGTGAAAATACTCCACAAGAATAGAAAACCGCCACTAATATTGCTATAATCTTTCTTTTCATAATTTAGTCCTTTCCTCGAAGACTGAAATTTATTTTTAATATTTGCTTTGGCAGGTCTTCTGACTTGTTCTTTTGAATAACGCCTTCCCATTATTTAAACAGTGGCTAAGATTGTTATTCAAATCTTTTAGAACTCACAGCAGCGGGACTGTTCAGGATTTGCACCTGATTCCCTTTTAATCTCTTTGCAAAAACCTTGCAAAAAAGAACCATTGCGAGTGCAAAAGTAGAATAAA
>DEPQ01000057.1:16581-34309 GCA_002358855.1 Bacteroidales bacterium UBA3388
GTTTGCAAAAAAATTGAGAATTATAAAAAACAAACAACTTTTAGATTTTATCGTATGGACGATTTAATGAATACTTCAGAAGAAAACATTGAACAATTAACACAAAACTATCAAACACTTGATAGAGAAGAATTGTTAAAAGAATTTCAAACTTTGCTTGATGCAAATGATTTTGATACTCTAAAACAAAGAGCACGATCGATTAAAAATATCTTTGATGAGAAAAGTAAAGATATTTATGCAAAGGCATTAGAGCAATTCTTGTCTGAGGGTGGAAATAAAGAAGACTACAAAAACGAATTAGATCAATTAGACGTTGATTTTCGTAAATTATATGGCGAATACAGAGAAAAGCGTCAAAAATTCTTGGAAAAACAAGAACAAGATAAGATAGATAATTTAGAAAAGAAGAAGGCTATTCTTGAAGAATTAAGAGTGTTGTTGCAAGAAGAGGGTAGTTTGAAAGAGATTTATGATAAATTTAATCAAATTCAAGCAAAATGGAAAGAAATTGGAGCAGTACCACGTTCAGAAGCTAATTCTTTATGGGAATCGTATCATTTCCTAATAGAAAAGTTCTATGAAAAAGTAAATATCAATAAAGAACTTTTGGAAATTGGTGTAAAGAAAAAAATAGCTCTTTGCGAAAGAGTGGAAAGTCTTTTATTAGAGCCTTCAATCAACGAATCTATCAAACAATTGCAAGAATGTCATCAATTATGGAAAGAAATCGGAAGAGTATCTGCCGATAAGAGTGATGAGGTTTGGGAGAGATTTAAAAAAGCATCTGATGCAGTAAATAAACGTTGTCAAGAATATTACGATAAAATAAGAGAAGAACAAAACAATAACCTTTTGGCAAAAACTGCTTTGTGTGAAAAACTTGAAGAATTGTTGAAAACAGAATTCTCAACTGCTAAGGATTGGACAGATGCGAGTGTGCAAATTACAGAAATGTTTGATTTGTGGAAGACAATTGGTCCTGTGCCAAAAGAATCAAATGATACAATTTGGGAAAGATTTAAAAAGAAAATAGATAAATTTTACGAAGATAAGAAAGAGGCTTTTGCTAAGATGAAAGATAAGCAAGATGAAAACTATCAAAAGAAGGTAGAACTTTGTCTTCAAGCAGAAGTGATTGCAGAAAGAAACGATTGGAAACGTGCAACAGAAGATTTATTGAAACTTCAAGCAGAATGGAAAGAAGTTGGTTATGTCGCAAAGAAACATTCCGATGCTTTATGGTTGCGTTTTCGTGGAGCGTGCGATAAATTCTTTGAAAGAAAATCACAAGATTATCAAAATCGTAAACAATCAGAAGCAGAAAATATAGCAAAGAAAGAAGCTTTGATTCAATCCGTTAAAGATTTCTCATTTACCGAAGATAAACAACATAATTTAGAGGTAATCAAAGATTATCAACGTCAATGGTCAGATGTAGGTTATGTTTCAAACGCAGAAAGAGATCGTTTGTATGCAGAGTTTCGCAAGGCTATTGATGCGCATTTTGATAAACTTCAAATGGAATCAATGGAATCGAATTTGAATAATTACAAAACAAGATTGGAAGTAGTAGATGGTAAGAGAAATCTTTCAAGAGAGAAAAGAGAATTTATGGATAAGATTCAAAATCTGCAAAATGATTTGAATGTTTGGGAAAACAATCTTGGATTCTTAGCAAATAGTAAACAAGCAGATTTATTAAAAGCAGAATTTGATAAGAAAATAGAAAAAGCAAAGGCTGAAATTCAACTTCTAAAAGCAAAAGTAAAATTGTTGGAAGAAAGCGAAAAAGCAAAAAATGAATAAAAAATTTGAAAAATAGTATTGCTATATATAATAAAAGTTGTATCTTTGCAAACTGAAATTTAAATAGTGTTTAACAATCCGTTTGGTAAAAATGGGCCGAACGGCAAAAAAAATTAGAAAATGAAAAAAGATATTCATCCAAAAACTTACAGACTTTGTGCTTTTAAGGATATGTCTAATGAACAAGTGTTCATAACAAGAAGTTGTGCTAACTCAAAAGAAGAAATCGAGATTGACGGTGTTTCTTATCCTCTTATCAAGATGGAAATCTCTAACACTTCTCACCCTTTCTTCACAGGTAAAGTGAAATTAGTTGACACAGCAGGACGTGTAGATAAGTTTATGAATAAATACAAAAACAGAAAAACTCTTATTAAGTAATCTTTTTTAAGATTTGTTAATACTAAAAAAACGTTCTACACTAAGTGTTGGAACGTTTTTTTTAGTATCTTTGTAGCTCAATGTAAATTTAAGAAATTTAAAAATAAAGACTATGAATTATATTTTGTTTGATGCATCAAGAAACTCTTTACTTCCACTAACTTATACAAGACCTGTTTGTGATATTAGAATAGGTATCTTGACAATTAGAGAGAAGTGGGAAAAATATTTAGGAGAAAAAACTTCTACAATCACAGAAGATTATCTTTCTGCGAAGTATCCTACTGAGCAATCTGAGGAAATGATGTTGATAAACGGAAGTATTTGTCCTACACCAAAGTTATTGAAAGCTATAAAAGGACTTAAAGTTGGACAGGCTTTGGTTTGTCAAGGTAATGTGGTGGCTATGTATAAAACAAAAGCACAATTCTTGTCTGAAGAAGATTCTACGCAAGAAATTGAGGTAGAATATGATTTTATAAAAATAAACAATACTTGGGATATTTTTGTTCTTAATGATAAAGCATTGAGAGAGGATTTTGAACTTTTGACACAAAACAGAAAGTCTGCACCATTGAGTAGTACGAATAGAGTTGTTGGTGAGCAAAATATATTTGTAGAAGATGGGGCTGTGGTTGAGTTCGCTATTTTAAACGCTAAAGAAGGCCCTATTTACATTGGTAAAGATGCAGAAGTGATGGAGGGGAGTATTGTAAGAGGTCCGTTTGCGATGTGTGAACATTCTGTTTTGAAAATGGCTTCAAAAATCTATGGTGCTACAACTTTGGGACCATACGTAAAGGTTGGAGGAGAGGTGTCAAATGTTGTGATTTTTGGATATAGCAATAAGGCTCATGATGGCTTTATTGGAAATTCAGTAATAGGAGAATGGTGTAATATTGGTGCGGATACAAATGCTTCAAACCTTAAAAATACTTATGAAGAAGTAAGAGTGTGGAGTATAGAGAAGAATACTTTTGTTCCAACTGGTCAAACTTTCTTTGGAACCATTATGGGAGATCATTCAAAGTGTGGAATAAATACTATGTTCAATACAGGAACAGTCATAGGTGTTAGTTCAAATATTTATGGTCACGGTTATCAAAGAAATTACATTCCTTCTTTTGCTTGGGGTGGAACAACAGGTTTGAAATCTTATGATATGGAAAAAGCAATTGAGGTTGCTGAAAAAATGTATCAAAGAAGAAATGTTGTAATGAGTCAGCAAGATAAAGAAATCCTTAGAAATGTTTATACACAAACTTTAAAAAACAAGAGATTAAGATAATGTTGAATAAAGATTTGGCTGAATTAACTGAACTAATGAGTGGGGGTGATGCGGAAATCATTCCTATAATGACAGAAGAAAATATTAAGGATTTGTCTGTTTCTGATATGCCGGAGTTATTGCCTATTTTACCTCTTCGAGGAAATGTTTTCTTTCCGGGTGTGATAACTCCGATAACCGCAGGTCGTGAAAAATCTATAAAACTTATAAAGACAGCTTACAAAAATAGACAAATTATAGGTGTAGTTGCTCAAAAATCTATTTCGGTTGAGGATCCTGATAATTCGGATCTTTATAAAGTGGGTACTTTGGCAAAGGTTGTAAAAACTCTTAATATGCCTGATGGCTCTACAATGGTAATTTTACAAGGATTAGATAGATTTTGTCTTGAAGAATTGACTCAAACCGAGCCTTATTGGATGGGAAAGGTTAAAGAGTATCCTGATGGAGCGAAAGATTTACCCGAAAATTATATGGCACTTGCAGAAGCCGTTAAAGATATGTATCTTAGAGTTTTGAAAATGGTGCCAAATATCCCAGCAGATCCAAGTTTTGCTATCCAAAATATAGAAAATCCGTATTTTTTATTAAACTATGTTGCTGCTCACTTAGATATTTCAATAAAGGAAAAACAAAAACTATTAGAAACAAACGACTTTACAAAACGAGCAAACAAAGTTTTATCAATTTTAAGTAAAGAATTAGAACTTCAAAAGCTTAAATTAGAAATTCAAAAGAAAGTTTCAACAGATATGGATAAGCAACAAAGAGATTATTTGCTTACTCAACAGTTGAAAACTATTCAAGAAGAATTAGGAGGTTCTCCAAGTGATTTGGAAATTGCGGAATTAAGAAAGAAAGCCTCTACTAAAAAATGGTCAAAAGATGTTTCTGAGGTTTTTGAAAAAGAAATAAGAAAATTATCTAATATGCACGTTAGTTCTCCTGATTATTCTATTCAGTTGAACTACTTAAATTTTATGATAGATTTGCCTTGGGGAGAATTTTCTAACGATAATTTTGATTTGGATAAGGCACAAAAAATCTTAGATGCTGATCATTACGGATTGGAAAAAGTAAAACAAAGAATATTGGAGTATCTTGCGGTTTTGAAACTAAAAGGAAATATGAAATCTCCTGTACTTTGTTTGGTTGGACCTCCGGGAGTAGGGAAGACTTCTTTGGGAAAAAGCATAGCAAGAGCAACAGGACGAAAATATGTAAGAGTTGCCTTGGGTGGATTGAGCGATGAGAGTGAAATTCGTGGACATAGAAGAACTTACATCGGAGCAATGCCGGGTAGAATTTTGAAATCTATATCGAAAGCAAAGACTTCAAATCCTGTTTTTGTGTTAGATGAAATAGATAAAGTGCAAGGAATGAGTGCACATGGTGATCCCGCATCGGCAATGTTAGAAGTATTAGACCCAGAACAAAATACAGCATTTCACGACAACTATTTAGACATAGATTACGACCTTTCTAATGTTATGTTTATTGCAACCGCAAATAGTTTGTCAAATGTTCACCCTGCTTTAATAGATAGAATGGAAGTGATTGATGTGTCTGGCTATATTGAAGAGGAAAAACAAATGATTGCAACAAAGCATTTGCTTCCAAAACAACTTGCTGAACACGGTTTAAAAAAGAAAGATATTTCTATTTCAAATGAAACGCTTTCTGCTATCATCAATCAATACACAAGAGAGTCGGGAGTAAGAAAATTAGATAAAGTAATAGCAAAGATTGTTCGTCATAGAGCAGTGCAAATCGTTAAAGAAGAAGAATATACCAAAGCAATAAAACCCGCAGATTTACAAGAAATATTAGGATTGCCTACCGCACAACACGATGTTCATTTAGAAGAAGATATGATTGGTGTTGTAACAGGTTTAGCTTGGACTTCGGTTGGCGGAGAAATACTTTTCATTGAAGCAAGTAAAGGAAAAGGTAAAGGGAATATCAATTTGACAGGAAATCTCGGCAATGTGATGAAAGAATCTGCAACCTTGGCATACGAATACATTAAATCAAATGCAGTAGAGCTTGGTTTGAATGAAGAAGATTTTGAAAACACAGATATTTATCTTCACGTGCCTGAGGGAGCAACTCCAAAAGATGGTCCAAGTGCAGGTGTAACAATGTTTACTGCAATATATAGTTTGTTTAGTAAAAGAAAGGTTAATTCAAACTTTGCAATGACAGGGGAAATCACTCTTAGAGGATTGGTTTTGCCTGTTGGAGGAATAAAAGAAAAAATACTTGCTGCAAAAAGAGCAAAGATTACCGACATTATTCTTTCAGAAAGTAATCGCAAAGATGTAGAAGATATAAATTCTCAATACTTAGAGGGATTAACATTCCATTATGTTAAAACAATGTGTCAAATTCCTGATTTGGTTTTAGAAAAATAGAAAATGGATATAAGAGAAATAAAAAAAGACTTTCCAATTCTTGGGATAAACGTAAATAAAAAACCACTTATCTATTTAGATAATGCGGCAACTACACAAAAACCAATTCAGGTTATTGAAGCAATTTCGGATTATTATCGCAATTACAATGCAAATGTGCATAGGGGAGTACACACTCTAAGTCAAATTGCAACAGATAAGTTTGAGGCGGTAAGGGAACAAATAAAAAATTTCATAAACGCAAAAGAATCCTCCGAAATTATTTACACTCGTGGTACAACTGAAAGTATAAATCTATTAGCATCAAGTCTTACAAAAACCTTACAAGAAGGTGATGAAATAATTATATCAGAATCCGAACACCATTCAAATATTGTTCCTTGGCAACTTAATTGTGAGGTAAGGAATATAAAAATCAAAGTTTTACCTATAAGAGATGATGGTAGTTATGATTTAGATGAGTTGGAAAATCTTGTAACAAAAAACACAAGAATAGTATCTCTTGCACAGGTTTCTAATTCCCTTGGAGTAATTCACAGAGTTAAGGAAATATTTCAAAGAGTTAGAGAAATATTTCAAAGAAAAAAAGAAATAAATGAAAGAAATATTTTAACTATTGTTGATGGTGCTCAGGGGATACCTCACTTAAAGGTAGATGTTCAAGACCTTGATTGTGATTTTTATTGTTTTTCGGCTCATAAAATCTATGCTCCTATGGGAATAGGTGTGCTTTATGGCAGAAAAGAACTCTTAGAAGAAATGATTCCTTATCAAGGCGGTGGAGAAATGATAAAAGAAGTAAGTTTTGCAAAGACTACTTATAACGTAGCACCTTATCGTTTTGAAGCAGGGACTCCTTCGGTTGCAGATGTGATAGGATTTGGAAAAGCAATAGAATATGTAAATTCCTTAGGTTTAGAAAATATAATTGCACACGAAGACAAGATAATGCAATACGCTACCGAGAGATTGAAAAGCATAGAAGGATTAAGAATTATTGGCGATTACAAAGAAAAAGCAGGTGCAATATCATTTTTAATTGGCAATTCACATCCTTTTGACGTAGGAACGCTTTTAGATCAGTTAGGAATAGCAATCCGAACTGGTCATCATTGTGCTCAACCCGTTATGCAACACTACAATATTCCAGGTACAGCACGTGCGTCTTTTGCTTTATACACCGATTTTGAAGATATAGACAAATTTGCAGATGCTTTGAAAAGAGTAGCCTTGATGTTGCAATAATTATTCTTGAAAAATCTATGGCGGAGAAGTATTTAACCGTAAGCAAATCCGTAGAAAGTATATATAAAGAAAAGGGAAGTAAATTTCTTTCCTTTCTTTATCCTGTTACTTCTCTTGACGAAGTGAAAGAATATTTGACTCAGTTGAAGAAAAAGTACTATGACGCAACTCATCATTGCTATGCTTATATTATTGGTTATGACAAAGAAACGTTTAGAATGAATGATGATGGAGAACCTTCCTCAACGGCAGGAAAACCAATTTATGGGCAATTGCAATCAAATGATTTAACAAATGTATTGTTGGTTGTAGTAAGATATTTTGGAGGAACAAAATTAGGGGTTAGTGGATTGATAAAAGCTTATAAAGAATCCTCAGCCGAATGTATAGCTTTGGCAGAAATTGTCGAAAAACAAGTAAAACATAAATACAATATATATTTTGCATACGAAGATATGAATGTGGTAATGAATATTTTAAAGCAAAATAATGCCGAACAAAAGAATCAAATCTTTGACCTTAATTGTCAAATAGAAGTCTTGATTGATAAAAGAAATAGCTCAAAATTTGAAAGCTCTATACCACCTGTTTCAACTATAAGGATAGAGTTTGTAGGAGAAGAATAAAATTTGTTAAAAAAAGATTTTAACAATAAAATTGTGTAAAAAAAGTACTAAAATATTTTTTTAATTAAAAAAAATTAAGTATGAACTAAAAAAACGAGTTTTTGACCTTGTTTTTTCTTTAAAAGTGTGTATTTATGCGGTTTTTGGCAAAAATTTAACAATTTGTCCGAAAAATGAACAAAAAATAACAAGTGTCATATATAATAAAAAAAAGAATAAACCAAATTTAAACAAATTTTATTTTTAAGAAATATGAGTGTAATTTTGCTCTCCGAAAAATGAATAGTAGAACTACGTAATAGAGACTAAGGAAATGAAAAAGGATTGTAAACAAGTTTGGGAAAATTGTTTGAATTTTATCAAGGATAATATATCTGATAAGAAACTTTTTGACACATGGTTTAATCCATTAGAGCCTTTAAAGTTGGAAGATGATATATTGACGTTGAAAGTTCCAAGTATGTTTTTCTATGAGTTTATAGAAGAAAATTATATTGACGTATTAAAAGCGGCAATCAGAAAAGAATTAGGGCATAATGCTCAATTGCTTTACTCGGTTGTTATGGATACTGCAATAAAAAACACGACAGCCAATCCTTTGTTGCCGTCTAATAACTTGCCTGCAACACAAAATTTTGCTCAAAACATACCTGTGACTATAGATTCGCAGGTTAAAGACTTGCCAAATCCTTTTGTAATTCCAGGACTTAGAAAAGTAAAAGTAAATTCTCAACTAAACGAAAATTATTCTTTTGAAAACTTTGTTGAAGGCAGTTGTAATCAATTAGCACGCTCTGCTGGATATGCTGTTGCTCAAAATCCGGGAAAAACTTCCTTTAATCCGTTGTTTATTCATGGTTCAGTAGGTTTAGGAAAGACTCACTTGCTTCATGCAATTGGTCTTGAAACAAAGAAAAGATTTCCAGAAAAAACAGTTTTGTATATAAGTGCAGAACAATTTTTTCAACAATTTGTAGAAAGTACTAAAAACAATACAAGAAACGATTTTTTACAATTCTATCAAATGATGATAGATGTGTTAATCATAGATGACATTCAATTTTTTGCAAATAAAACCGGTACACAAGAAGTATTCTTTCAAATTTTCAATGGTCTGCATGCGGCAAATAAACAATTGATTATTACATCTGATAAATCGCCAGCAGAACTTTCTGGATTGGAACAAAGAGTTATTTCTCGCTTAAAGTGGGGGTTGAGTGCAGACTTGCAAATGCCTGATGCACAAACGAGAATTGAGATAATTGAAAAGAAACTCTTTAAGGACGGAATCTCAATGCCTAAGGATGTAATAGAATATTTGGCTTACAATATAAATTCGAGCGTTAGAGAATTGGAAGGTGCATTGATATCTTTGATTGCTCGTTCTTCAATCACAAAACAGGAGATTACTTTGGATTTAGCCAAAGATATGATTGATAAATTTGTTAAAAGCAATTCAAAAGAGATTTCAATAGAATATATTCAGAAAGTTGTGTGTGATTATTTCAATATTCCAATTGACACAATGCTTTCAAAAACAAGAAAAGGTGAAGTTGTGGCAGCACGACACATTTCAATGTTTCTTTCTCGCAAACACACTCAAACCTCTTTGGCTACAATAGGAAGTAAATGTGGTAATAAAGACCATGCGACAGTGTTACATGCTTGTCGTTCAGTACAAAATAGTTGTGATACTGATAAGAAATTCCGTGCTAATTTAGAGGCAATAGAGAAAAAACTTACTGAATAAATTTTTTCCATAATACTTAAAGGATTCAATCTTAAAGGTTGAGTCCTTTTTTTTGCTCTAATATTTTTAAAATTAAATCAAATATTCGTATTTTTGCCAAAGATTTTTTTAAGAACAAAAAACTAAGAAAAAACAAGTATGGATATTCTATTAAAAGTCTTAGAGATAGTTGGAGCATTAGGACTATTTCTTTTTGGAATGAAATCAATGAGTGATGGACTTCAAAAATTAGCAGGAGATAAGATGCGAACAATTCTCTCAAAAATGACATCTAATCGTTTTAGTGGCGTTTTAACAGGTTTAGGCGTTACAACACTCATTCAATCCTCTTCTGCAACAACCGTAATGGTAGTAAGTTTTGTTAATGCAGGTCTTTTAACTCTTACAGGTGCGATAGCAGTAATTATGGGTGCTAACATAGGAACAACAGTTACGGCTTGGATAATTTCTTTATTTGGATTTAAGTTCTCTATTTCAGTTATAATATTTCCAGTCATTGCAATAGCAACGCCTTTTATGTTTATCAAAGGCAAAGAGTCGTTAGGAGAATTTTTAATAGGGTTTGCCTTGTTGTTTATGGGACTTGAAGCCTTGAAAGCAGGCGTTCCTGATTTTAAACAACCAGAATATGCACCTGTTTTAGAATTTATAGGCTCAATGTCAAACTATGGCTATCTTTCTTATTTGTTATTTGTTTTGATAGGTACGATTTTAACAGTTGTTATTCAGTCTTCTTCGGCTATGATGGCAGTTACCTTAGTTATGTGTGCACAAGGTTTGATTGGATTTGAGGTTGCAGCCGCCTTAGTTTTAGGAGAAAATATCGGAACAACAATTACTGCAAACATTTCTGCACTTATGGCAAATTCAACCGCAAAACGTGCAGCCTTAGCACACTTAGTATTCAATGTAATTGGAGTTACTTGGATTTTAATATTGTTTAAACCATTCCTTTATTTGATTAGTCAATTAGTTCTTTCAATTGAGGGAATCAATCCTATGTTAGATGCTGCGGCAGTGCCTGTTGCATTATCTTGTTTCCATAGTTTCTTTAACGTAACAAACACTCTATTGCTTGTTTGGTTTATTCCTGCAATAGAAAAGATAGTAAACAAACTTATTCCTTCAAACGAAGAAGAAGAATTCCGTTTAAAATTCATTCCATCGGGCTTTATGTCAGCAGGAGAATTGAGTATTGAGCCTGCAAAGAAAGAAATAGAAGCCTTTTCTAAGAGAGTCCTTAGAATGTATGACTTTATTCCAGAATTGTTTGAGTTGAATGACGACAAGAAATTTGAGCAATTGATGAGTCGAACTCACAAATACGAAGAAATAACAGATAGAATGGAAGTCGAAATTGCAAACTATCTAACAAAGGTTTCTGAAAACGGAATGAGTTTAGGAGCATCGCAAGAAATAAGTGCAATGTTAAGAATAGTAGATAATCTTGAAAGCATAGGAGATAGTTGCTATCAATTATCTTTAACAATAGATAGTAAGAGAAAACAAAACATTGCTTACAGCCAAGAAATGAATGAAAAATTGCAAAAGATGTTTTCTTTGGTAAAAGAGGCTGTTTTGGAAATGAATAACAATCTTTCGGCAAATTATCACAATGTAAGTATAGATAGAGCCAAAGAATTGGAAAATCGAATCAATGAATACAGAGATCAACTACGTACAGAGCATACCGAAGCCGTAAAACAAAATCAATATCCTTATCAAACAGGAATTTCTTACAGCACTTTGTATGCACAATGTGAGAAATTAGCAGACTTTGCAATCAATGTAACAGAAGCAATAGATAAAATTAAAAAATAATAACAATGAAATTTGACGTAATAGTAATAGGTAGCGGTCCAGGAGGATACGTTGCAGCCGTTAGAGCCTCACAATTAGGATTCAATACAGCAGTTGTAGAAAGAGAAAACTTAGGAGGAATTTGCTTGAATTGGGGTTGTATTCCTACAAAAGCCCTTTTGAAATCAGCACAAGCATATACATATATGAAACATGCTGCAAACTATGGCATAGACTTAGATGCCGCAGCAGCAAAGCCAAATATGACAGCAATAGTTGAGCGTTCACGCACCGTAGCAACTAATATGCGTAAGGGAGTTGAACACTTAATGCAAAAAAACAACATAACAGTAATAGAAGGAGAAGGAAGATTGAATGCTTCTAAACAAGTAGTTGTAAAAAAAGCAGACGGACAAGAAGAAATCTTTGAAGCAACTCACATAATCCTTGCAACAGGAGCACGTTCTCGCAATTTACCAAATATGCCACAAGATGGAAAGAAGATAATTGGCTATCGTCAAGCCATGACCTTAGAAAAACAACCAGAAAGTATGGTTGTAGTTGGTTCAGGTGCGATAGGAAGTGAATTTGCACACTTCTATCAATCATTAGGCACACAAGTAACACTTGTAGAGTATATGCCAAACATTGTTCCTAATGAAGACGAAGAAGTAAGCTCTACATTACAACGTTGTTTCAAGAAAAACGGAATGAAAGTCCTTACTTCAACCTCAGTTGATAGCGTAGATACAAGTGGAGAAAAGTGTTTAGTAAACATAAGCGGTAAAAAAGGACAACAAGTAATAGAATGCGATGTAGTACTTTCAGCAGTAGGAGTTAGCACTAACGTAGAAAACTTAGGATTAGAAGAAGCAGGTGTGAAATTCGAGAGAGGAAAAATAGAAGTAGATGAATACTACCGCACAAATGTAGAAGGAGTTTACGCAATAGGCGATATAGTTCACGGACCAGCCTTAGCACACGTAGCAAGTAGAGAAGCAATAGTTTGTGTTGAAAAAATTGCAGGTCAAAACCCAGAAATAGTAAATTATTCTAATATTCCGGGTTGTACATACACAACTCCTGAGGTAGCAAGCGTAGGTTTGACAAAAGCAAAAGCAGAAGCCGAAGGCAGAGAAGTTAGAGTAGGTAAATTTATGTATATGGCATCGGGCAAAGCAGCAGCAAGCGGAAACAGAGATGGCTTTGTAAAAGTTGTAATCGATGCAAAAACAGATGAAATACTTGGTTGCAGTATGATAGGAGATAATGTAACAGAAATGATTGCCGAAATCGTTGTTGCACGTCAGCAAAAACTTACTGCACATCAAGTCGCTTCTACAATTCACCCACACCCTACAATGAGTGAAGCGGTAATGGAAGCAATCGAAGCAGCATATAACAAAGCAATACACGGATAAGAGAGATGAAAATAACACAAACCGAAATACCGGGCTTGTTAATAATTGAGCCAGATGTTTTTCGCGATGAAAGAGGTTATTTTTGCGAAACCTATAATCAAGGAAAACTCTCTCAACTTGGCTTTAACCAAACATTTGTGCAAGATAATGAATCTCAATCCTCAAAGGGAGTTTTGCGAGGCATTCATTTTCAGAAACCACCCTTTGCACAAGCAAAATTAGTCAGAGTCGTAAGTGGTAGTGTTATTGATTTTGCAGTAGATTTGCGTAAAGGCTCGCCAACTTATGGTAAATATAAAGCAGTGAAATTAGATGCAGAGAAAAAGAATATGCTATATCTTCCAGAAGGATTTGGACACGCTTTCGTTAGTTTAGAAGATAACACAATTTTTTCTTACAAATGTTCTAATTTCTACAATAAAGAATCAGAATCAGGCATACTTTTCTCAGACCCCGATTTAGCAATAGATTGGCAAATTGAAAATCCAATCCTTTCGGATAAAGACAAAATATTGCCATGCTTCAAAGATTTTGATTCACCTTTTACTTTTGAGAAGTAAATCAATGCTTGAAAAAGCAAGAAACATACTAAAAAAATATTGGGCTTATGACTCGTTTCGTTCAATTCAAGAACAAGTCATAAGCTCAGTTGTTTTAGGTAACGATACCTTAGCCCTGATGCCGACAGGTGGCGGAAAAAGTCTTTGTTATCAAATACCTGCACTTATGCAAGAAGGAATTTGCATAATAATTTCCCCACTTATTTCCTTAATGAAAGACCAAACCGATTCTCTAACAAAGAAAGGCTTAAAGGCTTGTTGTCTTAGCGATGAGGCATTGTACAAAAGTGTTGATGAAGTCTTGAATAAGGTAATAACAATGAAGTATAAATTTTTATTTATCACTCCCGAAAGAATTAAAAATCAAGTCTTTCAACATTATCTCTATAAAATGAAACCTTGTTTGTTTGTTGTAGATGAAGCACACTGCATTTCGGAATGGGGACACGAGTTTCGTCCCGAATATAGAGAGATTTCACTACTTAGAGACGTTCATTGGCAAGTGCCAATCTTAGCCTTGACTGCAACAGCAACTTCTCGCACAATAGAAGACATACAAACAAATCTTGATTTCAAAAAAACAAATTGCATAAGAGGAAGTTTTCAAAGAGAAAATCTTAGATATTTAGTCTTTAAAGACAATAATAAGATAGAAAAGACCATAGAAATAATACAAAAATATCAAGGTAGTGGACTAATCTATGTTTCTACACGAAAAAATGCAATACTCTACGCACAAGAACTAAAAAAACACAATCTAAGTGTAGCAGAATATCATGCAGGACTTACAAATTACGAAAGAAAACAAAGACAAGAGGCTTGGCAAAAAGGAGAATTACAAGTTATGGTAGCAACAAAAGCCTTTGGAATGGGCATTGATAAACAAGATGTAAAGTTTGTAATTCACTTAGACCTACCTTCAAGCATAGAAGAGTATTATCAAGAAGTAGGAAGAGCAGGAAGAGATGGGAAAGACGCCTTTGCAGTGCTTTATTGGCACGAAAAAGATATTAAAAATCTAAGAAAAAGAGTTGCAATGTCTTATCCCGAAATGGAAAAAATAAAAGAAATCTATAATGCTCTCTACTCTCAATATTCTATAACTTACTATGATGGAAAAAATTATGAAAAAGATTTTTGTTTAGAAGCCTTTTGTGCACAATATCATTTCGATTTTATTTCAGTATTCAATACCCTAAAAATATTTTACAAAGAAGGAATCCTTTCTTACAATCAAAGAGAATATCCAATATCTAAAATAAAAATACAATCAAGCGATTTTGAAATAAGAACAATACTAAAAATTTCAGATGACTATTCCGCTTTGCTTGCAGGCTTGCTAAGAATATGCGAATGCAATAGTTTAGAATACACTTTTGTTGAAGAAGGAAAATTAGCATCCTATCTAAATTGGGAAAAAGACAAAGTAATTCTCAAACTCAAAAGTTTAGAAAAAATGGGCGTTATAACCTATCGCCGTTTCAAAGCAGGAGAATACATAATCTTTCACCAAGACAGAGTAAAGAAAGAAGAATTATACATTTCCGAAAAAAACTATCAAACACTTAAAGACCTCTCAATTCAAAGAGCCGAAACAATGATTGATTACTTAGAAAAGGCAGAATGTAGAGAACAATTTATTCACAAATACTTCGATATTGAGAGTCAAAAGTGTAATAAGTGCGATTTATGCCAAGCAAACCAAACAAAATCTCTATCTTTGCAAGAAAAAATAATTAACTCACTATTAGAAAGCGAAAAACCAATAAGTTATTTTGAAAACAATACCGAGTTTTCGCAAGGAGAAAAAGCAATAGAGTTTATAAGACAAATGCTTGACGAAGGAATATTCATACTAAACGGAGATAAAATTCGTTTTAACAAAAAATAAAAAATAATGCACAAGAAACCACTAATATCAGTTATTACAGTATGCTACAATTCAGCAGAAATGCTACAACGCACCATTAAATCGTTGCGACTACAAACCTATTCCGAAATAGAATACATAGTAATAGACGGAGCATCAAAAGACAATACCAAACAACTCATAAAAGAAAATGAAGATATCATTAACCTATGGATAAGCGAGCCTGATGAAGGACTATATTATGCGATGAACAAAGGCTTAGACTTAGCAAGCGGAGATTATGTCATTTTTATAAATGCAGGAGATATGTTTTATATGCCCGATACCTTAGAAAAAATCTTTGCAAACCACCAAGAAGACGCAGATATTTACTATGGCAACACAATGATTCTTGCACAAAATCAAAAAGAATTAGGCTCACGCCGACTCACTCCACCAAAACAATTAACAAAAAACTCATTCAAATGGGGAATGACCGTCTGTCATCAATCTATTTTAATAAAACGCACAATAGCACCAAAGTATAAAACAGAATATAGAATAACAGCCGACTATGATTGGGTGCTTACCTCGATTGAAAACGCAAAAAAAATCGTAAATACCAATATTTATATTTCCAAATTCCTATCAGGTGGACTAAGTAGCAAACACATAGTAAAAGCAAACAAAGAACGATTTCGTATAATGTGCAAACACTACGGCACACCAACTGCCCTATGGTATAATTTTCTTATGCTCTTTCGCTTGATATTCACATACATAAAACGAGGTAGACTTTAAATGAAAAAAAGCAAAGAAATAATTTACTAAAACAAAGAATTAAGAAATTATTTCTTTGTTTTATTTTTTTAATTCTTTGAATTGTAAATTTATTATTTGTATTTTTGCAAACTTAAACAATAAACACAAATAAATTAAATGAGAAAAATTTTAATGACATTGGCTATGGCAATGACTACAACATTGCTTGTAGGACAAGTAAGTCCACAAGAGGCTGCTAAAATCAAGGCAGAAAATCCTTTGGTAAAAGAATGGAATACTCCTTTTCAGACTCCACCTTTTGACCAAATAAAAACAGAAGATTATAAACCTGCTATTCTTTATGCAATAGAGGAAGCAAAGAAGGAAGTAAACGCAATTATTGTTAATCGTGCGACTCCTGATTTTGCAAACACAATTGAAACATTGGAAAGAGCGGGTGGTTTGTTAAACAAAGTGCTTGGCGTTTTCTATTGCATAGATGGTTGTATGACTTCTCCTGAAATGCAAAAGATTGCTGAGGAAATAACTCCTGCTTTAACTGCTTATAGCAGCGATATTAACATGAACCCTGTTTTATTTGACAAAGTAAAACAAGTTTACGACAAAAGAGATGACCTTGCTTTGACTTTGGAACAAAGAACATTGCTTGACAACACTTATAAAGGATTTATCCGTTCAGGTGCTTTGTTACAAGGAGAAGCAAAAGAAGAATATAGAAAGATTTCAGAAGAATTGAGTTTGCTTTCTATAAAATATCAAAAGAATACTTTGGCAGACCAAAATGCTTACACATTAAACGTTAAGAATAAAAAAGATTTGAAAGGTTTACCTGAGTTTGCTTTAACTGCTGCTAAGGAAGAAGCAAAGGCAAGAGGTCAAAAAGGTTATACTTTCACTCTTCAATATCCTTCATACGGACCTTTCTTGATGTATGCTGAAAACAGAGAATTGAGAGAACAAATTTGGAGAGCATCAAACTCTGTTGCAAATCACGGAGATGAACACGACAATAAAGAAATTGCAAGAAAAATAGCAAATCTTCGTTTGAGAGCAGCACAAATTCTTGGATACAATTCATACGCTGAGTATGCTTTGGAAAATAGAATGGCACAAAATCCTCAAAATGTAACAACTTTCTTAAATGATTTACTTGATGCTTCTATGCCTTTTGCAAAAAAAGATCTTGAAGAAGTACAAGCATACGCTAATAAAAACGGATTTGTTGGTGATTTACAAAGATGGGATTTTTCTTATTGGAGTGAAAGACTTAAAAACGACAAATACGCAATGGATCCTGAGTTAATGAAACCTTATTTCCAATTAGAAAATGTTAAAAAAGGAATCTTTGATTTAGCAGGAAAACTTTACAACATTGAATTTAAAGAAAACACTCAAATTGCAAAATACCACCCTGATGTAACAATATATGAAGTATATGATAAGGCTAATGGAAAATTCCTTGCTGTGCTTTATATGGATTTCTTCCCAAGAGAAAGCAAACGTTCAGGAGCTTGGATGACATCTTTCCGCGATCAATACAAAACTGCTGATGGAACAGAAGTACGTCCTTTAATTCAAATGGTTTGTAACTTCACAAAACCAACTAAAAAAGAACCTTCATTACTTACTTTTGATGAATTTAACACATTCTTACACGAATTTGGACACTGCTTACACGGAATATTTGCAGAAGGAACTTATTCTTCAATCACAGGTACAGCAGTATATAGAGATTTCGTTGAATTACCTTCTCAAATAATGGAAAACTTTGCAACAGAAAAAGAATTCCTTGATATGTTTGC
>DEPQ01000057.1:34378-42167 GCA_002358855.1 Bacteroidales bacterium UBA3388
GCATCTGAAAGATACCTTGCAGGTTGGTATTCAGTTCGTCAATTATTCTTAGGAATGATAGATATGCAATGGCACACAATCACAAAAGAATTCACAGGAGATGTAACAGCAATAGAAGAAAAAGTAAGTGAAAAAGCAGAATTATTACCAAGAGTTCCTAATGCAATGATGACAACTTCATTCGGACATATTTTCTCTGGTGGATATGCAGCAGGATACTATGGATATAAATGGGCAGAAGTTCTTGATGCAGATGCTTTCTCTTTATTCCAAGAAAAAGGTATCTTCAATCAAGAAGTTGCAAATTCATTCCGTCAAAATATTCTTTCAAAAGGTGGTAAGAAACACCCAATGGAACTTTACAAAGCGTTCCGTGGACAAGAACCAACTAATAAAGCATTGTTAAGAAGAAGTGGTTTTATAAAATAAATCATTGATTTTTTCAGTTATTAAAGCGTGGGGTTATTATTTCTCCACGCTTTTTTTTAAAATTTTAAAGAAATGAAAATAGTAGCCGTAGAACCAATAGGCATAAGCCAAGAAAGAGCAAAGCAGTTAGCAGAAATTTATGCTCAAAAAGGTCATCAATTTGTAGTTTATCCCGATAGAAAGGAAGATGCTCCAACTTTGATAGAAAGAATGCAAGGAGCAGAGGTAGTAATCGTTTCAAACATTCCTTTAAGAAAAGAAGTGTTGCAAGAATGTAAAGACTTAAAATTCTTAAACGTTGCTTTCACAGGCTTAGACCACATAGACCAAGACTATTGCAAAGAAAACAATATCTTAATTCGTAATGCTTCGGGCTATGCTACAACAGCCGTTGCAGAATTAGCCGTAGGACTTATGTTAGATGTATATAGAAAAATGACAGAGTTTGACTTTGCAACAAGAAAGCTTGGAACCCGCAACAATATCTTAGGAAGAGAACTTAGAGGTAAAACAGTAGCTTTAATAGGCACAGGTGCAATAGGTTTAGCGACTGCAAAACTTTTAAAAGCCTTTGGTTGTAAACTTATAGCTTATTCTCGCAGTGAAAGAAAGGAGGCTTTGGAATTAGGAATTGAATACCTTTCATTAGAGGAAGCAGTGAAACAAGCCGATATTATTTCACTTCACACTCCACTTACAAATGAAACTAAAAATCTTATTAGTAAAGAAATCATAGACCTTTGCAAACCAAGTGCAATAATAATAAACACAGCAAGGGGAGGAGTGATTGATAATTTTGCCTTAGCAAATGCTTTGAATGAAGACAGGGTTGCAGGAGCAGGAATAGATGTTTATGAAAAAGAACCACCATTAGAGGAAAACCACCCTTTGCTTTCGGCTAAGAATACAGTGCTTTTGCCTCACGTTGCTTACGCTACAAGAGAGAGCTTTGACATTAGAATAGATATTATATTAAATAATTTAAATCAATACATCAATGAATAATTTTGAATTTAGAAATCCAACAAAGATTCTTTTTGGAGAAGGACAAATAGCTAAACTTAGCAAAGAAATAGATAAAAGCCGTAAGATACTTTTAACATACGGAGGTGGCTCAATAAAGAAAAATGGAGTATATGACCAAGTTATGAAAGCCTTAGAGGGTTATAATGTAATAGAGTTTGCAGGCATTGAAGCAAATCCCGATTACAACACCTTGATGCGTGCTGTTGAGATTTGTAAAAAAGAAAATATAGACTTTATCTTAGCAGTTGGAGGAGGCTCTATTATAGATGGAACAAAATTCATTGCAACTGCTGCACGTTTTGAAGGAGAAGATGCTTGGGATATTCTTTTGAAAAAAGCAGGTCGCTTACCTAAACCAATAGATTTTGCAAGCGTTTTAACACTTCCTGCAACTGCATCGGAAATGAATAATGGTGCCGTTATTTCAAGAAGAGATAGAGCAGAAAAACTTGCTTTCCATAATCCACAAGGCTATCCTGTTTTCTCAATTCTTGACCCTAATGTAGTGCTTTCTTTACCTAAGAAACAAATTTCAAATGGAATAGTAGATATTTACGCTCATACCTTGGAACAATATTTAACTACTTGTTTAGATACTAAGGTTATGGATCGTTGGGCTGAGAGTCTTTTGCTTACTTTGATAGAAGAGGCTGAGGAACTTATGAGTGAAAATCCTTCATACAACTCTTGTGCAAACTTTATGCTTACTGCAACAATGGGATTGAATGGATTTATCGCTATGGGTGTTGAAGAAGATTGGGCAACTCACATGATAGGACACGAACTCACTGCTTTGTGTGGATTAGATCACGGAGAAACTCTTGCAATTGTTCACCCGGCACTTATGGACGTGATGAGAGACGAGAAAAAAGGCAAGTTATTGCAATATGCTAAAAGAGTATGGGGCATAAACCTTGAAGACGAAAACAAAGCAATAGATTTAGCAATAGAAAAAACAGAAAACTTTTTCCGTAGCATAGGAAAGAAAACACGCCTAAGCGAAAACAACATTGGAGACGATGTAATAGAAACCATAGTTAAACGATTCCAAGACAGAGGTTGGAACGTAGGCGAAAGAGGTATTGTTACACCAGAAAAAACAAGACAAATTCTAAACAGAGCCAAATAAATAAAATAAAGGGTGAAAGACTAAAATTCACCCTTTATTGTTTCGCTAAATTTTTTCTTTGTTTTAGTAAATTTTTTCTTTGCTTTTTCAAATTTTTTCTTAGCTTTTTTCAATTTTTTCTTAGGAAAAAAATAAAGGGTGAAAGACTTAACTTTCACCCTCATTTATATAGTAAACTCAAGCTTTATTTCACAATTACTTTTGAAGAATAAAGAGAATTATTATTTGTTACTTTTACAAGGTAACAGCCTTTTTGTAAGTCTAAAAGGTTGATTGTAGCATTGTTTGTAATGCTTCCTTTCATCATTACACGACCTGCCATGTCTATAACCTCCATTTGATAAACTCCTTCTTTTAATCCTGATAAAATTATTACATCTTTGGTTGGATTAGGAGTGATGTTTAAAGGTAATTGCTCTACATCTGCAAGTCCAACTGCGTCAATATCTACATAATTGTATTCATAATCACATACATATTGCAAAGTGAAGTTAGCATCTAATGCCCAATATTCTTCAAGTCTGTAAATATTTTTATTTGTGTAAGTTTCAGGACGAGTGATTTCAGGAGTCCAAGGCATAAGTGTTTCTTCTAAAAGGCGATTATCAAAAGTGAAAATAGAACGTTCCGTTTCGTTTTCATCAGCATCGTATGCGTGTACTTCGGTGCAATTACCATTTTCATCGTATGTGTAAGTTCTTGTGCCATAAACCTCCCAAGAATAACCATCAAAAGTGTTGTATGTAATAAGACTTAATTTTCCTTCATTATATGAATAATCTATGCGTTCATTAGCAGTAAATGTTGAATTAGAAGCAAAAGGATCGTCAGCATAGCTCCATGTTTCAGTAGTCAAAAGACCGTTTGCGTATTCATATTCTACCATTTGCAAAAGCATATCACCCATTGTTAAATCGGTACTTATTAATTGACCTTGTTGGTTATAGAAATATTCATACAAACCACCTAATTCAAATTCTCCACCAAAGTTATTGTAATTTGCTCGTGATGCAATTAAGCCTTGATTATTGTATGTGTATTCTATGTAATAGACATTAACCCAAGTGTTACCAATTAATTGATAGCCATCAAGACGCACCATTTGATTTTGTTCGTTGTAATGAATAGAATCTATCAATTCATATTCAGCAGGAACAATTTCGTGAACAGAAGTTAAACGACGATAAGCATCGTAATGATATTCACAAGTTATGTAAAGGTCATCAGTGTTGTAAGAAGACAAAGCATAATTGTAATCTACCGTTGTAAGCATCTTTTCAGCAGGACGGAAATTAATTGTTTTTTTATCATCGCCTCTTTGCGAATGTCTTTGAAACTCTTGTGCAGACACAGAAACCACCACCGCACAACAAATAATAAATAATAAAATCTTTTTCATACTCTTTTTTATTTTAAAGTTTTAGGCTACAAAAATAATAATTTTTTTAATATTTATTTCTTCGCTAAGTGTGTTATTATTATCATTAGTATCTCTTGTCCATAGTATGCCCAATATTTTTCTCCAAATCCATAAATATCCATTATTTCTTCATAGGTTGTTGGTCTATTAGTTGCTAATTGTACAAGAATTTGATTTGTTAAAGTGGGGGCATTTTCTTTTTTGTAGTTATTCTTGTATTTATATAGTTTATCAAATAAAGACAAATCTGTAAGTAAATTACCAAATGAATCAACTGCTATTTTTACTACTTGGTCATTTAAATATATGTCTTTGTATTTTATTTCGTTTATTTCTATTGGTTTTCTTGTTTGTCCTATTTTTTTTGGTTGCTCAATCATCTTTGGAGGTAATGGATTGGTGGTTTCTTCTTGAATGTATGAGGGTTTTTCTGTTGAAACGTCTTTTTGACCAAAGCTATTATTAAGCCAAAATTTGTAATGTGTTTTATTTAATGAACGATTACAACCTGAATTGTCTTTTTTGTAATTGGTACAACCTAAGAAAAAGTCATTGTTATTTTGTTTTACTATTAAATATCCGTCTTTACACCAATCGCATTTATGTATTGATAATTCGTTTTCTCGTTTATCATTTGTCATAAATCCGCAAATTTCTTGGTCGTTTGTGCATATCCAAAGTTTTAATCCAAAGTTTTTATTCCATTTTAGTTGCATTGGATAACCACATTTAGGACATTTGTTTTTTACATCGGTGTTTTCTTTTGCATTTGCGGATAATTCTCCTGTGAGTGTAAGATTTGGATAGTTATGTGGTTCGTTTAGTAATTCTTTTATAAATTCTGATGGTCTGTTTTTAGGTGTTATTATAAAGACTCTATTTTTTGTTCTTGTTAGTGCTACATAAAATAGTCTTCTTTCTTCGGCATAATTGTATGTATCATCATATGATACTACAAGTTTTAAGATTGGGTCATCTTCTACCTTGGAAGGAAATCCGTATGTATTGTCTTTTGCATTTATTATTATGACATTTTCTGCACTTAAGCCTTTTGAACTATGTGCTGTCATAAAACTTAGTTTTACTTTTGAACCATATTTGCTTGAAAATACGTTTCCGCTTTTTTCATCATAGCTAAATTGATTTGACTTACATATATTTCTTGCGTCAAAGCCATATCTTCCAATCAATAGGATAGAGGGTATTTGTGATTTCTTTTCTATGGAGTTGAATTTTATGATTTGACCTATTATTTCGTTTAAAGCAAATCCTATGTTGTAAAATACTCCTCCTTTTTCTGTTGGTTTATTCAATGAATAACTATCATCATAGGTGTGAATAAAGACAGGATTGTTGATTCTTTTAGGGGAGATTAAAGCTTTCTTTATTTGGTTGGAGTTTTTTTGGATAAAGTTACCTGCAATGTTTATAATCTCTTGTGCATTGCGATAGGTGTGTGTTATTTTTAGTTCACAACCATAGCCAACTACATTGCAAAATTGTGTAAATAAAGGAAGGACAGAGCCACTAAAAGCATAAATTGATTGCCAATCGTCTCCAACTGCCATTATTTTTGCATTACATAATTGTGATATTTCTTTTATTAGATTATATCTTTGTCTTGATATGTCTTGATATTCATCTACTATTATATATTTAAAATCTATTTTTTCTTTTGAGAGTTGTTTGTTTTTGATTATTAGAGCCGAGTTATTTATCATATCTTGAAAATCAATATAATTAAACTCTTTTAATGCTTTTTGGTATTCAAGAAAACATACCTCACATATTTCTAAAAATAATTGTGTTCTTGGATTTTTTATAGTTTGTTTTAATTCATTAAATTTTTGATAATTGTATCCTTGTGTTTTGAAATTGCCAATGAAACTACAAATAAAGAGGGTTAATTTTGTGATATACTTGCTTTCTTGTTTGTCTATGAGTTGTTTATAAATCTCTTTGGAGTTTCTTTTATTTAGAGTATAACCTCTTTTTACTAATTCTTCTTCGAGATGAGAAAGGAGTGAGCGTTTGTCTTTGTATTTTGAGAATGTGTATATTAAATCTGTCTTGTGTTGTCTATGTAGGAGTATTTTTTTATTAACAATACTCTTGTATTTATCTAATTCTTCTTGGGAGTATCTATTGTTTTTTCCATCTTCCGTAATGCCAAAATGTTCAATATATGAGGTTTTATCTCCTTGTTTTATAATGAAATCTGTTGTATAAGGTTTGTTTGAATCTAATATGCGATATTGATAAATTGGTTCATACTCATATTCAATTTGGTTAAGGTATAGAAAGTTTGCAATCATAACCTCCTCAATTGAACGTAAAGTTTCATTTCTTAGGGTTTCTTTTTTGTTTGTTTTTCTATCAATTATTTCTTTTGCATATTCGTTAAGATTACTTTTTAGAGAAGAAAAGTCGCTATTGGCTATGAATTTAAAATATTCATTTATGTTCTTATCCTCGTAAGGTGCAGAAATATATGATGCAAAGAATAGAATTAGTTTATCAACTAATACATGGTCTTTTAGAATGTTTGTTTTAAGATAGTTGTTTATGATATTGTAAAGAAAACCTCCATCTACAACCTTTTTTTGTTCTGTTTCGCTTTGGCGTAATATGGAATAGCCAATAGAATGAAACGTACTTATTGTGGTAGGTATTTTTAATTTGTGATTTATTCTTTCTTTTAATTCTTCCACTGCTTTGTTTGTGAAAGAGATTACTAAGATTTGAGAGGGGTTAATCTTTTGTTTTTCTGTCAAATACTTTACTTTGGCTGCAATTGTTGTTGTTTTGCCCGCACCAGCTCCTGCAATTACAAGAGTGTGGTCTTCATCTGTTAAAATAACTCGCCTTTGTTCCTCATCAAGCATAATGGAAGAATCGCAATCTTTTAGGATTGTATCAAGATATGCTTGTTCTGATTTTAAATGTCTTTGAATAAAATCTTCATTATGGGCTTTTATTGTGGGAGATTCTAATTTTAGATTTTGAATTTCTTTATATAAGGAAGTAAAGCGGTTGATTTGCTTAATATTTATTTTGTATTTTTTAGAAAAGTCATTTAGTAAGCCATTATTGTAAATGGGTAGTAAAGAATTGTAAAGTTCTTCGTATTCGGTAATTAGATTTTTATAATCGCTTCTTGCAATAAAACAATCTTTTTTAAGTAATTCATCTATTTTATTGTTGAAGACTAAAATATCAGAGTATAATTTATGGGTAAACTTGTTAGAAGAAACTATTATCTCTTCTTTTTTGCGTTTTAAAAAGTCAAATATCCCCATAACATATTGCTTTTTGTAAAAAATCGGGAGTTTTAATTAACTCCCGATTTAAGTTTTTTATGCTTGTTTTTTTCTTTTTGCTTATTCAGCCCAAGATACTACAAGGTTTCTATCGCCGTATGCGTCATCTACTCTTGAAGAACATGGCCAGTATTTGTCATCGTGTTCAAGAGGGAAGGCTGCCATTTGACGAGTGTATGGTCTATCCCATGTATCTGCACATACAACTTGCATTGTGTGTGGAGCGTTCATGATTAAGTTGTTTTGCTTGTCTGCTTTTCCTTCTTCTATGTCGCGAATTTCTTGACGGATTTGGATTAAAGCATCGCACAATCTATCCATTTCTGACAATGGTTCTGATTCTGTTGGTTCTATCATCAATGTTCCGTGAACAGGGAATGCAACTGTTGGTGCGTGGAAGCCGTAGTCCATTAAACGTTTTGCTATATCTCCGCATTGTACTCCTGAACTTAATGAGAATTGGTT
>DEPQ01000057.1:42324-45126 GCA_002358855.1 Bacteroidales bacterium UBA3388
TCGCCACCACACATTTTTAAGTAACCGTATGTGATTGGTAATAAGCCAGCACTACCGAATGGAGAGGCAGCTACAGGTGAGCCTTTTGTAGAACCTGTTGATATTGTGCTGTGTGTTGGAAGATAATCAGCAAGAGCTGCTGTACATCCAATAGGTCCAACTCCTGGACCACCACCACCGTGAGGCATTGCAAATGATTTGTGTAAGTTCAAGTGGCAAACGTCAGCTCCCATAAAGCCTGGTGATGTTAAGCCTATTTGAGCGTTCATGTTTGCTCCGTCCATATAAACTAATCCACCGTTTTCGTGAATGATGTTTATAATATCTATAATTCCTTCTTCAAACACACCGTGAGTAGAAGGGTAAGTAACCATTAAGCAAGAAAGATTTTCTTTATTTGCTTCTGCTTTTTCTTTCAAGTCAGCAATATCGATTTCTCCCTCAGCAGTTGTTTTGATTACTATGATATTCATTCCTGCCATTGCAGCAGATGCAGGGTTTGTTCCGTGAGCAGAAGCAGGAATCAAACACACTCTTCTGTTTTCTTGTCCGTTTGCTATTTGGTAGTTACGAATTGTCATCAATCCTGCATATTCTCCTGCTGCTCCTGAGTTTGGTTGAAGACTTACTTTCGCAAATCCTGTGATTTTTGAAAGGATTCTATCCATATCTTCAACAAGTTCGTAGTATCCTTCTGCTTGATCTCTTGGTACAAATGGGTGAACGTTTGCAAATTCTGACCATGTGAATGGTATCATTTCCATTGCAGCGTTCAATTTCATTGTACAAGATCCAAGAGGAATCATTGCTCTGTTTAAAGACAAGTCTTTTACTTCCATTTTCTTTAAGTATCTCATCATTTCTGTTTCTGAATGATAAGAAGAGAATACTTTTTGAGTTAAGAAAGCTGATTGTCTTTTTAAGTTTGCTGGTATTCCTTTTGGTTCGGCACAAGAAAATTCTACAAATTCTTTACTTGCTGCCTCTGCAAGTACTCTTAAAACTCTTTCTACACCTTGGCAAGAAGTAGTTTCGTCAGTAGAAATACCTATTGTTTTGTTGTCAATCAATAAGAAGTTGATTTTGTTTTCAACCGCAACTTGACAAACCTTTTCAGCATCAACAGGACATGCTAAACGAATTGTATCGAAGAATGTTTCGTTTAATTGAGTATATCCGTAAGTTTTTGCGTTTTCTGCAATTGTAGTTGCAGTTTTGTTTATATCTTGTGCTATTTCTCTAATTCCTTCTTGTCCGTGATAAGCCGCATATTGACCTGCCATAATAGCAACAAGGGCTTGTGCAGTACAAATGTTAGAAGTTGCTTTTTCACGTTTGATGTGTTGTTCTCTTGTTTGAAGAGCAAGACGGAATGCTTTGTTGCCTTGTGTATCAACAGTTTGTCCTATGATTCTACCAGGCATTGTTCTTTTGAAGTTTTCTGTGCAAGCAAAATATGCTGCAGAAGGACCACCAAAGCTCATTGGACAACCAAATCTTTGAGTTGTTCCACAAACGCAATCAGCTCCCCATTCTCCTGGAGGAGTTAATAAAGCTAAACTCATTAAATCTGCTGCAACTGCAACAAATATTCCTTTTGCTTTTGCATCTGCTGTGAAAGCTGCATAATCCAATACTTCACCTTTACGATTTGGATATTGAACTATTGCACCAAAGAAAGTAGAATCAAGAACTGTGTCGTCGCTTCCAACAACTACTTCAATTCCACGAGGAACGGCTCTTGTTTTTATTACATCTATTGATTGAGAGAAAAGATTTTCGCTAACAAAGAATTTGTTTACGTTATCTTTTTGTTGCTGACGACTTCTTGAACCATAGAACATAAGCATTGCTTCTGCACATGCAGTTGCTTCGTCTAACAATGAAGCATTAGCCAAAGGCATTGCAGTCATTGAACAAATCATTGTTTGGAAAGTGAAAAGAGTTTCCAAACGGCCTTGTGAAATTTCAGCTTGGTAAGGAGTGTATGAAGTGTACCAACCTGGATTTTCTAAAATATTTCTTTGTAATACGGCAGGAACTATTGTGTTGTAGTATCCTTGTCCGATGTATGTCTCATACATTTTGTTTTTTGAGGCCATACCTTTTAACATAGTGAAATATTCATATTCATTCATTCCTTGAGGAAGGTCCAAAGGTTGTTTGAAACGAATCTTTGCAGGTATAGTCTTATCAATTAGTTCATCAATGCTACTAACGCCGATGACTTTTAACATCTTCTCAACTTCTGCTGGTTGAGGACCGTTATGACGGTGTGCAAAATTATTAGTTATCATCTTGCTTTAATGTTTGTTGTTATTTATTTTATAATTTATTTTCTTTCTTATCTTTTATAGGAATTAAAATGCACAATTTCCTTTAATGGTTTACGAATCTTTTTTCTTGTAATAGCTGCCGAATAACCCAAAGAGATTACCAACGGAATGCGTTTCTTCTCAGGTACATCAAGCAATTGTTTCAATCCCTTTTCATCAAACCAACCAAGTATGCAACTTCCAAGACCTAATTCGGAGGCTTGCATACATATATTATTAGCCGCAATTCCTATATCTAAAAGAGGATATTCCTTATCTTTTATAACCGAGCCTAAGGAGGCTGTGAGGTTAGCTTTTTCCAAGACTATTGCAATCAAGACTGGGGCTTGTTTTACAAAACGATTCATTCCCATTGTCGCAATCCTTCTTTGAGCTTGTTCAAGTATTGGTTGATTATTTATTACAATAAAAGACCAAGGCTGAGAATTGCAAGCAGAAGCCGAAAGCCTTCCTGCTTCAAGGCAAG
>DEPQ01000087.1 GCA_002358855.1 Bacteroidales bacterium UBA3388
CCCTTGCTCAAAACAATTCTTTTCTAAGCGGTAGGGTAGTAGATGAAAATGGTAAGGGTATTGAATTGGTCAATATCGGAGTTGTTAATTTGAAAAAAAATATAGGGACAACAACCGATGCTAATGGTTCTTATAAATTGACACTTCCTGCGGAGAAAGAATTAAAAATAATAGTTAGTTACATTGGCTATGCTCCACAAGAAATTAGCCTTACTTTGAAAAAAGGAGAGAAAAAACAAATAGATTTTACTTTAAAAAGCGTTGCCGAAAATCTTGAAGCGATAGAGATAAAGGGAGATAACTCTCGAATTGAAGGAGTAACGAGAATTACAACCGATTGGGCAAAAAATGCCGTTGGCCCTACGGGTGGAGTGGAGAATCTTTTGAAAACATTAGACGGAGTTTCCTCTAATAATGAGTTAAGTTCACAATATTCGGTGCGAGGAGGGAATTTTGATGAAAACTTGGTCTATGTGAATGATATAGAGATATTTCGTCCTTTGCTTGTAAGGAATGCACAACAAGAAGGATTGAGTTTTATCAATAGTGATATGGTTGGTGATATTGTCTTTTCTTCTGGTGGATTTGATGCAAAGTATGGCGATAAGATGTCTTCGGTTTTGGATATTCGTTACAAGAAACCACAAGAGTTTGGAGGCAATGTGTCTTTGGGATTGTTGGGTGCGAGCTTTCATTTAGAGGGTTTGATTGGCAGTCGTTTCACTTATCAATTTGGATACCGCAGAAAAACGAATAAATACTTGCTTAACTCTTTGGAAACACAGGGAGAATATAATCCTACTTTCAATGATTTTCAGATTTATTTGACATACGACCTTAATGAAAAGAGTGAACTTGCCTTTTTAGGAAATATAGCCGATAATAAGTATAATTTCATTCCAGAAACAAGAGAAACCTCCTTTGGTAACTTTTATGAAATGTTGAAATTGAAGGTTTATTTCGATGGACAAGAGTTAGATAGATTTTCTTCTTTGTTTGGAGCTTTTATGTACACTTATAAACCGAAAAAAGACTTGGTTTTAAAACTGATAACTTCTGCTTTTTCAACAGGTGAAAGAGTGAATTATGATATTCAAGGACAGTATTATCTTTCGGAAACAGGCTTAGGCTTTGGCGATGATGAAGGTTTAGAAAGAGGAATCGGTACTTACATAGAACATGCTCGCAATTACCTTTCTGCAAACATATATAACATTGAGCATAAAGGCGTGAAAATCTACGATAACGGCAATCTGTCGTGGGGAGTTAAATGGCAATATGAATTTATTGAAGATAGGGTAAACGAATGGAAAATGGTAGATAGTTCAGGTTATAGTATTCCTTCTTTACCCGATAATATAGGAATCTTTGATAGTGTTTTCTCGCCACAACTCAACAATGTATTTAAGTCCAATAACTCAATTGCCTCAACACGTCTTTCGGCATACGTTCAAAAACAATGGATTTTTTCTTACGATTACGGACAATGGCATGCAAATCTTGGACTTAGAGCACAGTGGTGGGATTACAACAAAGAATTTGTGCCTTCTCCAAGAGCAAGTTTAAGTTTTAAACCAAATATTAAGCAAGATATTCTTTTCCGTTTTGCTTGTGGAATGTACGCTCAAAGTCCTTTCTACAAGGAATTAAGAGATGAAAAAGGAAATGTGCATTCTGATGTTCTAAGTCAAAAGAGTTTACACTTTGTTCTTTCTTCCGATTGGAATTTTAAAATGCTTGACCGTCCGTTTAAATTGATGAGTTCGGTTTATTATAAATATTTATGGGATTTAAATCCATATTACTTAGATAATGTTCAAGTAAGATATATGGCAAAGAATAATGCCGTAGGATATGCGAGGGGATTAGATGTGCGTTTGTTTGGAGAAATGATAAAAGGCATTGATTCTTGGATTAGTTTCTCACTTATGAATACCGAAGAAGATATTCAAGGGGACGGAAAAGGCTATATACCACGTCCAACCGATCAATTATACAACATAAGCATTAGTTTCCAAGATTATATTCCTAATATGCCATTTATAAGGGCTTATTTGAGTTTTAATTATGGTAATGGATATCCTTTTGGTGCTCCAAATACCCCACGATATATGCATACAAATCGTATGCCTGACTATTTGAGAGCAGATATTGCCTTTACATTTCGCATAAAGGACGAAAACGCTTCTTGGGCTAAGAATAATTTTTTCAAATACTTTAAAAAGATTTGGGTAAACGTTGAGTGCTTTAATGTATTTTCAAGTAAAAATGTGGTTTCTTACTTTTGGGTAGCAGATTACAGCAATAAATATTACGGAGTGCCTAATTACTTAACGCCTTTTCAATTAAATGCTAAATTAACTGTGGAATTTTAAAGAATGATTGTTTATGATAAATAATTTACCTCAACTCTTAGATGTAGATATTCAACTTAGTTGCAAACCAGACGATGTTTTTTCTTTTGCAAACAATGTGAAACTTCATTGTTTTGAAGACAAAGACTCGGAAATCATTCGTTTGGAGTTTTTGTTTACTAACGCAGGAAGTGTAAATCAAGAAAAGTTCTTTTCTTCTGCCGCTTCTGCAAATCTAATCACAGAAGGCTGTGGAGAATTATCAGCAATTGAGGTGGCGGATAAGTTAGATTTTTATGCAGCATACGTAGAAAGAGTATCGGAAAGAGATTCTACGAGTTTGGTGTTTTATTTCTTGAAAAAATATCAGCAAAATCTTCTTCCTTTAATTGAAAAAATCATTAAGCAAGCAAACTATAACGAAAAGGAATTTGAGATTTATATCTCTAAACAAAAGCAAAATTTTGAGATTAACGCTCAAAAAACTTCTATGATAGCCTATAAGGAATTTTATCGTACGATATTTCCAGAAAATCACCCGCTTTCAAAGTTTGGAGAAAGAGAAGATTTTGATAAACTTTCGCCTTCTGATGTTAAATCTTTCTATGAGGATTTTTATACTTCTTCTCAAAGCGAGATTATCCTTTCGGGCAATTATGATAAAGCCTTTGTGAGAGAATTAGAACGCTTTTTTGGTACAGAAACGTGGGGAAGAGAGAACGAAAACAAAGAATTAAAAAATTATTCCTTTGATTTAGAAAATTATTTCTTTGAAAAAAAATGTGAAAGCAAAGGATTAGAAAAAACAATCAATAAAAAAGGTGCAGCACAAGCGAGTGTGAGAGTTGGTTGCGTGAGTTTGGAACATAATCACAAAGACTTTTTGCCGTTTAGCGTTGTTGTATGTTTATTAGGAGGTTATTTCGGTTCACGATTGATGATGAATATTCGTGAAGACAAAGGTTACACTTACGGAATTTCTGCAAACCTTTCGGCTTATCGCTATGCTTCTGTTTTTTCTATTGCCTCAGATGTCAAAGCCGATAAAGCACAGGCTACAATTGATGAAATAGAAAAAGAAATCACTATTTTGCAAAATGATTTAGTTTCTCTTTCTGAACTTTCGCAAGTAAAAAATTATTTAATAGGAGAGTGCATTAGAAATTTGGACGGAGCGTTTGATAAATCCGATAAATATTCTTTCTTAATGAAACTAAATCACAAATATGACTATTATAAAAACTTCATAGATACTGTTAAATCTATTTCGCCTAATGAAATAAGAGATTTATCTCAAAAATATTTGGATTTAAACCTTATTTCAAAAATCAAAGTTGGAGATACCGAAATTTTAATATAAAAACTATAATATTATGAGAGCGTTTTGTTTTACAATATGTTTGATGTTATCATCTTTTCTTTGGAGTCAAAACTCTATAAGTGTTTATTGTGCTCAGGTAAACGAAGACGGAAGTACGACACTCTATTATGAAACGGCAGAAGGTAGCGGTTTTGTGGAGTATGTCATTTCTGCATATTCCGATGTTGAAGGAGCATATTCGAGAGTTGGCGAAACAACCGACATAAATCAAGATTCCTATACCGATAACGTTAGAAATGCAAATTTAGAGCAGATTCGCTATTTGGTAACCGCTGATTTCGGGGAAGAAAGGCGTCCTTTTGGTTACATAAGAACGATTTACCTTACCTCAGTCTTGAATAACGACAACACAGTTTCTCTTTCGTGGACTTCAATGGGTAGCGACACACCGGCAGGCAGTGAAAACAAACCATATAAGATATATAGAAAACTAAAACGTCAAGATACAGATTGGCAATTCTTGGCAGAGCAAACTCAAAGGACTTACACAGATAATTTACCTGCTATTTGTTCGGATTCTGTCTTGTATAAAATCGAGTTAGAGAATGATAACAATTGCGTTTCTCGTTCAAATCAAGTCTTACACGTGATAGGAGATTCTCAAATTCCTGATATGCCAGGTTTACAAAGGATAAGCGTAAATCAAAACACACAACAAATATTTTTAGAGTGGATTCCCTCAACCTCAGACGATGTAATGGGTTATGTAGTGTGCAGTGGAGAACCTTGTGTTACGCTTGATACGATTTGGGGCTCAGATGCAAGTTCATATACTTGTGAGGAGTGTTCGGCAGAGCAAATAAATTCTTTAGCAGTTATGGCTTTTGATACTTGTTTTAATACCTCGCTTCGTACGGATAGGCATTCAAATATGGTTCTTTCTGCTCAAAGAGAAAATTGTAGCGATGTGGTGAATCTTTCTTGGAATGAATATGTAGGATTTGATGTTCAACGCTACGAAATCTATATGAAAGAAAATACATCTGCCTTTACAATGATTGGAAACACTCAATCTCTGAACTATCAAGCGACAATAGATCCTACAATTACTAATTATGAGTTTTATATTCTTGCAAAAGGTGGAAATAATATTAGTTCTATTTCTAATACTAAGGCTTTGACAATTTCTTCTGCTCAACAACCCGAATTTGTTGAGATAAGAAAAGTTTCTGTTAAAGATAGAAATCAAGGGGTTGATTTAGAATTTTTTGTAGATGCAAGTATAGTTGTCAATAAGTATCGTTTAAAGAGAGCAGAGAATGGAGGAGAATATAGAGTTATTGCAAATATTCCTTATACGGGCAATAACACAGTGCAATATACAGATAATATTTCCTTAGACAAAAATAATAACGATTATTCCTATATATTTGAAGCACCCGATGCTTGTAATCTTGTTTACAAAGCCTCACGCCCTGCTTCAATTATGCGATTGGAATTAACCGAAATAGATAGAAATACAAATGCTCTTTCATGGAATGCATATAATTCTTGGGATAATGGAGTAGGTGTGTATGAAATTTACCGACAACCAGAATCTGAACCAGCACCTGTGCTTTGTGGAACATCAGGGTCTTCATCTTTTACTGATTTTATGGGAGATGTAATAACGGCTTCGGACAAAACAAACTATTATGTAAGAGCAATTGAAGCAAGTGCAGGAAATGACGGAAAGGTTCAAACAGCCCTTTCAACAAGAGCAAGCATTAAAAGAGAAACTATAATATTTATTCCAAACGCTTTCACACCTCGTGCAGCAGAAGGTGATAAT
The DNA here is from genome assembly GCA_002358855.1 of Bacteroidales bacterium UBA3388. Lineage (GTDB taxonomy): Bacteria > Bacteroidota > Bacteroidia > Bacteroidales > P3 > Onthomorpha. Next base: position 5,507 of record DEPQ01000087.1, read on the forward strand.
AATATCTTTAAACCTACTTGTTATTTCGTAAGACAAGGAAGTTATGTTATGCGAATCTTTAATCGTCAAGGAGGATTGTTGTTTGAAAGCAATGACCCAGAGATTGGTTGGGACGGAACTTTCAAAGGAGAATTTTGTCATCCTAATACATACGTATATATAATAGAATTTATAAATTCAGACGGAGAAAAAGAAGTTAGAAAAGGCACTTTTGCTCTTGTAGAATAAAGAAAAACGAAAATTTATGAATCAAATAGAAACTATTCTTACTCCCGCACTCTTTCCATTCCGTAAAATGAATGGCGGACAGAATGTTGTAGTTGTAGATATTCTTCGTGCAACAACTTCAATCTGCACCGCAATTGCAAATGGTGCGAAAGCAATAATTCCTGTTCGCACAATAGAGGAGGCAAAGGCATATAAAGATAAAGGATACCTTGTTGCAGGAGAGAGAATCGAAGATACATTTCCATTTGCTGATTGGGGAAATTCTGCATTGGAGTTTACAAGACAAAGAGTTGAAGGAAACGAAATCGTACACTCTACAACAAACGGTACAGGTGCTATTTGCTTAACTCAAAGTGCTAATCCTCATCAAATTCTTATAGGCTCGTTTTGTAATATCACTACTTTGGCAAATTATTTGATAGAACAAAACCGAGATGTGCAAATTTTATGTAGCGGTTGGAATAATACTTTTGCATTAGAGGACGCAATATTTGCAGGAGCCTTAGCAGAAAAAATACTACAATCAGATAATTTTGAAAATAAGAATGATTCCACTCAGTGTGTCTTAGAGTTATGGAATGCAAGCAAAGGAAATCTTCGTCAATACATGGAAAAAGCATCGCATATTCATCGTTTGAGAAAACATAATATGGACGATGTTTTTGAATACACTTTTATGTTAGATACATGTAAAGTTGTGCCACTTTTTGAACAAAATAAGATTGTAAACGTTTACTAATAAGAATTAGTAATTTAAAATTTAACAAAATGAAGAAAGTATTATTTTTCGTTATGGCTTTAGCAACTATGGCTATAACATCGCAAACACAAGCACAAGTAAAGTTGGGAGCAAAGGCAGGAGTGAATATGTCAATGCTAACAGAAGATGACTGGACTATGAAGCCAGGATTTCACGCTGGAGCATACGTTCAAATCAATTTAGCACCAATGTTTTCTATTCAACCTGAGGTTTTGTATTCTATGCAAGGAGGAAAATATTACGATAGCGAAGATCTTTTGTTTACTACAACAACATTGGATTACAAAATCACTTCTCACAATTTAATAATTCCTATTATGTTGCAATTTACTCCTATAAAACAACTCACAATTGAAGCAGGTCCTCAATTTGGATTTAATTTAGGAACGGATTTTGATTATAATTTGGATACTCAATTAAAAACATATTTAACAGGTGCAGAAGGAAAATTTAATTCTGATGATTATAATTTATTTGATTTTGGATTAGCAGCAGGATTAAAGGCAAATTTAACACCTAATGTAAATGTTTATGCAAGATATGTTTTTGGCTTAACTAATGTGTTTAAAGAAAAATACCATAATCAAGGAGAAGTATTATATCCAATCTTAGAACCTCTTGATAATGATATGAAAAATTCAAATCTAATGTTTGGACTTGGGTTTAGTTTCTAATGATTATTTAAATTATTTCTTTGAATTAGAAAAATAAAACGGCGTTTTAGAAAATTATTTCTTTGATTTATTTTGTTAAAACGCTATTTTATTATAATTTTGCAATGAAATTATTAGCATTTACTGAAAAGAATTACTAATTTTAAAAAAATTAAAAAATGAAAAGAGTATTATTTTTCGTTATGGCTTTAGCAACTATGGCTATAACATCGCAAACACAAGCACAAGTAAAGTATGGTGTAAAGGCAGGGTTGAATTTATCAACTATTACAGAAGAAAACTGGACTATGAGCCCAGGATTTCACGCTGGAGCATACGCTCAAATCAAGTTAATGCCGATGTTGTCTATTCAACCAGAAGTTATGTATTCTATGCAAGGAGCAAATTTAACTACAACAAATAGTTTGTTAGGTCAATCGTTGGATACAAAAACTACACTTACATCTCAAAATGTGATTGTTCCTATTATGATTCAATTAACTCCTATAAAAATGCTTACAATCGAAGCAGGTCCTCAATTAGGATTTAACTTAGGAATGTCATCTCATACAGTTGTAACAACAGAAGGTGTTGTAAATACAGAAAATGAAACAGATTATACATTTGAATCAGATGAATATAATATGTTTGATTTCGGTGTTGCAGCAGGATTAAGATTAAACCTATCAAACAACTTAAACGTTTATGCAAGATACGTTGTTGGAATGACAGGTATTTTTGTTGACAATGACGAAACAAAGAATCAAAACTTAATGTTTGGAGTTGGATTCTCATTATAAAAGAAAAAAAGAGGACAAAACTAATATCTTGTTTTGTCCTCTTTTGTTTTCCATTTTTCAAAAGGCATTTCAGCCAACGAATGCTTAACCTTTTCTATCGGTAAGCTTCTTTCATTTTCTTTAAGCGGTATTTCATCATAAATATGCTGGTCATCAAAACCTGCAAGTGCTGCGTCTTTTCTTGTAGCGGCGTAATAAATATGTTTAATCCTTGCCCAATAGATTGCAGACAAACACATAGGGCAAGGTTCGCAAGAAGAGTAAATCACACACTGACTTAATTCAAATGTATTTAAAACCTTACATGCTTCTCTTATGCAATTAACCTCCGCATGAGCCGTAGGGTCGTTGTCAATCGTTACACTATTTCCGCAACTTGCAATAATCTTTCCGTCTTTTACTATCACTGCTCCAAAAGGTCCACCTCCTTTGTCAATATTCTCCATTGCCTTTTCAATAGCTTTTTCTAAAAAGAAATTATGTTCCATTTTTCTAAGAGTTTTTCATAGTAGAAACGTTTTTTTGTTATTTTTCTTATCTTTGCACCCTAAAAAACATTTATAATATGAAGAAAATATTTACTTTATTGGTGTGTGCGATTGTGGGATTAAACCTTTCTGCACAAAGAGTAGTAGAAAACTATTCGTTATTCTCAAAAGCCGAAATTCAAAAGCCGTTTATGATTGATAGTGTTGATAATAACGGAAAAACTTTCAATCTCTTAAAAGATTTTAAGACTCTTTCGGTAGACAAAAACAAAGCAACAAAAATCTCTGTTGATGAAAACGGATATCTTGTCTTTGATAAAGGAGAAAAAGACTATGTTGTGTCTCTTGGATTTAGAATGAAAAGCGATAAAAGACAAGAAGTAGAGTTTAAAGTGATTAGCAACTGTGTCTTTAAAGCAGATTTTGCTCAAACAAGCAAAGAAAAAGAATCACAAGAATTAGATACAATGACTGTTTTGGCTACTTACAATCAAGGTGTTTATGATATAACTCTAAATCTTTTGGTTAGCCAAGAATCAAAACTTAAAATAGAAACTGCAAACGAAGTAGAGTTTGGAGATTTCACAATGAAACAAGGCTTAGACTTAGAAACAATGCTTCAAGGTCAAACAATGTATAGCGTAAGTCTTTCTCCAAATGGAAATTTCTATATTTTAAAAAGTCGTGATACAGACAATAAAGGAAAGAATCATTGGTATTGGGAACTTTATAACAAGAATCATAAACTAATTTTTACATCAAAGAATAATCATTCAGTAGATTGGTTGCCAAAGAGTGAGTTGTTATACTACACAGAAAAGATAAATGGCGACAATTCTTTGGTTGTGATGAATCCAGCAGACCTTTCTACAAACGTTATAGCAAGAAATATACCAAGTGGTAGCATTTATTTCTTAGATAACGAACAAGCCTTCATTATAACAGTTGCCGACAAATTTGAAGGAAAGAAAAAAGATGTAGAATTATTACAATCACCAGAAGATCGTTCCGATGCAAATTGGAGAAATCGTACAAACCTTTGGCTATATCGCCTTGGAAATTCCTCACTTCAAAGACTTACTTTCTCAAATCATAGTGTTTATTTATGCGATGTAAATTCCTCATCAGACAAAATACTCTTTGCTGTTTCATACGAACGATATACAGAACGTCCTTTTGGATACAAGAAATTCTATGAAATGAACCTTAACACAATGCAAACAGAACTTATTTGCGAAGATAAATTTGCATTTGGCGTAGAATACGTTGATGATGACAATCTATTGTTTACAACCTCTGCCGAAGGATTTAACTCAGTAGCAGCAAAGATTGGAAAGAAACAAATAGCAAATATGTATCACAACACATTAGTTTTGATGAACAAAAAAGACAAAAGCCTAAAACCAATCCTAAAAGACTTTAACCCATCTTTAAATTCATACGAAATAATAGGAGATAAACTCTATATGACAACAACCGACAAAGATTCTGTCAATGTTTACACCTTTAATCTTAAAACAAATGAAATCGTAAAATTAGACCTATCTTGCGATATGGTTTCTTCTTTCACGATAAACAATGAAGGAACAAAAGCAATGTATATAGGCGAAAACTACAACAAACCACAACGCCTATTCTCTTACGATTTCACAACATCAAAACAAATACTTTTCCCAAGAGAAGAAGAATATGCACAAATGGAAATAGGCCAAATGTATGATTGGGACTTCGATTACAAAAAAACTACAATAGAAGGAAGATATTACTTGCCAGCAGATTTTGACTCTACAAAGAAATATCCTATGATTGTTTACTATTACGGAGGTACAACACCAACCGAAAGAGCATTCTCTTGGCGTTACACACCATATCTTTACACAGCAAGAGGCTATGTAGTATATGTACTTAACCCATCAGGAACAATAGGCTACGGACAAGAATTTGCAGCACGCCATGTAAACGCTTGGGGAGAAAGAACAGCAGATGAAATCATAGAAGGAGTAAAACAATTCTGCAAAACACACACTTTCGTAGATGCCACAAAGATTGGTTGCATGGGAGCAAGCTATGGAGGATTTATGACACAATACCTACTAACAAGAACCGACATATTCACTTGTGGAATCTCTCACGCAGGAATTTCAAACATAACATCATATTGGGGAGAAGGCTATTGGGGATACTCTTACTCAACAGCAGCCTCAGCACACTCATATCCATGGAACAATCCAGAACTTTACACAAAACAATCACCACTCTTTGCAGCCGATAAGATTAACGCAGCACTATTATTACTTCACGGCTCTTCCGATACCAACGTTCCAATCGGAGAAAGCATACAAATGTATAACGCCTTGAAACTCCTTGGAAAAGACGTAGCCTTCATAAGCGTAAAAGGAGAAGACCATGGAATAGTAGATTACGAAAAACGCCTACAATGGAATAACTCAATCTACGCATGGTTTGACAAATACCTAAAAGGCGATGCAACAATGTGGGAAAGCCTTTATCCAACAAACAATTTGAACGATTAAACCACCATGAAAGAAAAACTATTAAAATATTTTCCAAACCTTAGCCAACAACAATTAGACCAATACGAATTGTTGGCTAAGGAATTCCTTTCTTGGAACGAAAAAATCAACCTTATTTCAAGAAAAGACACCGAAAACCTCTTTGAACACCATATCCTTCACTCACTTGCAATAGCAAAAGTATGCAAATTCAAACCACAATGCGAAGTAATGGATATAGGAACAGGAGGAGGATTCCCAGGATTGCCACTTGCAATAATGTTTCCCGAAACAAAATTCTATTTAGTCGATAGCATAGGCAAGAAAATCAAAGTAGTACAAGCCCTAATAGAAACCCTTGGACTAAAAAACGTTAAAGCAGAGCAAATAAGAGCCGAAAACGTAAACCAACAATTTGACTTCATAGTATCAAGAGCCGTAACCTACTTGCCCGACTTTATGCAATGGACAAAAGGCAAGATTTCAAAAATACAATACCACGACCTTGCCAACGGAGTCCTATACCTAAAAGGCGGAGACCTAACAGAAGAACTCTCAACAATCAAAAACAAAATCAAAATCTACGACATAGACAATTACTTTGAAGAAGAATTTTTTCAAACCAAAAAAGTAATCCACGTAAAATGCGTGAAATAAGAAAGAAAAAGCAGAAGTAAGAAACAACTTCTGCTTTTTTCTTTAAAAACTTAAATCATATTTTAAATAATTACAAAAAATCATAGATATTTAAAGTATGTTTAAAATAATTCTTATTTTTGCGAAGAAAATTATATAATGTTTGTATGGAAAATAATAGTAGTTTTAAGTATCCTATTACTATTAGTGATGCTATTAACAATATTGAAAGACGAATATACTTGCTCCCAGCTATACAAAGAAAGTTTGTATGGTCAAGTGAACAAATTGAGGTCTTGTTTGATAGTATTATGAGAGATTATCCAATCAACTCTTTTATGATGTGGAATGTTACTAGTGATAAAACCAAAGATAGTTACAAGTTTTATGAGTTCTTAAAAGAGTATCGCGCGTTTTTTAAAGATGAAAATCCCTATATTAACACTAAGGGTTACACTGACTTTATGGCTATTATCGATGGTCAACAACGATTGACATCATTGTATTTAGGGCTAAAGGGGTCTTATGCATACAAAATGCCAAGGAAATGGTTGAAGGATAATGAGGAGTGTTTGCCAACAAGAAAATTATACATTAACCTTTCATCTGAACTGAGGGAGGATGAAAGAAAAATGATATATGATTTCAAATTTCTTTCAGCTAATGATGTGGCTAGACTAAATTCAATGGAAGATTTATTTTTATTGAATGATATCTACTTGTATAGAGACCCAGATCAACTAGAAGACTATATGAGTGATAGAGAGTGGAAAGATTCAAAGTTCGCAAAAAAGACATTAAGAAAACTTAGAAAAGTTGTTTTTGAAGATAAGTTGATAAACTATTATCAGGAAGAAAACCAAGATATTGATACTGTTCTTGATATTTTTATTCGAACAAATAGTGGCGGTGAGCCTCTT
>DEPQ01000048.1 GCA_002358855.1 Bacteroidales bacterium UBA3388
ACAGATATAAGCGTAACGCTTTGGATTCTTAACAGAAATAAAAAAGCACGCATAGTAGAACAAAACGGCAAAATGATAAAATATCGCAACAGAGAAAACGAAGTACTATTCATTGACCTAAGACAATGGGGTGAGCCTTTTGAAAAGAAATATATTCAATTCTCGCAAGAACAAATAACAGAAATAGCAACGAACTTTCATAATTGGCAAAGAGAAGGAAAGGAAACAACATATAAGAATGTAGAGGAATATTGCTATTCTGCCTCACTTGAAGAAATAGAAAAGAAAGGTTGGAGCCTTGTTCCAAGCAAATACATAGAATTTAAGAACAAAGACGAACAAATAGACTTTGATGCAAGAATGCGAGAACTGCAAAATGAACTATCAGAACTATTACAACAAGAAGAAGAAAGCAAAGCAGAACTGAAAGCCTTATTTGAAAAATTAGGATATAAACTATAAAATTCTTTCCAATTCTTTAAATATTGGAAAGAATTGGAAAAGTAAAAAAACGAAATAATGGAAACAAGATTGTATAGATTAGGCGATTATATCAGAGAAGTAGATGTAAGAAATAAGGATTTGAAAGTTACNNCTTGAATATCAGTGTTTTGATATATGATTCTTTCCAGTTTGGAAAGAATTGGAAAGAATTGGAAAGTTTTTTTGTATTTTTGTAGTCAGAAATAATTAGTAAAACATGATAGAATCAGCACCAAAATTAACGCAAGAAGATTATTTAAGACTGTTCTTAAATAATGGATACAGAAAAGATTCTGATGTTAATATCTTGATTGACAAAGCCAATGAAGATTATGAGTATTGGGACACTATAAAGTACAAAAAACGTCCTGAATTCTGTTCAGCAGAGGAATTATGGAAACGTATAAAGGTCTCTCGCATACTCATGACCAAATACACATGGGATAAATATGCAGTTTCTTTTGGCTTTACTGATAAAATGCAACGTCTTTGCCATGAATTCGATATGAACTTCGGACAAGGTTGGAAGCATCATACTGAAATCACAGAAGATAGCAAGAAACAATATTTGAAAAGTTCTTTGATGGAGGAAGCTATCTATTCTAGTATGATGGAAGGTGCTGCCACAACCAGACAAGTTGCGAAAGAGATGCTAAGAAAGAACAAACAGCCAAAGGATCGCTCTCAGCAGATGATTGTAAATAACTATAAAACTATTCAATTTATATCTAACCATAAGGATACCTCATTATCCATAGAGATGTTGTTAGAAATCCATAGGTTAATGACCGATAAGACTTTAAAAAACGAAAAGGATTCAGGTCGTTTCAGGACAATAGAAGACGATGTTGTTGTATATAATGTCATGGAAGGAGAAACAGTTCATACGCCTCCTGATGCGCGCGAGATTCAGCAGTTTGCCAAAGATCTTTGCGACTATTTTAACGATAGTAATTCTACATCTTTTCTCCATCCTATCATTCGTGGAATTATTATTCATTTCATGATAGGTTTCTATCATCCTTTTGTTGATGGAAATGGACGTACTGCACGAGCATTGTTTTATTGGTATATGTTGAAACAAGGCTATTGGATGACCGAATACCTATCTATATCCCGTGTGATTGCAAAATCTAAGAAATCTTACGAGAAGGCGTATCTCTATTCCGAAGTCGATGATTTGGATCTTGGTTATTTCATTAACTATAATTTGAAAGTTTTGGAGCAAGCCTATTGTGAATTGAAAGAGTATATACAACGAAAACAACATGAAAAGAGAAATTCTTATCAATATATGCGATTAGGACATATAAACGAGAGACAAGCACAAGTGATTCAGTTGTATGTAGATGATCCAAATGAAGTTCTTACAGTGAAAGACCTACAAGACCGCTTCAATATAAGTCCAACAACAGCAAAACAGGATATTGTCAGCCTTGTAGAGCGTGGATTACTGAAAGAAATATCTTTTAATAATGTAAAAAAAGGATATATAAAAGGAGATAATTTCGATTCTCTATTGTCAACCTTGAATTAACAACAATAAAAGCAATAATATTGAAAAACTAAATGCAAAAATTAGGCGATTATATCAGAGAAGTAGATGTAAGAAATAAGGATTTGAAAGTTACGAATCTGTTAGGAGTAAGTATAAACAAAAGTTTTATTCCTTCAATTGCTAATCTTATTGGTGCAGATTTAAGTAACTATAAAATAATTGAAAGAAAACATTTTGTTTATGTCCCTGTTACGTCTCGCAATGGAGAAAAACTTTCAATAGCATTGCTTAATGATTGTGAAAATGCAATTGTTTCTCAGGCTTATACTGTATTTGAAATAATAGATGAAGAAAAATTGCTTCCTGAATATTTAATGATGTGGTTCAAAAGACCAGAATTTGATCGTTACGCACGCTTTCATTCTAATGGAAGTGCTCGTGAGGTATTTGATTGGTCAGAAATGTGTGATGTTTCACTACCTATTCCCTCAATTGAGCAACAAAGAGAAATAGTATCAGAATATGAAACAATAAGCAAACGTATTAAATTAAACGAACAAATAATAAAAAACCTTGAAGCCACAGCCCAAACCCTTTATCATAAAATGTTTGTAGAAGGCATTGACAAAGAAAACCTACCCGAAGGGTGGCGAATAGGAACTCTTACGGAAGTCGCTACATATTTGAATGGCATTGCTTGTCAAAAATATGCAACTTCTGAGAATAATTATTTACCAGTACTTAAAATTAGAGAATTATCACAGGGTTATTGTGATGAAAATAGTGATCATGTTCTATTAGATGTACCTAATGATTATATAATAAATAATGGTGATGTTATTTTTTCATGGTCTGCAACTTTATTTATTGATATATGGTGTGGAGGAAAATGCGTTTTGAATCAACATTTATTCAAAGTGAGTTCTGATTTTTATCCAAAATGGTATTATTTTATGTGGACAAAAAATCATATTGTAGAATGGAAACGATTAATTTCTGCAAAAGCAACGTCAATGGGGAATATAAAAAGAGAAGATTTAGATTCTGCACAAGTAATAATCCCTTCTAATGAGTCTATGCAAAAATTTGATTACAATATGACGCCGATATTTTCAATGTACGTGCAGAAGAAATGTGAAAATAATAAACTAAAGGAATTACAGTCTTTGCTTTTAGCGAAGATGGGAAGATAAAAAATAGATATTATGGAAGAAGAAACTTTTAGCTCTTTATATCAAAGACCTTTTGCAGAACAAATAGCCTTCAATATAGAACAGCTGAATTATCGTTATAATAGATTATCTGAAATCGATGTTACAAACAAAGATAATCAAAAGGAATATCTTATGTTATTTGATTCATTTATAGCATTATTCCGTGCGTTATTTTTAGAAAAAGGGAAAAAACAGTATAGTGTTCAAAACTATTACAGAGAAAAAGGTGATGATGAAATAGCACGTAAGATAGATGCTTTTTTAGATAGAAAAATGTTTTTTTGGAAAAATGAATCAATAAGATCTGTCCTAAAATTTATCGCAGATAAGTTTGTTTGTCATATTGACCCAATTGAATATATTGATTTGGGAAATGCTAATTTTTATATGAGTCAATTAGCTAATCCTTATGTAGATAATAATTTAGAATACATAATGGATACAATCTCCAATATAATGAGGGGACAATAAAAGGAAGAAAGGATTTATTAAATCAAAGAAAAAATGCATAGGAATAAAGTATGGAATTAATAAGTAAAGATCAAATAAAGGAAACTTTAAGTCGAAGTAAATTCTCAAATGAAATTGAAATTGAATTATATGGTTTATATGAAGTATGTGAGAATATAAGTGATTCTAAACTTTTTGAATATATACCTATAAAGATAGTTGCGTGTTTTGAAGCTTTTTTTAGATGTGTTTACACAGAAATTATGGATGATCCACGCTTTAGGGGTAGATTAGGAAATGTCAAACAATTAAAAAATACAAAATTTAATTTTGAAATTTTAGGAGCTTTTCAAGATAATGAGATTTCTCTTGCAGATTATCTTTCAATAATAATACCATGTAGTAGTCTTGATGATATAAATAGTACAATATCAAACCTATTAGATATTGATTTTATGAGTAAAATCAAAAATAAGACCACAGAATATGTAGATTTAATTTCTTCTATTGAAGAAATTTTTAATCTTAGACATATTTTCTGTCATGAAGTTCCTGATAATGAGAAATCGAATATAAGGTTAGGACTTAATAAGGTAGAACAGTATATAAAAGATTCTTGTGATTTTATTAAATATTCAGATGAAATTGTTAGAGAAATACTATACCCTAATTATCCTACTACAACTATGGGAATGACAAAATATGCACAAGATAATCTAGTTAATCTTGAAAGTGAATTGGAAGAATTAGTTAAAAAAATAAGAAAGTTGGATTTAGAAGGATTTTTTGCTTCTAATGGACTAGATTATATAGATGATTGGAAAAAATATAGAGAAGCAAAAGCAAAATCAGAAGCTAAACTATGTGAAGACAGAAGCATTTATACATTAATTTATTCTGTTAGTTTAGAAAGTACAACAAGAGAATTTATTAAAGAATTAAAAAACGAATATAAATATCATTTAATGAAAAGTAACTAATTTTAATAGATGATAACACAATTAACCAATTAAAACATTATGACAAACTTTAATGAACATGCTCTTGAAATGGCGGTAATGGAGTTGTTTGAGAATGAGGGCTACATTTATACAAACGGAGAAGAAATTCATAAGGAATTATCAGAGGTTTTACTTATTGATGATTTACGTGCTTATCTTTTTAATCGTTATGCAGAACAGGAAATAAGTTCATTGGAGATTGAAAGAGTAATTTCTAAATTAAAGTCAGATGTAAGTGGTTCGTTGTATGAAAACAATGCACACACTTATCGTTTAATAACCGAAGGATTTGCAATTCATAGAGAAGACTCTTCAAAAGCAGATTTGTTTATTGAACCTATTGACTTTAATGATAGCAAAAACAATATCTTTCGCATAGTAAATCAATTGGAGATTAAGGAAAAAGAAAAACGAATCCCCGATGCAGTTGTTTATGTGAATGGTTTGCCTTTGGTGGTTTTTGAATTTAAGAGTGCAGTAAAAGAAAACACTACTATAAAAGATGCCTTTACTCAATTAACTGTGCGTTATCGTAGAGATATTCCTGAGATTTTTAAATACAATGCCTTTGTTGTTATCAGTGATGGAGTAAATAGTAAGTATGGTTCTTTATTCTCTCCTTACGAGTTTTTTTATGCTTGGCGAAAGGTGGAAGCAGAAGACAAAGCAAGCGATGGAGTTAATTCTTTACTTACAATGGTTAAGGGATTGTTTCGTAAAGATAGGCTATTGAGTGTTGTTAAGGATTTTGTTTTCTTTCCCGATTCTTCAAAGAAAGAAGAAAAAATAGTTTGTCGCTATCCTCAGTTTTTTGCTACACATCAACTCTTTAATAATATTCTAAAACATAGTAAACTTAACGAAAAGGGAGATGGAAAAGGTGGAACTTATTTTGGAGCAACGGGTTGTGGAAAGAGTTTTACAATGCTTTTCCTTTCACGAATGTTGATGCGTAGTCGTGAATTTGCAAGTCCTACAATAATTCTTATAACGGATAGGACAGATCTTGATGCTCAATTGTCGGAGCAATTCTCAGTAGCAAAGAAATTCATTGGAGATGATTGTGTTGTTGAGGTTGAAAGTCGTGCAAAATTAAGAGAATACCTTGAAGGAAGAACAAGTGGAGGTATATTTCTTACTACTATTCATAAGTTTACAGAAGATACACAATTGCTTTCAAAAAGAGCTAATATTATTTGTATTTCCGATGAGGCGCATCGTTCTCAAATCAATCTGTCGCAACAAATAAAACAAACGGAATATGGAGTAAAGCGTAGTTATGGCTTTGCTAAATATTTGCATGACTCTTTGCCAAATGCTACTTATGTAGGATTTACAGGCACTCCTATTGATGCAACCTTAGATGTGTTTGGAGAAGTAGTGGATTCTTACACAATGACCGAATCGGTTGCAGATGAAATTACAAGAAGAATTGTTTATGAAGGTAGAGCTGCAAAGGTATTTTTGGATAACAATAAATTAGAAGAGATAGAAAAATACTATGAGCAGTGTGCAGAAGAAGGAGCAAATGAATATCAAATAGAAGAAAGTAAAAAGGCTATTACAAAAATGGAAATTATATTGGGAGATAATGATCGTTTGCAAGCAATAGCAGAGGATTTTGTTTCTCATTATGAAGCACGTGTTGCTGAGGGTAGTAGTGTGGAAGGAAAGGCTATGTTTGTTTGTGCAAATAGAATGATTGCATATAATTTGTATAAGAAAATCATAGCACTTCGTCCTCAATGGGCTGAAATTCCTTCTAAAAATATTGTTTTTGCTCCAAATTATGAAATATCAAAAGTTGCAGAATCAACAGCAAGTTATGGAAATGCTCCGATTCCTATTGAAAAAATAAAGTTGGTAATGACTCGCAACAAAGATGATGAGGCAGAATTATATAATTTACTTGGAGGCGATGAGGAAAGAAAGAAATTAGACGTACAATTCAAGAATCCGAAATCTAATTTTAAGATAGCGATTGTTGTTGATATGTGGATTACGGGTTTTGATGTGCCTTGTCTTGATACTATGTATATTGACAAACCTTTGCAACATCATACACTTATTCAAACAATATCGCGAGTAAACAGAGTTTATAAAGGGAAAGAAAAAGGCTTAGTAGTAGATTATATTGGACTGAAAAGCAATCTTAATACAGCTCTTAAACGTTATACACAAGAAGGAGAAGAAACCTCTTCGGTTGAAGCAGTAGAGAAATCTATAATTATGGTAAAAGATGAATTGGATATTCTTCGCCGTATGTTTGCAAACTTTGATTACACTAAATTTTCAAATGGAACACCATTAGAACAATTGGATTGTTTGAATAAAGGAGCAGAGTTTGTTCAAACAACAGAAGAAAGAGAGAATCTTTTTATGGGACATACAAAGAAATTAAAATCTGCTTTTAATCTTTGTTGTAATAGAGAAGAAATCTCTTTTGAAGAAAAAGAAGATATTTACTTCTTTTGTGGGGTTAGGTCAATAATTTATAAAATCACAGTAGGAGGAAAGCCAGATGTTACGCAAATGAATAAGCGTGTAAGTGTTATGATTGAAGAGGCTATTCTCTCAGAAAGCGTTGAAGAAATCATTAAAATTGGTAATGAGAAAGAAAATCTTGATTTACTTAGCGTGGAATATATGGAAAAATTAGCGAAACTTCCTTTGCCAAACACTAAGGTGAAATTAATGGAAAGACTTCTTAGAATGGTTATAAGTGAATTTAAGACTGTCAATATGATAAAAGGAGTTGATTTCTCAGAACGCTTAAATCTTCTTGTGAAAAAATACAATGAAAGAAAAGATAGTGCAATATTTGCCGAAGAAGTCTTAAACGAAGTAGCTAAACAAATGGCAGAACTTCTTTTGGAGGTCAATAAAGAAAAACAAAGCTTTAAAGACTTAGGAATAAGTTATGAAGAAAAAGCATTCTTTGATATTTTGATTGCAGTTGCAAAGCAGTTTACTTTTGATTATCCGGAAGATAAGGCAAAGGAATTGGCAAAAGAGATAAAAAATATAGTTGATGACAAATCGAAATACACCGATTGGGCAAATAGAGATGATATAAAATCGGAATTGAAGATGGATTTGATAGTTATATTAGATAAGTATGGCTATCCACCTGTAACAAACGATGCAGTGTATAAAGGAATATTTGAACAAGCTGAGAATTTCAAGAAGTATAATTAAGAAAGAATAGTACAAATAATTATTGCACTATTCTTTTTGCGTTCTCATTTAAAACTTTTCTTCATCTAAAAGTTGGTTTAGTTTTTGTCTTGCAAGGAAAATACGACTTTTTACTGTACCTATTGGAATGTTGAACTTTTCTGCAATTTCCCAATACTTGTATCCTTGATTCATCATCTCAAAAGGAATTTTTTGTTCTTCAGGAAGAGTATTTATAAGCATAACAATCTGTGTGTATTTAGTGTTATGATCTGCTTGATAAATGACATTACCTGAAATGTTGTTAATCCATGGAGTTGAATCTTCTTTTGTGATTACGGATTGAACTTTTTTGTTCCGTCTGTAATTGTTTATAAAAGTGTTTTTCATAATTGTGAATAACCATGCCCTAAGATTTGTACCTTCTTTATAGGCTTTTTTGTGTAAAAGGGCTTTTAAGAAAGTTTCTTGAACTAAATCTTTCGCTTCATCAGGATTATGGGTTAGGGAGTAAGCGAAATTTTCTAATACACTTTCAGATTCTACCAATTGGTTTTCAAATTTTTTGTTTTTCATAATGATTTACTTTAATGTTTTGTACTCTGTATTATCGCAATAATTGTGCCAAAAAACTATTTTCAAGAATTTTTTTTCGTAAATATTGGTAATACACAGAAAATCAACAAGAAAAAAATTTTAATAAATTATTTTCAAAAAATAATTGAAAATAAGATTTGTCCAGTTTTTGAAAATAAGTTGTATTATGTATTCAAAAAAGGACAAAATAAAGGTGGTGTATAAGGAATGAAAGAAAACGCACAATAAAACAAAGTATTTTTTGTTTTATTTTTATAGATAATAACTTTCTTGGTATATTTGCACGTTTAAAGAAAGAGACTAATTGATAATTGTGAAAGTTTTAGAGAAGTATCTCATTGCAATTATTTTCATAGCAATTGCTTTTGTAAGTTGTGGCAAAGACTTGGATTTAGAATCAAAAGAAAATCCGACAGAAACCTCAACATCTGAATTGATTTCCCCTTATTTAAATTCATCTAACATAGACTTTGATATTTGTTTTCAACGTCATTTTTCTTCTACTACCGCTTTTCGTGTGCAAAGTGCTGCAAAGCGAACAAGTAATGCTAATAAAAATAATTTAGAATTTGTAAAAGTTGGAAAAATCATTAACACCAACATCTTAAATCTTATACATAAGAAATCCTTACAACAAAATATTTCGTTTATCAAGCCTTTTCATAGAATGATTTGTCTTGGTAAACTTGTTATTTGACCTTTTCCATAATATTGGGTTTTTGTTTACAAAGTACAAAATAATCATTTAGTATTTATTTAAAACAGAATTATTTTAATATTATGGTAATACTTCAAATATTTACCCTACTTGGAGCATTAGGAATGTTCCTTTATGGTATGAATTTAATGAGTTCAGGACTTCAAAAGGCCTCTGGCGACAAACTTCGAGGTTTTCTTTCGGCTATGACCTCAAATCCTTTCAAGGGAGTAATGACAGGACTTGGAATTACTTCTATTATTCAGTCCTCTTCCGCAACAACGGTAATGGTAGTCAGCTTTGTCAATGCAGGATTGCTTACTTTGACACAAGCAATAGGTGTTATTATGGGAGCAAATATAGGAACAACCGTTACTGCTTGGTTGGTTTCTTGGCTTGGATTCAAGGCAGATATTTCTATACTTGCAATTCCTCTTATGGCATTAGGATTTTTGTTCTCTAACTCAAAAAGAAATCAAAGACAAAATATAGGAGAAATTATTGTAGGTTTCTGTTTGTTATTTCTTGGTTTATCTTTTATGAAAGAATCAGTGCCTGATTTGAATGAAACCCCACAAGTATTAGAGTTTGTAAAGACTTGGGCAAGTTATGGTTTTGGTTCTGTTCTTATCTTTTTGGCTTTTGGTACTGCTCTTACACTTGTACTTCAATCCTCTTCGGCTACAATGGCTCTTACTTTGATTATGCTTAGTATGGGTTGGATTCCTTTTGATATGGCTTGTGCTATGGTTTTGGGAGAAAACATCGGAACAACTATAACTGCAAATATCGCCGCTTCAATAGGAAATACACAAGCTAAACGTGCAGCTATGTCGCATACAATCTTCAATGTTTTTGGCGTTATTTGGGCTTTGATTTTCTTTAAGCCATTTCTTTCTCTTGTAGAAGCGATTATAGATGCTTTTGGAGTAACCGACCCAAGTACTTCTGCTTTATATGGACTTTCTATGTTGCATACGCTTTTCAATACAATAAATACGCTTATTCTTGTGTGGTTTGTAAAATATATTGAAAAGGCTGTGATTTTTATTATAAAACCTGCGAAGAATAAAGAAGCAGAACCATTTAGATTGAAATATATTTCAGCTGGTTATCTTGCTACTCCTGAACTTGCAAGCGAACAAGCATTAGACGAAATTATTCACTTTGCACAAATTTCTCGCAACGGACTCGGTTATGCTAAACAAGCAATAGAAGAAAACAATATTGATAAGTTTGAAGAGTTGAATAAAAAATTGGTTAAGTACGAAGAAATTTCAGATAGAATAGAATATGAAATAGCGACATTCTTGAATAGTGTTTCAAATGAAAGCATTAGCACACAAACCTCTATGAGAATCAAAGCGATGTATAAGATAATAGGAGAATTAGAGTCACTTGGAGATTCTGCTCATGCAATTGGACGTATTCTTTCAAGAAGAAATTCTCACAAAAAGACATTTGAGCTTGATACCATAAAGAAATTACAAGATATGGTAGAACTTGTAGATAAGGCATACGAGGTTGTGATAGAAAATCTCCTTATTGCTAAGAAAGGAAATATAGATAACATTGCTAATGCCTATAATGCAGAGAATCACATCAATGATTTAAGAAACAAACTCAGAGATAGAGAAATAGAAGCAATAGAAACAGGCGAAAAGAACTATCAAACAAGTGTTTATTATATGGATATAGTAAACGAACTTGAAAGAATGGGTGATTTTATCATCAATGTATCAGAAGACTTATTGAAATCATTTTCAGACAAATAAGAAAACAAAAAATAATTCTTTGATTTAATAAAATAATTCTTTGTTTTTTTTGAAAAAAGCAAAGAATTATTTTTTAAAAACAAAGACTTGGTCAGATATTCTTTTTCTTTGTTATTTTTTTCGCAAAAAGAGAACTTTTTTTGTGCAATAATTCTTAGTTTTTATATTTTTGCACAAAACTATTCTTATGCTTAAAGAAATAGAATTGATAGAAGATGCACATTATTTAAAGAATTTGCGATTTCCTTTAAAGATAGATAAGGTTATTCAAATAGTTGTGCTATCGGGAAGAATGTCTTGTCTTGTTGATTTAAAGGCATATTCTTTGCAAGCACCTGCAATGGCTATTTTATTACCGGGACAAGTCTTAGAATCGTTGGAATATGACGAGGAATTTAAGACTTTTACAATGATAATGAGTAAGGAGTTTACCGATTCGTTTAACCTACCGGTTAGTTTACAAGAAAGATTATTTATTCAAACAAATCATTTTCACCCTATATCGCAAGAAGTATTGGAAGTTTATGTTTCTTGCTTTAATCAGATAAAAAATGTAATCAAGCAAAAGGATAATCCGTATAGAAGAGAGATTATAAAATGTTTATTTTCGGCTCATTACTATGGATTAGGATATTATATTCATAACTCAAATTCTCAAAGCAAGCAAACGGTAGTAATGACTTATCAACAAGAATTGTGCGAGAGATTTATTACACTTGTATCGGAAAATTACAAAGACAAAAGAGAGATAGGTTATTATGCCGATAAATTATGTGTATCAAATAAATATTTATCTTCTTTACTTAAACAAGAAACAGGCTTAACCGCTTTGCAATGGATTGAAAGATATGTTGTTTTATATGCAAAAAGTTGCTTATCTTCTACCTCTATGACGGTGCAACAAATAAGCGATGAATTATTTTTTCCTTCTCAATCGGTTTTTGGAAAGTATTTCAAAAGGGTTGAGGGCATAAGTCCAAAACAATATCGTCAATCATTAAAAGATTAGAAAGATTGACGATATTGATTTAATCTATTTGAGCAACAATGTGTCCACTAAGTGATTCGCAAACATTGTTTTCTGATATATCTATTTGCATATAAGGATGTCGAAAGCTCAAATAATCATTTATAAGAGTGTTTAAAAAAGCAGAGATTTCATCTTGATTGCAAAACTCTTCATTAAATTCAACACTAAGTTTGTTTTTGAAATAAGAGACCTCAACAATATTGCGATTTTTTCTTTTGTTAAGCGATTTTTCAATCTTTCGCATCATTGGAGGCAAAGAAACTATGTTGTCAATTAAGCGATTGTTGCCTTTAATATTTAATGTTTTACGATTAAGAAAAGGCATTTTCTCAAAACTACGTTTCAATCCAAATGTCAAACAAGTGTGATGAATGTTTTCTTCAAAAACAACAGTTTTTCTAATCA
The DNA here is from genome assembly GCA_002358855.1 of Bacteroidales bacterium UBA3388. GTDB lineage: Bacteria > Bacteroidota > Bacteroidia > Bacteroidales > P3 > Onthomorpha. The sequence continues at coordinate 12,328 of DEPQ01000048.1, forward strand.
TTATTTCTTTTTGCTTTTCGCTTTTTCTATTCTTTCTTTTGCTGCTTCTTGACGAGCTTTTGCCTTTTGCATTTGTTCTTTATATTCTTTTTCTTGAATACCTTTTCTTGTTTCAGGATTGTTTTTTGCTTTTTGTTCTTGATAAAAGGCTTTTGTTTCTAATTTTTGAGCTTTAAAATTAGCTTTATCAATTTCTCGCTGTCTTTTAGCACTCTCTTTCATATCGATAAACGCTTGTTTGAAAAAACCAGGCTTATCTTCATCTTTTGTTGTTTGCTCTTGTGCAAAAACATTGTTTGTCATAGCACTCATAAGTGCTGCAATGCTCACAATTTTAAAAAACTTTTTCATATCTTCTTAATTTTGTTTATTGTCATTTTCTTCTATGCTTTCTTCATCTTCTTCAAGAAATTTATCAACGAAAGCATCTTCTATTTTTTGATAAGTACCTACTACTGCATTTTCAATAGATTGATAAGTTTTTACAACTCCGTTTTCAATTGCTTTATAGGTATCGGTAACCTTTTTTTCTACCTTTGTAGATTTTAACTTTAAATTACTCATAAATACTTTGTTTTTTGTTCTTATTTTCTTTGACGTTGCAAAATTATAGTAAAAAAGCAAAGTAAATTGTTCTAAAAAACCAATGAATTGGGCAGATTTGCCTAAGGTGAATTTTGCTTGAAAATAGAAAAGGAAAAACATTCCAAAAGAGAAGAAAATCGTAAAAATCTAATTCACAACATTGAAGTAATTTTGCAAAGTTAAAAGATACTTGGTCTTTTCTTACTTCTCACGGATATAGCTTTGGAAATGGATTATACTTAGGAGGAGGTTCTGGTTTTAGTGCAGAGTTTTTGCCAGAGTATGATTCTAACCCGAGAGTGTTGCTTCCGCTTTTTGCAGACTTGAAATATAGTTTTTGTAATAGCGTTGTAAGTCCGTTTGTTGGTATAAGAGCAGGAGGATATGCTCATGTAAATAGTGAGGAAGTTGAAGGCGTAAGAGTTTTTGTTAATCCTGCTGTGGGATTGGAAATAAAGAGATTTTCAATAAGAATAGGTTATGAATATCAACACAATGCTTGGGGTTTTGAACAAGGAAACAATAAGCATAGATTAAGATGTGGAATAGCAATTATGTTTTAACAAAAAAGAGGAATGAAAAAAAATCATTCCTCTTTTTTTATTTATTTTACAAAGGCGTGTTTATATCCTTTTTGTAAGTTCCAATATCCTCTTGTGAAATCAGGAATTTCTACAGGCATATTGCCGTTTTCGATTGATAGACGTGAGAGTTCTATTATAGAACACCATTCTGCAAGGTCATAAACGTCCATATCTAATGGTAATCCATTTTGTAAGCAATAGATTAGTCGCCAATCCATAATGAAATCCATACCTCCGTGTCCACCAACTTGTTTTGCTTTTGTTTCAAGTTCAATGTGGATAGGGTGTTTGTAGGTTTGCATTAGCTTTGCCTTTATTTCATCACTGATTGCACGATGTACGTTTAGGTCTTCGTGATTAGGAATGATGTTTGCATCTATATTCTCTGGTTGAAAACAATATTGTTCAATTGGATATTTGTTTGCAAAACCTTCGGTGCCGGTTAGTTGATACATTCTGCTGTATGGACGTGGTGTCATTACGTTATGTTGAATGTGAAGTGTTTTTCCGTTTTCGGTTTGTATGAGCGAGAGTGTGTGGTCAGCGTTTTGAAATTCTTGTTCTTTGTTTTTCACTCCGTATTTTTTTGCGAATTTTTTGCCGTTTACTGATTTGGTATCCATAGATACTAAGGTTTTCATTCTATCTCCACGATGAATGTTGAGAAGTTGGCATGCTGGCCCTATTCCATGTGTTGGATAGACATCGCCTCGGTGTTCGTTATTGTAATTTAGTCTCCAATTGTTATAATAGTATGGCCAAAATTCTTCTAAGTAGTGAATGTAAGAGCCTTCTACGTGAAGTATTTCTCCGAAAAGTCCTTGTTGTGCCATATTTAGCGTGGTCATTTCAAAGAAATCATATACACAGTTTTCTAATTGTATGCAGTGTTTGCGGGTTTGTTCACTTGTGTTGATTAAATCCCATATTTCTTCTAAGGTCATTGCAGCAGGGACTTCTATTGCAACGTGTTTGCCTTGTTGCATTGCGTAAACTCCGATGTTTGCATGATTTTCCCAATCTGTTACTACGTAAATAAGGTCTATGTCTTCTCTTTCGCAAACTTTTTTCCAGAGTTTTTCGTCTCCTGAATACGAATCTGCTGGTTTTTTACCTGATGATATTAGCGTTTTATTGGCATTTTCTACTAATTCGCCTCTTATGTCGCAAAGGGCTTTGATTTCTACGCCCGGAATATGAATAAAGCGTTCTACTGCACTGATTCCTCGCATTCCTAACCCGATTATACCTATGCGAACGGTGTCAATTTTTGGTGCGACAAGGCCAATGACGTGTGTTTGTCCTTTTGGACGAGGGGGTTCTTTGACTTTTATTGGTTGATATGCGGTTTTGCATGAGCAAAAGACTATTGTGATTAACAATAGCATAAAAAAGTGTTTTTTTGCCATAAGTTTTTGATTTTTATTGTTAATATGCCATTCTGTTTCTGAAGTCATTGCGTTTTTCATACTTCAAATCTTGAAGCATAGGTGCTTTTACTGATATGGAAAAGTTCCATCCTTGTCGCGGACCAAAGGGAACCCAATTCATTCTCATTTCCCAACAATGTAAGTCGCGATAAAAATCTATGGAGGTATAAGTAAAATCTTTGTTTATAAAGTCATAACCTGATGAAAAACCGATTTTCCATTTTGAAGTAAGGTTTACGTCTCCTCTTGCTGTGAATGTGGCAGATTTATTGGTTTGATAGCCTGCAATACTTACTATATAAGAAGATAAATGAGAGTAACTTAAACCCAAAGAAAGGTTCCAAGGAATTGAGAAATCAACATAATCGGGTAAAATCTCGTTTGGATTTGCAAAAGGACTATACATTAACTCTGTTGGAGAGTAATCTGCTTGCGTTTGTGTGTTTTGATTGTGTTGTTGTGCTTTTTTAGGATTGAATTGCCAACTTACGTTTAGTGTCCATTGTGAATTTTGTCTTTTAAATAACTTTCCTTCTTTGTCAAATAAGAATTGATTTGTTAATCTTCCTAAACTATCAAGCACGTATGGGGTATATGAAGCAGAATAGTTAAGTAATAATTTGTTTAAAAGGGTTGTTCGTGCCGAAAGTCTTAGAGGTTGCCAATTCAAACTATCTTTTGCTAAGTCATATCCTGAGGATAGTGTGAAGTTTTCAAGTAAAACGATTTTTCTTTCGCCTGTTATTGTATCGTTTGCGTTCTTTACTTTCATTTCTAAATTGTTGCCAATAGAGAAATTAACTATTCCCGATGCTCCTTGTGCGGGAGAACCATATATTCCGTTTTCTGTGCGAGAGTAATATATGCGATTGCCTTCTTTGTCGGTGTAAAAATCATAGAATCCTAAGGAAGGGTCAGAAAAATCGGGTGTATAAGTAAAGGAAATATTTGGATTGATAACGTGGCGTATTGCTTTTATAAATCCTTTTTTGAAAATAAACATTCCGTAAAGGCGAGTATTAAGACTACTTTTGAAGTTTACGTTTCGGTTTGCAATAAATCCATAAATTGTATCTTTGTCTATAAGGTCTGTTTCGGGATTATAGGTTTTGCTTATGCTGTTTGAATACCAACGTTCTGTGTAATCTATGCTGTTTGTCCAATTTAGGTGTTTGAAAACTTTAACATTGCTTTGAATTGGTAGAGAATGAATGATTCCGTTGCGGAACGATTTGAATATATCAGGAGATGTAAGTAAGGTATCGTAGGTGTCAATCTTATTTATCATATTTACTCGGTAAGAAAGAGAAATATCTTCGTACCATTTGTTTTTTCCTTGTTTTTTCTTTTTGCGTAAAGGATAGATTTGTGTGGTTGAAAGACTCACAGAGGGCAATTCCAACGATATTGCACCTGTATTTACGTTGTAACTCTCACCTAAATTTGCTATCATATTCCAATACGAACCTAATTTGCTTGAAAAAGCAATAGAAGAAGTTGTTGTGTTGTTGAAATAGTCGGAAAGATTTGTTGTGTATTGATTAAATTTGCTACTTACCAAGTTTACGTTTGCAGAAAAAGAACGATTAGGGTGTGCTTTACTGTCTTGACGGTGCGACCAACGAAATTTGAATGCGTTAGATGAACTATAACTTGGAGTATTTCTTAGACCTGTGTGATTGTCTTCATAACGAAATTCTATGGAACCTGAGTATTTATAACGTTTTACGTATGATGAGGTTATGTTTAGGGCGTATGAAAGATTTGTGTAAATGTCTCCTTGTAGGGCAAGGTCCATATAATCATTGATAGCAAAGTACCAACCAATGTTTCTTAGGTAATAACCACGGTTTTTTGCATAACCATACGAAGGCATAAGAAATCCTGATTTTTTAGATTCAGTAAAAGGAAAGTAAGCAAAGGGTAAACCAACAGGAAGAGGTATTTCCATAATTGAAAACCAAGCAGGTCCTGTTACTATTTTGTCATCAGTTATTAGTTTTGCTTTTGAGAAATTTATTCCAAAGTGAGGGTGCTCCGCATTGTCGCATGTGGTGAATATTCCTGAGGAAATAAACATTGTTTCATCATCAACTTTCTTTACTTTCTTTCCATGCAAATAACCATCGCTTTCCTTTGTAAATACATTGCTGATTAGACCTTGTTTTGTGTCAAAATTATATTTTAATTGTTTGGAATTATATTGCTGACTACCTTCTTTAAAAATAGGATATTGTCTTTCTTTTGCCAAAGAGTCTTTTACCTCTTCTGAAAAAAGGAATTTGGTATCAAAATTCACAGTCATAAATCCACTTTGCAACTCCATTTTTTGATAATTGACCTTTGCTTCATTATAAATTAAGACATCTTTTGTATCAAACAGAAAGGTAATAGAGTCTTTTGATTGATAATCTACCTTTGCTTGAAGGGTTGGTTTATGTTTTTTTTGAGTCGGAATACTATCTTGCGACACTGCACAAAAAGGTTTTAGCAACAAAAATGTCACTAAAAACACTAAAAAAATGTATAAGTGTCGTTTTTTTCCCAATTTTTTTAATTTTAATTTGTATTTTTGTAACCGATTTGCAAAAGTAATCTTTTTTTAGATAATTTAGGCGGAATAAATGAATAAAGAACGAGTTTTTAAAAATATTTTCAATTTATCATTGATTATTCTTTTGAGCACCTGGTTTTGTCATGCACAAGAAGAGGGCTCAATCAACAAATTTGATAAGATTGTAATTGACGCAGGACACGGAGGTGATAAACCAGGAGCGGTAGGTGCAAGAAGCAAAGAAAAAGACATAACCTTAGCGGTTAGTTTGAAGTTAGGTAAAATGGTTACAGAGCATTTGAAAGATGTAGAGGTTTATTATACTCGCGTAATTGACAAAGATGTAGAACTTTATAAAAGAAGTCAGATCGCAAATAAAATCAGTGCTGATTTATTTATTTCTATTCACTGCAATTCTTCTTCAAATAAAACACCAAAAGGTAGCGAAACCTTTGCCTTAGGGGTTACAAAAGCAGCACAAAACCTTGAAGTAGCAAAGAAAGAGAACAAAGATATTTTATTGGAGGCAAATTACGGAGATAATTACGATGGTTTTGATCCTAATGCTCCTGAAAACGACATTCTTTTCTCCCTTTTCCAAAACGCATATATGGAAGGAAGTCTGTGGTTTGCAGATAAAATTCAAAAACACTTAACATCAAACACACCAATTATCAACAGAGGAGTAAAACAAGCAAATTTCGTAGTATTATTGAAGTCAGCAATGCCTTCAGTTTTGGTTGAAATAGGTTTTATCTCCAATGCCGAAGAAGAACTCTATCTTATGAGTGAGTATGGACAATATGAAATTGCAGCATCTATATTCCAAGCAATTTGTGAATATAAAATGCACAAAGATAATGTAAAAATATCTATTCCAACTACCGAACAACTTATTCCGAAAAATGTTTTAGATAAAAACAAACAAGAAAAAGAAGCACAACTCTTGGCAAAACAAAAAGAACAAGAACGTTTGAAAAAAGAAAGAGAAGAACAAAAACAAAAAGAACAAGAGCGTAAAAAAGAAAACGAAAAAGGAACAGGAATAGATGTTGTTTACCGCGTGCAATTTGCTTCAATGAAAAATCAAATCTCAACCAAAGACAAAACATTTGATGGATTAGACGATGTTTGGGCTTATGAATTTGACGGTTATTGGAAATATTGTGCAGGATTGTTTGCAACACAAAAAGAAGCATCTAATTACGTACAGAAAGTCAGAGGATTAGGACACAAAGATGCCTTTGTCGTTGTATTTTATAAAGGCAAACGCATAACATTTGAGCAAGTCAGAGCGTTAGAGAAAGAAAAAAGTTAAAAACTGAGGTATGAAAACTGAATTTAAAGTAGGATTATTTGGACTATTAGTCTTAGTTATATTATTTTTTGGTATAAAATTTCTAAAAGGAAGCGATATTTTTCAAAAAGAAAACGTCTATTACGCAACTTATAATGACGTTAGCGGAATGCTTGTTAGCAGCAACGTCTTTATAAATGGACTAAGAGTTGGATATGTAAAAGAGATAACAACAACCAACGAAAGAGCAGACAATTTTGTTGTTGCTTTCACTGTTCGTAGCGACATAAAAATCCCTGAGGATAGCAAGATACTTTTGTTTTCTTCAGATTTGCTTGGTTCAAAAGCATTGAAACTTCAACTTGGCAACTCATCAAAAATAATAAGTGATGGTGACACAATAAAAAGTGATAAAGAATTAGGAATGCTTGACAACCTTGGAGCAAGTATTTCGCCTATGATGAATAATTTAGATAGCATTTTGTCAAGTTTGAACAACATATTGAATATCCAAAATCAAAACTCACTTCAAAACACCATTGCAAACATAGAAACAACTACTGAAAGACTTGGAAATATTACCACAAACTTAGATAATTTGATGAGTAGTGAAAAAACAAAACTCGCAAAAATCATAGAAAACACCGAAAGCATTACCTCAAATCTAAAAGATAATAACCAAAAATTAACAAATATAATTCAAAACGTTGATAATATAGTGGATTCTGCCGCAAAAGCAAATATCGGTTCAACACTTATAGAAACAGGAAAAAGCATAGAAAGACTTAACTCTGTTTTAGGTGTGATAGAAAAAGGCAAAGGAAACGTAGGACTACTTATAAACGATGAAGAACTATATAAGAGTTTAGACAATAGTGCTAAAAATCTAAACAAACTAATAGAAGATATAAAAGAAAATCCTAAAAAATACATCAACGTTTCAGTTTTCTAAAATTAAATTAGATATGTTATTTGAAGAAATAGTATTTGGACCAATAAAATCAAGAAGATTAGGAGTTAGTTTAGGAGTAAATGTACTGCCAACCGAGAAGAAATATTGTAGCTTTAATTGCATATACTGTGAATGTGGTTGGAATAAAATAGACACTTCAATACAAGTACCACTAAACAAGAGAGAAGACATAAAACAAGCACTCTACAAGAAATTATCAGAAAGTACAGCAGAATTTAACTCAACAATAGACTCAATAACATTTTCAGGCAACGGAGAACCAACTCTTCACCCCGATATATTAGGTATTGTAGAAGATGTAATAGAAATAAGAAACGAATTTTGTCCACAAGCAAAAATTACAATTCTCTCAAACTCAACAAATCTTGTAAGAGAAGACGTATTCAAAGCATTACAACTAATAGACAACCCGATTCTAAAAATAGACGCAGGAACAGAGAGAATGTACAAACTAATTAACGAACCTGTAAGTTGCACTTTTGACACTATAAAACAAAAACTAATAGAATTTGGTAGCAAGTGCATTGTTCAAACCCTATTACTTAGAGGAGAACATAACGGAGAAAAAATAGACAACACCTCACAAGAAGAATTTACTGCTTGGTTGGAAATAGTCAAACAAATAAAACCAAAATCTGTTATGCTATACTCAATAGATAGAGAAACACCTGAAAAAAATCTTGAAAAACTTTTAATTCCCGAACTCGAACAATATGCAGAAAGAGTAAGAGAAATAGGAATTGCAACATTCACTTATTAAAATTTATGACGCAAAATCAAACTGAAAAATTAGATAAAATACTCCTTCATCCTTTTTTAGGATATATTATATTCCTATTGATAATAGGAATAACTTTCTTTCTCACCTTCTCAATAGGTAACTATCCAATGGAGTTAATGGAAAAGGGAGTTGATTATTTAGCAGAATTTGCTCAAAAATCAATTCCACAAGGATTCTTCAACGATTTGGTAGTACAAGGCATAATAGGAGGCGTAGGAGGAGTAATAGTCTTTCTGCCAAACATATTGATTTTATTTCTCTGCATCTCCTTAATGGAAGAAAGTGGATATATGTCAAGAGCATCGCAGTTGATGGATAAATTTATGCATGCAATAGGACTACACGGTAAAAGTTTTGCGCCACTTATTATGGGATTTGGTTGCAATGTCCCTGCAATAATGTCCACTAAATTTATTGAAGACAAAAGAGATAGATTAGTTACAATGCTCATCATTCCCTTTATGTCCTGCTCAGCACGTTTACCTGTATACATCATAATAGCAGGCACTTTCTTTCCCGAACACTCAACACTTGTAATGCTACTCCTCTACCTATTAGGAGTGCTTCTTGCAATATTTTTTGCATTACTTTTCAAAAAAACCTTCAACCATAACAATCACGTACCATATTCTCTAACCCTACAAGAATATCGAGTACCACAAGCAAAAGCAGTGATAAAAACAATATGCGAAAATGCAGGCGAATACCTCAAAAAAATGGCAGGAATAGTCCTGATTGCTTCCATAGCAATGTGGTTGTTAATGTATTTTCCACAACAAGACACCAATAACATAGAACAAAGTTACATAGCAACAGCAGGCAAAATCATAGAACCTGTAATGACACCAATAGGATTAGATTGGAAACTATCAGTCTCTCTTATCACAGGCGTTGCTGCCAAAGAAATCATTATCTCTACCCTTGGAGTGCTTTATTCTACAAGCACTTTTTACCTATCTCAACCAACTGCTCTGTCTTTTCTTGTATTTGTTCTCATTTATTTCCCATGTACAGCTGTCTTTGCTGCCGTCAAAAAAGAAGCAAAACTCAAATGGGCAATATTTGTTGTTACCTACACAACTGTAGTAGCGTGGATACTCGCTTTTGCAACCTATCACATAGCAGGATTGTTTTTCTAAAAAAATCCTTTTCTGCTCATAATAAATATTAAAAACACTTTGTCTTCAAAAAAATATATCTGTAAAGTGTAATATTTTGAGCAGAGTATGAAAAAGATAGTTAAAAACCAATCAACTTCTCCAGTAACTATAACGCCAGCAGAAAGTACTACTTATACAATGGTGGCTATGACAGGTTGCTTTATAGAACGTATAGTCTCAGTAACAATATTACCATATCCAACACCAGTAATATCATATTCTCCATGCTATGTGGATGTAAATGACCCAACCTTAGCACTTAGAGACGAAAGTTTAAATTCAACAACTTCATTATGGACATTTTCTAACGGTTCAACTTCAAATACTCATTCACTAAACCACAGATTTAATGATGTAAATAGTTGCGAAGATAACGTATTTTTGTAATTGATAAAAATAGTCTTTCTAACTCTTGATTTCAGAAAAATAAAACAAAGAAATAATTTTGCGAAACAAAGAAAAAATTTTGCAGAATTAGATCTAACCACTTACGGATATTTGCTCGCAAAGAAAAAAAGAAGAAGGGGAATATATTTACTATTATTTTGCACTTATAACATAAAAATTTCTAACTTATTTTTCCACCTTTCCCAATCTGGCATTTCCTTTTGCAATAATTCCCAAAATGAGTTTGTATGATTTGGATATATCAAATGGCATAATTCATGGGTAATAACATACTCAATGCAAGGTCGAGGGGCCATTATCAATCGTGTATTGAGAATTATTTTCCCCTTAGGAGTACAACTTCCCCATCTATTTTTCATTTCCTGAATATATAAAGATGATGGTTTTACTCCATATTTAGAAAAACGTGCAATAATTGGTTCAGCATACTCAACAAACTTATTCTTAGCATGTTGTTTATACCATTCTTTCATCAATTCTTTCGCCTTACTTTTAGGAGAACATACTATTTCAAAATATCTTCCTTTATATCGTACGCTATTAGGCTTTCCCTCTTCAATTCGCAATAAGAATTGACGACCAAGATAATAATGAGATTCTCCACTAATAAACTTTTTTTCAGGTGAACGTTCTCCTAATTCTTTAAAATAACGCTGTTGTTTTAAAATCCATTGCGCTCTTTTCAACAGACGTTGTTCTACTACCTCTATTTTTGCATCAATTGGAGCCAACACCTCAACATTGCCATAAGGATAGACCTTTATTCCAAGCGTTTTACGATTCGAATATTTCAATCTGTATTCTATTTCGTGTGAACCAAATATAATTTTATTCTCCATTAGCGAAACCATTTTGAAGCAACATCCACAGCATTATCTATAATATAATCTATATCTTCAAAAGATAATGGAACACCATATTCTTTTTTTATCACATCAATCAGATAATCCTCTAATTCTAACTTCATAGTTCCTATAAGTCTATCATTAGAAAAACAATCTACAATAATATGCCCATTAATAATTTCATCTATCTTATTTGCTGTTATTAAAGCGATATTTGTCAAATCAAATCCTTCAACATTTTTGCAGATTCTTTTATAAACCTCTAATACTAAACCAAAATATGCCCTACCAACATTATTATTTTGCAAAGATTCTGGTATTTCACTATCTGTATGATTTAATACCTTTTGCATAATATCTTCTGCTCGTTGCAAATATTCAGCTTCACTTATACGACCTTGCTTATACTCTTCAATAGTTTCTTCTAACATTTTAGAGAATTTTTTAAAGAAAGCAGGATCTGTATCCATACTCTCTGTTATATATTTCGCTGTTCGCGATGCAATCGTATCAGCCTTTGCTACTTTACCTACAATTTTCTCTACCTCTTCGGAAAACTTCTCTTTATCAAATATATTAACCAAATCAGTAATCACTTGTACTTCTCCACTTTCAATATGAATATCTATAAGTTTTTGAATTTGTCCTTCATACTGAGAAAAACAAATCGTATCTGAATATCTTTCTTGAACCGCTCTACGAAGTTTAAGGAACATAGTCAAATCACTTTTATAACGATTTATCTGTTCTTGTGAAGTTGTTTTATAAAAATCTACTGAAGAAAGAGCTATTTTCAAATTGCGAGTATAATCAGTTAATTTTTCATAAAAAGTATTTCGTATATCATCTAATCGTAATACTTCTCCGTAAGCCTCTAAATCATTATTATTTTTAATAGATTTGAAAATATCCCAAACATCACTATGACGCTGTGATAACTTAGCAACTTCGTCTGCTATATTGGTATATGTTCCATCAATATCTTCTTTATCAAATTCTGTATATATCTCCAACGCATCTTGCAAATTACAAAAAACTCCATAATAATCTACAATATAGCCAAAGTCTTTATCATCGCACACGCGATTTACTCTTGCAATAGCTTGCAATAATGTATGATCTTTAAGTTTTCTATCAAGGTATAACACCGTATTTTTAGGCTCATCAAATCCTGTCAATAATTTATCTACAACTATTATAATTTCTGGCTTATCACTATTTTTAAATCTATTGATTATATTTTGCTCATATTTTTTAGGAGTTCCATG
>DEPQ01000041.1 GCA_002358855.1 Bacteroidales bacterium UBA3388
TTTGTTTTTTTTTAATTTTTTCTTTGATTATTCTCTATCTTGTTGAAATTCAAAGCCTAATCTTTTTGCAGTAATTATGCGTTTTGAAGAAGAATTTAGCTTCATTTCGCCAACACTTATCGTTTTTACCTCATCAAAAGGCGGAACTAATAGATCAAAATTGTTTGCATACTCCATTGAAGAGAGAATTATGCTACTAATTGACTCCTTATTTATGATAGATGTATTGAAGTTTGAATACAATAAACCAACTTCTCTTTTGCCTTCTATGAAATAATGATTTTCCTTATTGATAAACACTCTTCCTATCAAATATCCTATGTCGTAATCTCTGTCATAGTCGAAAGAATCAGATAAAAAGTTGTAAATATTTATCATTCCGCAGAAAGAACGTTCTTTGTCTTGTGTTACATAAGGGAGTTTCATTACTTCGTGTTGTCGAGAAAACTCAAACACATTTGTATGCATTGTAAAAATCAAAATATCTTCGCCAAAACGTATTTCAAACTCTAATTCCGATTTGTTTTGAAATACAAACTTTGTTTCAGGAGATGTTTTTTGCATTTCTTTTATTATTTCTTCTGCTGTTTTGCTGAAAATAAGGAAAGCTTCCTTTGTGTTATTTACAATAGAATTAAGCAAAGAAGATTTTTTTGCTATTTGATTACATAAATTCAATGTATCCATAAATATATGTCTTATTAAATACTTCAAAAAAAGCCCTATGAAAATCTCATAGGGCTTTTCCAATTTCTCTCTGTAAGAATTAATCTTCAGGTTGAATTGCTTCCATAGGGCAAACGTCAGCACATGTTCCGCAACTAACGCATTTTTCACCATCTATTACGTAGATGTCTCCTTCAGAGATTGCTCCTACTGGACATTCATCAATACAAGTGCCACAAGCAGCACAACTGTCAGTAATTTTGTAAGCCATTTTTTTACTATTTAAGGTTTAAAACTTTTGCAAAGATACATCATTCTTTCAAATAACAATAAAAAATTAAGAAAAGTTTTAATTTTTGATATTTTTTTTTGCATTTGTTGTACCTTTGCCAAAAAATAAACTTTTAGGTGATGATGAAAAAGAATTTAATCTATCTTTTAGGAATTTTCTTCTTGTTTATCTCTTGTACAAAAGAAGAAATAGTAGAAAAATACGATAATGGAGAGGCTAAATTAGTCTATTTATTCAAAGAAAATAATGGGAAAAAGATAAAAGTTGAAGAAATACGCTACTATGACAATAAACAAAAAAGATTAGAAGGTAAATTTGATAAAGAAGGAAATAAAACAGGGAAATGGAATTTCTATTTCTCAACAGGAAATAAGTTTGCATCAGCAGATTTTACAGGCTCAGAAACAGGAGAAGGCTGGGTGGTTTATGATAACAAAGGAAAAGAAATAGTAAGTTCAGAAGATAAAGTCTTATTTTTACATTTTGCAGAAGATAATGGTCTTTGTGATATACAAGTAAGAAAATCAAAAGGAGAAGTCTTTTATAAATTTTTTGAAGACTTCTCAATTTGCCAAAAAATCAATACAATAGGAAATATTCCGCAAGGGGAAAGTATTTCTTGGTATGAAAACGGACAAGTAAACTCTATTCACTATTACAAAGATGGTATGCAAGATAGCATTTATCAAGTTTTCACAAAAGAAGGTGGCACTTTGATTAAAGGACAATACAAAATGGGAGTAAAAATAGGCAAATGGGAATATTTTCTTTCAGATGGTACTCCACAAGGCATAGAAATATATGATGTAGATGGTACTTTATTAAAACCAAGAAGATAATGAAAAAATTAGCACTAAGTTTTTTGATTTGCATTTTTTGTAGTATAAATGCATTTGCTCAATATAGCTATGAAGTAGTGGATTTAAATCAACAATTATCAAGCGATACAGAAAAAATCTACACAATTAAAAAAGACACTCTTAGAATAAAACAAATAAATAATAGTAAATTAGAAATTTGTGGTAATAAATACGAGTCAAGTGAGCAAGATGTTGTTTTAACTCCAAAGGTCTATTATAATTCTAAGTTGAAAACATTTATTTTGCTTTTAGATAAAAAAGTGGATTATAGCATTGGTTGCGATGTTGTTTCAATTAAAAATGGTAATTACCAATATTTAGGAGAATTATCCGTAGCCGCATACACAAAAGACGAAAATGGTAGAATGAATTATAATAGTATTTTGCCATTTGTATCAATTGTTAAAGTATCTGATAGAATAATTTTCAGTTTTGAAACTCCTCTTGTGGTAATTTACCCGGGAATGTCGGAAGAAGCAACACTCAACGGAAGAGATGTTTACTATACTTATTCAAAATCGAAACTTGAATTATTTAAATAGTTATTGCCTTAGTTAAAATCTCAACAAATTTTGCGATTCCTATCAAAATATCTAACTCTATCTCAACAACAAAAGATAGAATAGCGTTTATGAAAGATATATCTACAAACGCAACTAAAATTATAATGCTTATCAATAAAAAAGCAAGGAAAGGTACAACTATAACGTTGGTAAGTAGAAATAAAATAGGGAAAGTCTTAAATTTATAAATAATAATAGGAGTTGTAAAGACTTGTGCCGAAAGGCTTATAGTCGCATTTTTAATTATTGGTTTGAAATAAGATTTGATTTTATGTTTTGAGAAAAGTTTTTCAATCAAAGGTACACCTACTAATATACCTAAAACTGCTAAAAATGAGAGTTGAAAACTTATATCAAACAAAAGTAACGGGTCTGCAATCAATAAGAAAAATGCGGTGCAGTAAAGAGTATTTAAAGGATTGGTTTGCAGTGGCAAAAACTTGGAAAGCGAAAATATTGTAAACATTAAAGCAACTCTTAAAGCAGAAGGATTACAGCCAATAATTAACGCGATAGCCCAAGCAATGATAACTAATAGTATTTGCCTAAAATAATAAAATCTTAGTCCAAAAAGACAAATGAATTTAGTAATTAACTGAATGAAACCAAGAATTAGACCTATGTGAAGACCAGAAACACAAAGTATATGAGCAATTCCTGTTGCAGAGAAACTATTTCTTACATCTATATCAAGTTTTGATTTGTCTCCAAGCAACAAAGAAGTAGCAAGGTTTGCATTTTTCTCAGACAATTTAGAAGATTCTATTCTGTTTTTAAGACTTTGATTTGCATTTTTTGCCCATTTGATTATTTTGTTTCCTTGATTGTGATTTATTACTTTGAAATTCTTGCAGTAAACGTTGTGATACAATCGTTTGTGATTCATATATTTTTGGTAATCAAAGTCTAAATCTTCAAAGTTTTTGATTCTTACCATTTTTTCTTTGCTTTCAACTACATCTCCATAGTTTAAGCAAATTTCTTCTTTTGGAAAATTTAGCAAAACTTTGCCATGAGTCTTTTTCCAAGCGTTCCCGTCAAAATATTCAATGACTTTCGCTTCGTAGACGCTCCAATTCTTTTTTGGCTTATAGTTATCGGTAATTAAATAACGAAAAGACTCAGCTTTGTCAAAATGAGAGGAATAATGATCATTGACAAAGAAAACAGGGACAAAACTATCCACAATTATTATCCCAATAATCAAAAAGATAAGAGGGATAATAATTGGGCGTTTAATCATATTATAATCTTAATTTAAGTCCTGCAAAAATAGTACTTGGATGGAAATTGAAAACTGCGTTCATTTCTCCTGCCATACAAAAACCACACTTATCGCAAACTCCTTGTTCTTTTCCTATACATTGAGGTGTTTTTACTCCATCAGAAAATATGAAATTTGTTACCCAACATTGAGGAGTAAAATCTAATTTTTTCATTTTCTTCAATCCAGCAACGGAATTCATAATTGGATAACCTTTTTTCTTGTAGGAAATAATCATATCAATTATTTCTTGTCTTTTTTCCATTTCTAAGGCAAGATATTCTGTTCCTTCAAAAGGAGTGTGGAAATTCAAAGAAATGGATTTTATATAAGGACTATTTTTTACATATTCTATTGTTTTGGCAACTGCTTCATAGTTTAGAGTATTTATTGCCATATTTACACTCAAAGCCTTGTGATTACATGTAGCAATATTCTTTTCTAAATTTGCAAAAGTGCCTTTTCCTCTAATTTTTTCGTGATATTCTCCAACTCCGTCAAGGCTTACCCAAATGCTATCTGCTTTTGAATTAACAAAAGGTCTTTGTGCATTTGTTGTTATAGTGCAGGAATAAAAGCCTATCGACTTTGCTAAATCTATAAGGTCATCTACGCGTTTTTCTCCATCTTCCCAGATAAATGGTTCACCACCTTCAAAATCTATAAAACGAGATCCTTGTTCATAACAATAGATTAACTCTTCTTTTATTTGCTCATAGGTTTTTATATTCGGATTTTCGTAGTTGTAAACGTTGCAATGCTTACATGCAAGATTACATTTATCAGATATGAATATTACACTTTGAAGAGGTTTTCTTTGATTAAAAAATTTAGCACCAAAAAACCATTTGGCTAAATAAAACATTTGCTTAACCATAATATGATATTAACTAAAATTATTACTATACAAAATAACGAAAGTATGTTTCTCGCACCAAGCCAACGTGCCATAAACCAATCGACACCTGCTATTTGAAACTTTTCCCAATTTCCCATATTTCCCATATACTTGGGTGGTTTTGCAACGTTTGCATTCTCTGATTTTGCAAAGTCAAATAAACTTTTTATCAACCAAATGCTCCTTGGCAAAACAAGAAAAATTAAAAGATATAGTGGATGTAAATATTTTAAAACTACACCTGCAACAATAATTAAGTAAGGAATAAAATTAAATAACACACTTGCAGTTAGATTTGCTTTGTTTGTTTTTAGCAATCTTGCAAAAGTCATCTTGTTTGCACTCTCATCGGCTTTTTTATCAATGAAACTGTGAGTGAAAAGAATGTTTACAACTAACAAACCAACGGGAATTGAGGCTAAAACAACGGAAGAGTCTAATCTATTTGCACTTGCGATATATACTCCCATCATTAAAAGTGGTCCAAAAATGATTCCTATAACTAATTCCCCAAGTCCGATGTAAGAAAACTTAAAAGGGAATCCTGAATAAGAAATTCCTAAGAATGAAGTTAAGAAAGCAATAAGGACTATCAACCAATTAAATCTTACAGTCAAAATAATTCCTCCCATTATTGCTGCAAAAAGAAGAAAAAGCACAATAGCCTTCTCCAAATCTTGAAGAGTTGATTCATTAGATGTAAGATAAGGATATTTTACAATCCTTGCTCTGATTCCTTGACGTGAGAGTTCTTTTCTGCTTTCGGCTGTATTTACTTTGTAATCAAAGAAATCATCAGCCAAATTCATTCCTAAGTGAGCCGAAACAACACCTAAGACTGCTAAAATGGCAAGAAAAATATTAAACTCTGCTTCATTTATTGCAATAACTACAGCAAGAATAGCAGGTAGCATACTTTGAGCCAATGAAGCCTTTCTTGCGTTTTGCATCCAAACCTTTAACTTTTTCATTGTTTTAAATCAAAAAAAGTGAGTGTGCAAAATTAGAAAATATTTCAAAGAAAAAATAAAATAAATCAAAGAAAAAATAAAATAAATCAAAGAAATATTTTTCTAAAACAAAGAAAAATTATGGGTTTTCTATATTTTTTGTATATTTGCACGTTAAAACGTTTAGTTTTTTCAAGGGGAATGGAGATAAAAGACATAGCAAAATTTATAGAAAACGAACTAAACACTTTTGAAAAGATGTATCAAGAGTGCAAAGAGAGTGATATAGCAACGCTTTCTGATATATTGTCTTATTCTCTTTCTCAAAAAAGTAAAAAAATACGTCCACTTATTACTTTATTAGTGGCAAAGGCTTGTGGGGGTGTTAGCGATTCTACTTTTCGTTCAGCAATTATTGTAGAATTGCTTCATACCGCTTCGCTTGCTCACGATGATGTGTTAGATAATAGCGATTTAAGAAGAAATCAACCAACAATAAATGCGTGCTGGGGCAATAATGCTGCAATATTATATGGAGATTATCTTTTCGGAAAGTCTCTTCAACTAATTCATACAAAGGAAGATTTTGAGCTTTTGCCAATTTATTCCAAAATAGCACGCGAATTGCCAATGGGAGAGTTGTTACAAAAAGATATTTTGGAGAAAGGAGATATTTCTCGACAATCTTATTTTAATGTAATAGACTTTAAAACCTCTTCTTTATTAGGCGCTTCGGCTTATATCGGAGCAAAAACCGCCCAAACCGACAAAGACTACACCCTTTATGCAGAAGAATTTGGTAGATTATTAGGAAGAGCATTTCAAATCAAGGACGATATTTTGGATTTCGCTATTTCTCAAACCAGTGGGAAGAAATTCGGAAACGATATAAAGGAATGCAAATTTACCTTGCCGATTTTGGATTATATTGAACAATTAGAAGAAAGTGTTAAACTAAATGCAATAAATTTTGTCAAACAAAAAGACAAGTCTGATGAAGAAGTATTGAAATTTGTCATGGATATAGCAGAGTCAGGTAGTCTAAAAAAGACAGAAGAACAAGTAAAATATTATAGTAATAAGGCAAAGGAAATTTTAAAACACTTGCCAGAAAATCAATACAGAGAAGTATTGGAACAATTAGTAGAAACATTGATAGAAAGAAATAATTAACAAAAACGTTCGAATATGAAAAAGATGATTTTATTTGCAATAGCTTCAATATGTTCATTGATGATATATGCACAACAAACACTTCCAAGTGTAGATTTAAAAACTCTTGATGGAAAAGCAATAAACACAAAAGAAATCAGCAATGATGGAAAACCATTTGCAATATGTTTTTGGGCAACTTGGTGTAAACCTTGTTTAATGGAGTTAAGTACGTTTGCCGAACTTTATGAAGAATGGCAAGAAGAAACAGGTATGAAAATTTTTGCAGTGTCAATAGATGACAGTCGTACACAAGCAAAAGTTCAACCTTTGGTAAATACTTCTGAATGGGAGTATGAAATCTTGTTAGACGTAAATAGTGAATTTAAAAGAGCAATGGGAGTAAATAATCCTCCTCATACATTTGTTGTAAACGGCAAAGGAGAAATAGTTTGGCAACACGTAGGTTACGCTCCTGGCGATGAAGAAGGATTGATTGAAGCAATACGTAAAGTTATCGCAGAAGAAAAATAATAATTAGATGAAAAAAATATCAGTAATTTTATTTCTATCCTTGTTTTCTTTGTCTTCTTATGCCCAAAGCATATTAGGAGGAAAGGTAACAGGGAATTTTCAAATGGATATTCAAGCCTCAAAAGAAGATAGTATAATTGGGGCAGAAAAAGTTTATGAAAGACTTTTGAGTAACGCCTTTGCAAATATCAATTACACAAGTGGAGATTTCTCTGCTGGTTTAAGATTTGAATCATACCTTAATCCAATACTTGGATTTGACGCTCAATACAAAGGAGCAGGCATTCCATATCGTTATGCTTCATATAAAAAAGATTATTTGGAAGTAACAGTTGGTAATTACTACGAACAATTTGGAAATGGCTTGATATTCCGTTCATACGAAGAAAGAAACTTGGGCTTAGACAATGCAATGGACGGATTAAGAATTGTAGCAAAACCAGTAAATGGCGTTGCAATCAAGGGAGTTATTGGAAAACAAAGATATTATTGGGAAGATATTTGGGAAAACAATAATGGACTGATCAGAGGAATTGATGCAGAAGTTTCTTTGAATGATTTGATAACAAAACTTAACAATTCCGTAACTCGCTTTACCTTTGGAGGAAGTTTTGTTTCGGTTTATGAGCAAGCAAATCCTAAATACATAACATTGAATGACCAAATGTATAAGATGCTTATACCAGAAAATGTTGGTGCGATGGCTGCTCGTTTTGACCTTTCTCACAAAGCCTTTTTCCTATCAGGAGAATATGCTTACAAAGGACAAGATCCTAACGCTGTAAATGGATATATTTACAAGCCAGGTAACGCTTTGTTATTGAAAGCTTCGTATTCTGTAAAGGGATTAGGGATTTCTCTTGAAGCAAAGCGTATTGACAATATGAGCTTCAAATCTAAAAGAAGCGAAACAGGAAATATGTTAAATGTTAATTACCTTCCTGCAATTACTCGTCAGCATGCGTATTCTCTTATGGCAATGTATCCTTACGCAACACAAGTTAATGGCGAAATGGGAATACAAGCCGACATTATGTACAAGATAAAAAAGAACACTTTATTAGGAGGTAAATACGGAACAGAGTTAAAACTTAATTATTCAAGAGTTCACTCAATTGATCAACAACCAATAGAAGGTTATGCTTTGAATCAAATGGGTACAGATGGATATACCTCAAATTTCTTTAAGGTTGGCGATGAATTATATTTCCAAGAAATCAATTTTGAAATCGGTAAAAAAGTTAGTAGAGACTTAAAATTGAATTTTATGTACTCTAACCAATTTTTTAACCCAATTGCATTTGGTCACCCTGAGAGTGAAGACCTTGTAGCAAACATATTTGTTGCTGATGCTACATATAAAATTTCTAAAAAGCACTCTATAAGAGGCGAAGTTCAATGGTTGTTAACAGAAGCTAATTATGGAGAATGGGCAACAGGCGATTGGTTACAAGCAACTGCTGAATATAATTTTGCAGGAAAATGGTTCTTTGCATTATCTGACCAATGGAATTACGGAAATGAAGTAGGAGATAAAACACATTATTATAGCGTATCATTAGGTTCAACATACAAAACAACAAGAATATCGTTGAGTTATGGAAAACAAAGAAGTGGTATCATTTGTATAGGAGGTGTATGTAGAGAAGTGCCTGCTTCTAACGGTTTATTTATGACAATAACAAGTAGTTTTTAATAAGAAATAGAAATGAGAAAGATATTTAACACAATATTGGTAATAGGTTCTTTGCTTTTTGCATCTTGTGAAAATTATGATGAAAATGAAAGATTGATACCAATCATAGGAGAAACAGATTTAACAACTCCTATTACAAAACAACAATCCGAACAAGCTATTTTAGTAGAAGACTTTACTGCTTGGAATTGTCCAAATTGTCCAAAAGGAACAGAAGCATTGGAAGCAGAGATGGGAAAATACGGAGAGAGACTTGTGGTTAGTGCAGTGCACACAGGTCGTTTGGCAAGTCCAACTCATGAAAATAATAATTTGGATTTTCGCACACCTTACGGAGATGAATTGAAGCAAACTTTTAAAGTCCAAGACCAACCTGCAATATTGATAAATAGACAAGCTCCTTATAATAAAAATGTGGAAGAATGGGCTGCGAAAATAGCAGAAAAAATGGCATCAACCTCACATAATTTCAATATTTCATTAGGAGCAGAAATTCTTGAAGGTAAAAACATATTGGTAAGTGCAAAAATAGATGTTTTATCTGCTATTAACTATGAACTTTCTTTGACTTTATATGTTACTGAAAGTGGAATAGAAGGTATTCAAAACGTTGCAAGTGTTCTTCAACAATATACTTTCAAGCATGTATTGAGAGAAAATCCGTTAAAGGATATGCCGCTTGCTAATTCTTTCAAACAAGGAGATGTAATAGAGAAAAATTATTTGATTACAGGCTCTGACAAATGGGTGAAAGAGAATTGTGCAGTTGTTGTAATGATAACAGATAATGCAACAGGAGAAGTCTTACAAGTAAACGAAATAGAATTATAAATTGTTAAACAAATAAAAACCAGAATCAATATGAAAAAAACGTATTTATTTATTGCAATGCTATTTATTGTGCTTGGAGTAAGTGCACAACAAAGTTTCAGAATGACATATCAAGGAGAAGAATATGTTTCTAATGATACTTTGAGAATAGAAGTCGTTCCAGGAGAAGAATCTAAGGCATTCTTCTTTTTAACCAACATAACAGAAAGTCCAATTGATACTTACATCGGTTATGAGCAAACATTTGGAGAAGAAGGCAGAGAATTTTTGATGTGTTTTGGTAATTGCACAGAAGGAAACTTTGCAGGGCCTGTTACACTCAATCCAAATGAAGAATTTACTGAGTTTGACATTGCCTATTACCCAGCAAACACAAACACAGTTATTATAAAAGTAAACATAATGAAAGCTTCTGCAACCGAAGGTGAATATGAAACATTAGAAAGCTTTTATGTAAAATACTATGACGAAGTAGGATTAGAACAAGCCAAAGCAACAAATCTTTCTTTGAGTGCGTATCCAAATCCAGCCGTTAATAATGTAAAAGTTTCTTATTCAATCCCTGCAAATTACTCTAATGCAGAAATTTCAGTTCGCAATATGGTAGGCAAAACCGTTAAAACAATTCCTGCAAAAGTAGGAGTAAAATCAGTAATGAACATAAACACAGCAGAATTGCCTAACGGAGTTTATTTTTACTCTATAATTGCTGATGGAGTTACTATTTCAACAAAGAAATTAGTTGTTAGACACTAATAATTCAATGTTAATTATAAATGAAAAGAGACAAGAGATTGTCTCTTTTTTTTGTTTTCCTAAAAATATTTCAAAGAAATAATAAAATAAATGAAAGAAAAAATAAAAGATTTCTTTGAAATATTTTTATCATTCTGCGTTATAGTGAAAAATAATCCTTAATTTTGTAAAATGAAAGATAAGTTATTTTATACAATTAACGAAGTTGCTGAGATGTTGGAGCTTCCTGCTTCAACACTACGCTATTGGGAAAAAGAATTTAGCAACTTAAAACCACACAGAACAAGTTCTGGAATAAGGAGATACACAGAAAAGGATATTGATTTTCTGAAAAAAATTCTTTATTTTACAAGAGATTGTGGTTATTCATTAGATGGTGTTAAAAAAGTCTTGAAAACAGGCTCTCAGCAATACTTAGATCCAACTTATGAACTAACAGCAACCTTAAATGAAATGAAAGCGATGCTTTTAGATATGAAATCTCAATTAGAAAAGCAGAATTAAAATAATAAACCTAAAATATGAAAAAAAATATAGCACTTGTAGCAGGCGGATACTCAGGAGAATATGAAATATCTATTCGTTCCGCAGGACAAATCGCACAAAATATAGATAGAGAAAAGTATAATGTTTACACCATTGTGATAGAAAAATCATCGTGGTACTATTTGCACGAAGACAAACGCATAGAAATAGATAGAAATGACTTTTCGCTTACCTTGAATGGAGAAAAAATCACTTTCTTTGGAGCATTGATTATTGTTCATGGTACACCTGGTGAAAACGGATTGCTACAAGGATACTTTGATATGCTCAATCTTCCTTACACAACCTGCTCTGCACTTGTTTCTACTATCACTTTTGATAAAGAAGTCTGCAATGCACTTGTAAGAAGTTTTGATATAGTGAACGTAGCAAAGAATACAAGTGTTTTTAAAGATGAAAAATTAGATTTAGACAAAATATCAGAAACAATTTCCTTCCCATTGTTTGTAAAACCCTCAGAAGGAGGCTCATCAATCGGTATGAGCAAAGTCTCTTGCAAAGAAAATCTATTGCCAGCCATAGAAAAAGCATTTGATGTTCACCATAAAGTTTTAATAGAAGAGTTTATAGAAGGAAGAGAATTTAGTTGTGGCGTGATGCAAGTAGGAAAGGACGAAATAATAGCATTTCCTATGACAGAAATTGTTTCACAAACAGAATTTTTTGACTATGATGCCAAATACAATGGGCTTTCAAACGAGATAACTCCTGCACAAGTGAGCGATGAACTAATGCTTAGAGTTCAGCAAACAACAAAAAAACTATACAAACGACTAAATTGCAAAGGCGTTTGCAGAATAGACTTCATTTATCGTGAAAAAGACGACAAACTTTTCTTCCTTGAAGTCAATACAACACCGGGACAATCGGCTCAAAGCATAGTTCCACAACAAGTTCGTGCAATGGGCAAAGATACAAAATGGTTATATCAAACTCTTTTAGAACAATTAGAACTCTAATGAAAAAGATAGTTTTCTTACTATTAAGTATATTTTTTCTTAACATAGGATATTCTCAACCAAAGCCTAAAAACATAATTCTTCTCATAGGAGACGGAATGGGTATAGCACAAACATACGCCGCATACCTTGCAAACGATAAAAAACTCACTCTTTACACACTGCCATATACAGGATTTTCTATCACATCGTGTGCAAACAAAGAAGTAACTGATTCAGGAGCGGGCGGAACTGCGATTGCAATCGGACACAAAGCTCTTTATGGTTCAATAGGCTTAGATTCACATTCTGCATTTCAACCATCGCTTTTAAAAATAGCCAAAAATCTTGGTAAAAGCACTGCAATAATAACTTCTTGTGATGTTACACATGCTACACCTGCAAGTTTTGTTGCAAATGTCAAAGATAGAAATTTGCAAGATGAAATAGCACTAAGTTTTATCAAAGAAAACATTGATATTGTCATAGGAGGAGGAAAAGAAAGATTTATTTCCTCAAAGCGAAAAGACAAATTACACTTGATAGACTCTCTTTTATCAAAGAAATATGAGGTTTATGATAATTTAGAACAAATAAAAAATTCAAAAACTGATAGATTTTATGCACTTCTTTCCGATGGTCATTTAGATGATGCAAAGAAAAGAGGAAATATATTGCCAGAAAGTTTAGAGAAAACACTCGAAATCTTATCTAAAAATGAAGAAGGATTCTTTATTATGCTCGAAGGTAGCAAGATTGATATGCAAGCACATTTGCATAAGTATAACGATATGATTGATGAGGTGAAAGACTTTGATAAATGTGTCGAAATAGCATTGGAGTTTGCGAAAAAAAATGGCGAAACATTGATTGTAGTTACTGCTGACCACGAGACAGGAGGTCTTACCTTGCCTGCCGAGGAGAATAAAACAAAAGACGAATGGACTTCTTGGCATCACACAGCAGTTCCAGTGCCTATATTTAGTTATGGTGTAGGAGCAGAAAAATTTACAGGTGTTTTAGAAAACACAGACATATTTTGGGAAATAGATACGTTAATGAAAAAATAATAAAATAAATAAAATGACAGACTATACATTGAAATACAAAGTTGCTGATATGTCTTTGGCAGACTTTGGAAGAAAAGAAATTGAAATTGCAGAAAAGGAAATGCCGGGTTTAATGGCATTGAGAGCAAAATACGGAAAAGAAAAACCGCTAAAAGGAGCAAGAATAATGGGTTCTTTGCACATGACAATTCAAACAGCGGTTCTTATTGAAACTTTAACAGAATTAGGAGCAGATGTAAGATGGTGCTCTTGTAATATCTTCTCTACACAAGATCATGCTGCGGCTGCTGTTGCAGAACGTGGAGTTCCTGTTTTTGCTTGGAAGGGCGAAAGTTTGGAAGAATATTGGTGGTGTACTAATCAAGCACTTTCTTTCCCTAATGGCGAAGGTCCAGACTTGATTGTGGACGATGGCGGAGATGCAACTTTGTTAGTTCACAAAGGATACGCAATAGAAAACGACCCAACTTTACTTGACAAAGAAGCCTCAAACACAGAAGAAGCAATAGTGTTGAAAACCTTAAAGGCTGTTTACGCAGAAGATTCTCAAAAATGGCATAAAATTCTTAAAACCCTAAAAGGAGTGAGCGAAGAAACAACAACAGGAGTTCATCGCCTATATCAAATGATGGAAAGAGGAGAATTGTTGATTCCTGCAATAAATGTAAACGACTCTGTAACGAAAAGTAAATTTGATAACCTATATGGTTGTAGAGAATCTTTGGCAGACGGAATCAAACGTGCAACAGACGTAATGATTGCAGGTAAAGTAGTTGTTGTTTGTGGATATGGCGATGTTGGAAAAGGCTGTGCAAGAAGTATGCGTGGATATGGAGCGAGAGTTTTAGTAACAGAAATTGACCCAATTTGTGCTTTACAAGCTGCAATGGAGGGATTTGAAGTTACAACTTTGCAAGACGCTTTGAAAGAAGGAAATATCTATGTTACAACAACAGGAAACTGCGATGTAATCACAGTTGAAGATATGGCAAGAATGAAAACCGAAGCCATAGTTTGCAATATAGGACATTTTGACAACGAAATTCAAGTTGAAAAATTAGAAAACTATCCTGGAATAAAGAAAGTAAACATCAAACCACAAGTTGATAAATTTATATTTGAAGACGGACATTGCATTTACTTGTTAGCCGAAGGTAGATTAGTAAATCTTGGTTGTGCAACAGGACACCCTTCATTTGTAATGAGTAATTCATTCACAAATCAAACGCTTGCACAAATTGATCTTTGGACAAAGAAATACGAAGTAGGAGTTTATCGTTTGCCAAAAGAGTTAGACGAAGAAGTTGCAAGACTTCATCTTGAAAATATTGGCGTAAAACTTACAAAACTTACACAAAAACAAGCCGATTACATAGGAGTAAACATAGAAGGTCCTTATAAAGCAGATCACTATCGTTATTAAAAAATAATAAAGCAATGAAAAACGTATTTAGGGTTTTTAAATATATTTTAAACTATAAGAAAGACATAGTTTTAAACGTAGTTTCAAACCTTATATACGTTTTCTTTTCGCTTTTTTCCTTTGTTATGATAATACCGTTCATTTCGGTATTATTTGGAGTTATTGAATCTCCTGCACAATGTCCTGAATTAAGTCTTAATAAAGACGTTTTGATGGACTATTTCTCCTTTCACCTAAATGCTTACAAAGAAATCTATGGAATATATCCCTGTTTGATAGCAATAGGTGTAGTTTATATCATTTGCATTTTCTTTTCTGCACTTTTCCGTTACCTTGGAATGTATTTTATTGTGCCTATTCGCAATGGACTTGTAAACGATTTGCGAAACGATGTGTACAAAAAAATATGTATTTTACCTATTAGTTTCTTTTCCGATAAGAAAAAAGGCGATATTATGTCGAGATTAACCTCCGACTTAGCCGATATAGAATGGAGCGTAGTGAGTAGTTTGCAGATGTTGGTAAAAGATTCCATTATGGTTTTGGTTTTCTTCTCAGCACTCATAATTGCATCTTGGCAATTAGTCTTATTTATTGTTGTTGTCTTACCAATAGCCTATTTTATTATTAAAAAAATTGGCAATAGCCTAAAACGCAACTCCATTAAAGGACAAAAAGAAATGGGAGTACTTCTTTCGCAATGCGAAGAGACGCTTGGAGGACTTAGAGCTATAAAATCATACGGAGCAGAAGGCATAACAAAAGAGAAATTCTCGCAATCAAATGACTATTACACCAAGGTGATGACTAAAATATTTAGAAGAAAAGAATTAGCCTCACCTTTAACAGAATTTTTAGCCATATTTGTGCTTGTAGCCGTAGTTTTGTTTGGAGGAGAATTAGTCTTAGCAGGCAAAATGTCAGCAGCAATACTTATAGGCTTTACTTTGATTTTTGCAAAAGTAATTTCTCCTTTGCAAGAGCTTTCAACAGCCTATTATAATATGCAAAAAGGAGATGCAGCAGCAATAAGAATTTATGAAATTCTTGATGCAGAAGAAAAAATCACAGAAATAGAAAATCCAAAGCAAGTAACAGAGTTTCAAGACAAGATAGAATTTCGTAATGTTGGTTTTTCTTATAATGAAAAAAGCGAAAGAGTATTAAAAAACATAAACTTCACAATTCAAAAAGGACAAACAATAGCCTTAGTAGGCGAATCGGGAGCAGGAAAATCTACTTTGTTGGATTTGATTTCGAGATTTGCAGACACAAGCGAAGGAGAAATCCTTTTTGATGGCGAAAACATAAAAAATTTAGCAATTTCCTCGCTCAGAGATAAGATAGGAATTGTTACACAAGAAGCAATACTATTCAATGACACTGTTTTCAGAAACATAGCCTTTGGAAATCCTTGTGCAACAATGCAAGAAGTTGTGGCAGCAGCAAAAATCGCAAATGCCGATCAATTTATCAATAAAATGGATAAAGGATATTACACACATTTGAGCGATAGGGGAATGAGCCTTTCAGGAGGTGAAAGACAAAGGCTTTGCATTGCACGAGCAGTGTTAAAAAATCCTGAAATACTTCTTTTAGATGAGGCAACCTCTGCCTTAGATACACAAAACGAACACGAAGTTCAAGCGGCCTTAACCTCATTGATGAAAAACAGAACATCAATAGTTATAGCACATAGGCTAAATACCGTAATGAATGCCGATAAAATTTTGGTAATGGACAAAGGCGTCATAGTTGAAAGCGGAACTCACAAAGAACTTTTAGTAAAAGGCGGCATTTATTCTCGCCTTGTAAAAATGCAAAATTTAGACTTATAACAATAAAAACAAAAAAGAGTTACTCAAATCTTGAATAACTCCTTTTTTGAGGTCTCTT
>DEPQ01000011.1:0-15588 GCA_002358855.1 Bacteroidales bacterium UBA3388
ATAGCAAAAAATATGGTAGCAGCAGGATTGTGTGAAGAAGTCTTAGTACAAGTAGCATACGCCATAGGAATAGCACAGCCTGTTGGACTTTACGTAAACACATACGGCACAGCAAAGGTGCAAGAAAATGGAAAAACAATGACAGATGGTCAAATAGCTGAAAAAATCAAAACAATATTTGACCTACGTCCTTACGCAATAGTAGAACGCTTTGGATTGAAAAACCCTATCTTTGCTCCAACCTCTTCATACGGACACTTTGGACGTACACCATATAAGAAAACAGTGGAAATTCAAAGAAATGGAAAGAAAATTCAAAAAGAAGTTGAGTTCTTTACTTGGGAAAAACTTGATTACGTAGATAGGCTCAAAAAAGTCTTTGAATTATAAAAATAAATCAAAGAAAAAATTAAAAAAAGCAAAGAAAAATTAAATTTTTTCTTTGCTTTTTTTATTAAAGTTGTCCTGTTTTTTCAAAGTATTTTTTCATTACTAAAATGCCAAGTACTTTTTCTCGTTTTTTGTCTTTGAATTGTTTTACGTATTCATTGGCATTCTTTATTATATTCTTTGCTAATTCGGGATTTTGTTCATAGAAATTCACTCTTTCTATTAAATCGCTAAAATCATCTTTTATTTCAATATAGTGATGGTTTGGAATCAAAGTACCTTCCATAAACCAAGTTTCGTATTTTGGGCGAGGCATTACGGCAATTGAGTTTGAGGACATAATCCATTTAAGATTACTTGCCACATCGTTGCCTTCTATTGCCATAATGTAACGATATTTTAATTGCTCTTTTATGCTTATTGGTTTACTTTGCCAATTTATTGGATTGATTGAGTCCTTTGCTGTGTCTTTTACATCGCACATTGGATTGTTTATATACATTTCAATAAACTTTTGCCTAATTGGTTTGCCGTGTGCTGCTCCTCTGAAAAGGATTTTAGGAATTTTGTCTTCAAACTTAGTCTTATCTTTCACAAAGATAAAGTGTCGTATCTTGTTTAGTTTCAAAAGTACAGAGTTTTCGTTATTTTCGCTTATTGGACGACTCTTTACAATGGTTGGAAAGTCTTGTAAATCGGTTATATCTCCCGGACGAAATAGCCAAGGTAAAGTTTTTGAGAAATATCTTGTGTATTCATAACTATCAAAGAAATAAACTTTGGAGTAGTTTACGTTTTTGAGTTTGTGAGTTGCAAGAGTTGGAGAAGATTGTGGGATTTGCTTTTTTTCTTTGAGTTTATTGTAGTAGTCTAAGCGTGATTGCAGGTCGGCATTGTTGTATTTTGGATAATATTTCTGCAAAAAACGTTGCTTTCTCGCTTTTAAAATAAAGTGAGGTGTTAGTAGAATTGTGCAGGCTTTTAGATAGTAAAAAAATTTCATTGAAATAATTTTCTAAGTCTTTGATTTATTTTTACGAATGACTAACCAATTTGTTTGTAAGTGTGAGCTCTTCCAATTATTGCCTATTCTAATGATTTCGTTCTCATCATTTCTATACCAACCCTCTGACCAAGAGCCCATATCCAAGTAAATTGCTTGTTCATAGCCTAAAAAAATCAATGATTGAATAAAGTCGTCTATCGTCATTCTATCAAGTGATTCTACTAAATGAGTCTCCCCTTCTTTTTGTGCTAAGGCTCTGCGAAATGTTGCTCTGTTTTTAAAGATTTCACAACTCTTTGCTTCTGCGTTTTCTATAAGAAGCATTTGTTGAAAGTAATCTCCTTTTTGTTTAACAGCGGTTTCTATGGCTGATTTATGATTTTCAGATAAGGCTTCTATCTTTACCTCCTCTCCTACTATCAAGCAATATGCTGTCTCGGCATCTGTTGGATAGATTCTTTTCTTTCCGTTTGAGACAGAAGTACCTACAACGTGTTCGGGAGCCTTTGAGGTAAACGCAGCTACAACACTCATCAGTAAATCGGTGTTATTGCTATCTGGCTTTACTCTTTGAAAATGATATTGGGCATTTTCGGGTATGTATCTTGCAAAACGATATTGTGTTGTATCAATTTTATGATACAACGTGTCAATTTTCAATTTGCTTTCCTGTGCATGAGCACAATAAAGGAAAGCAAAAAGAATGAAAAAGAGAAAGATAGTTTTTTTTATCATAAAAAACTATGCTTTTCCCATTGGATTGATTTGTTCGTACGGTGTGTTAGGAGTTGGTTCTGAGATTTTACCATTCAACATTTCATATCTGCTAATATTTTCTTGCAAGGCTCCAAGCAATTTCTTTGCATGCACAGGAGAAAGTATTACTCTGCTTTTCACTTGTGGCTTTGGAACACCTGGCATTATTTGAATAAAATCTAAAACGAACTCTGTTTGTGAGTGTTGTATTAGTTGCAAATTGCTATACACTCCACTTGCCATATCAGGTGTTAATTCAATATCTATTTGTCCTTGTTTTTTGTTGTTTTCTACTGACATAATTACATTTATTTATAAAAAAAGGACGCTACGAAAAAGACTTCTCTTTACGTAAGCGTCCTTTGTTTGTTTATTTTAACTTAATTATTTATTTTCTTTCTTAGAAGGTTTTCTTCCTCTTTTCACAGGTTGAATTGTAACTTTTTCTTGTTCTTCTATTTGAGTCTTATTTGCTACAAATCCGTCTTTGTATTCCAACAAACCTGTTCCTGCAGGAATCAAGTGACCAACCAAGACATTTTCTTTCATACCTAACAAATGGTCTGTCTTTGCATTTATCGCTGCTTCTGTTAAAACCTTTGTAGTTTCTTGGAAAGATGCTGCTGACAAATAACTCTTTGTTTGTAATGAAGCTCTTGTAATACCTTGTAATACTTGACGTGCAGTTGCTGGTTGAGCATCACGAGCTATGATTTGAACTTTATCTTTACGTTTCAAGCTTGAATTTTCATCTCTAAGCTCTCTTGCAGTGATTGGTTGTCCATTTTCATATTTCTCACTATCTCCTTTATCTTCAACAACCTTCATTCCAAACATCTTATCGTTTTCTTCTTGGAAGTCTAACTTGTTTACCATTTCTCCTTCAAGGAAATTAGTATCACCTGGGTCTGCTATTTCGACTTTTCTCATCATTTGTCTTACGATAACCTCAAAGTGTTTGTCGTTAATCTTCACACCTTGTAAACGATAGACTTCTTGCACTTCATTAACTATATATTCTTGAACTTTCATAGGTCCTTTAATTGCAAGAATGTCTGCAGGAGTAACAGCGCCCTCACTTAAAGGAGTACCAGCCTTAACATAGTCGTTTTCTTGTGCTAAGATTTGTTTTGTTGTTGGTATTAGATAAGATTTTGTCTCACCTGTCTTGCTTGTAATTATTACTTCTCTGTTTCCTCTCTTCAATTTCTTATTCAAAGTAACAACTCCGTCTATTTCTGCTACTATTGCAGGATCTGATGGATTTCTTGCTTCAAACAATTCGGTTACTCTCGGCAAACCTCCTGTGATATCGCCTGCCTTACCGAATGAACGAGGAATCTTAACCAAAGATGTACCTTGTTTTATTTTTGCTCCATCTTCTACAATTAAGTGTGCTCCAACAGGAATGTCGTATGTTTTTAAAATTTCTCCGTTATTTGCAACTATGCTTATAGAAGGATTCTTTGATTTTTGACGAGCTTCTATGATTACTTTATCTTGTAGTCCTGTTTGATCATCAGATTCTACTCTATAAGTAATACCTTCTATTATGTTTTCAAACTGAACTTTACCTGATACCTCAGACAAGATTACTGCATTGTATGGATCCCATTCTGCTATTAAGTCGTTCTTTTGAACTTCAACGTTATTGTCAAAGAATAACTTAGCTCCGTATGGAATATTACCTGATGATAATATCACATGTGTTTTTGGATCTACGATTCTCATTTCAGCAGAACGTCCTATCACGATATTGAATTTATTTCCATCTTCTTCGTAAGGTACAGCTCTTAATTCGTCAATTTGTAACAAACCTTCGTATTTTGCAGTAAGCTTAGAACTTGTTCCAATGTTTCCTCCTGCAACCCCTCCGACGTGGAATGTACGAAGTGTAAGCTGAGTTCCTGGTTCACCAATTGATTGTGCTGCAATAACTCCAACTGCTTCTCCTTTTTGTACAAGTTTCGCTGTTGCTAAGTTACGTCCATAACATTTAGCACAAACTCCTCTCTTGCTTTCACAAGTAAGCACTGAACGAATTTCTACTTCTTCTATTGGAGATTCTTCTATCTTTTTACAGATTTCTTCTGTTAATTCTTCTCCTGCTTTCGCTATCAATTCACCTGTTTGAGGGTGGATAATATCGTGAACGCTTACTCTACCTAAGATTCTGTCATATAATGATTGAACAACATCTTCGTTTTTCTTCAATGCTGTTGTTGGAATACCTCTTAATGTTCCACAATCATCTTCTGTAATTATAACATCGTGTGCAACGTCTACCAATCTTCTTGTCAAGTATCCAGCATCGGCTGTCTTCAACGCAGTATCGGCCAACCCTTTTCTCGCACCGTGAGTAGAGATAAAGTACTCTAACACAGTCAATCCTTCTTTAAAGTTAGAGATAATTGGGTTTTCAATAATTTCTGCTCCTGTTGAACCTGACTTTTGTGGTTTTGCCATCAGTCCACGCATACCTGTAAGCTGACGAATTTGCTCTTTACTACCACGGGCACCAGAGTCCAACATCATATAAACAGGGTTGAATCCTTGTCTGTCTTCTGAAATGTGCTTCATTACAACGTCTGTCAAACGTCTATTTGTATCTGTCCAAATATCAATTACTTGGTTGTAACGTTCGTTATTTGTAATAAGCCCCATTTGATAGTTCATCATGACTTCATCAACAGATGCGTTTGCTTCATTTATCATTTCTATTTTTTCTTCTGGAACTAAAACGTCCCCTAAGTTGAATGACAAACCTCCTGTAAACGCCATCTTGTATCCTAAGTCTTTGATATCATCTAAGAATTGTGCTGTTTTTGCTGTTCCACAAACTTTTAACACATCTCCGATAATATCTCTCAACATACTTTTCTTCAAAACTACATTGATAAAGCCATATTCTTCTGGCACAACTTTATTGAAAAGAACTCTTCCGACAGTTGTGTCTATTATTTCTGTTTTCTTTTCTCCGTCTTTTTCAACTACTCTTCTTAGTTTTATGTTTGCGTGAAGATCAACTGCTTTTTCATTGTATGCTATTTGAACTTCTTCAGAAGAATAGAATGTTTTTCCTTCCCCTTTTACTGTGATTGTATCATCTGATACTCTTCCCTTTGTCATATAGTACAAACCAAGCACCATATCTTGAGAAGGAACTGTTATAGGAGAACCATTTGCTGGGTTTAAAATGTTATGCGATGCTAACATTAACATTTGTGCTTCCAATATCGCAGCATTTCCAAGCGGAACGTGAACAGCCATTTGGTCACCATCAAAGTCCGCATTGAACGCAGCACAAACCAATGGGTGTAATCTAATAGCTTTTCCTTCAACTAAACGAGGTTGGAATGCTTGAATACCTAATCGGTGCAAAGTTGGAGCACGGTTCAGCAATACTGGATGTCCTTTTAGTATATTTTCCAAAATTTCCAATACTACTGGTTCTCTTCTATCAACTATTCTTTTTGCAGATTTTACTGTTTTAACCAATCCTCTTTCTAACATCTTTCTGATGATAAATGGTTTAAACAATTCTGCTGCCATGTCTTTTGGAAGACCACATTCATGCATTTTCAAATCTGGTCCAACCACAATAACAGAACGACCTGAATAGTCAACACGTTTTCCTAAAAGGTTTTGACGGAAACGTCCTTGCTTTCCTTTTAAGAAATCTGATAAAGATTTTAAAGCTCTATTTGAATCTGATTTTACTGAACTTACTTTTCTTGAATTATCAAATAAAGAGTCAACCGCTTCTTGTAACATACGTTTTTCATTACGCATGATTACATCTGGTGCCTTTATTTCAATCAATCTTTTTAGTCGATTGTTTCTTATAATGATTCTTCTATATAAATCATTTAAATCAGATGTTGCGAAACGTCCTCCATCTAATGGAACAAGAGGTCTCAAATCTGGTGGAATAACAGGTACTACTTGTACAATCATCCACTCTGGTCTGTTTTCAATTCGTTTTTGAGATTCTCTAAACGCCTCAACTACATTCAATCTTTTAAGTGCTTCGTGTTTTCTTTGTTGAGAGGTTTCTTTATTAGCTTTGTGTCTTAATTCATACGATAGTTTGTCTAAATCTAATTCTTTAAGAAGTATATACAAGGCTTCTGCCCCCATTTTAGCGACAAACTTATTTGGATCTTCATCTGGTAAGTGTCTATTTTCCATAGGCAACTTCTCAACGATATCAAAATATTCTTCCTCTGTCAAGAAATCTAATTTTTGTATTTCAAATTGTTGAGCAATACCAGGATTGATAACTATATATTTTTCGTAATATATAATTTGATCTAATTTCTTACTTGGAATACCCAATAAAGATCCTATTTTGTTTGGTAAAGAGCGGAAGAACCAAATGTGAGCTACTGGAACAACCAATTTTATGTGTCCCATTCTTTCTCTTCTCACTTTCTTTTCAGTTACTTCTACACTACATCTATCACAAACAATTCCTTTGTAACGTATTCTTTTGTACTTTCCACAATGACATTCCCAATCCTTTACAGGTCCAAATATTTTTTCACAGAACAAGCCATCTCTTTCTGGTTTATATGTTCTGTAATTTATTGTTTCTGGTTTTAAGACCTCACCTCTCGATCTTTCTTCAATAGATTGAGGAGAAGCAAGACTTATTGTCATTGAATTGAATGCGCTATTTATTTGATTTTCTTTTTTTATTGCCATATTCTTTAATGTTAAAATGTTGGGTAAACAAGGTTAATCAAATGACACCTCTAAGTTCAAACCTCTTAATTCATGTATTAAAACATTAAATGATTCAGGAATACCAGGAACAGGCATATTATCACCTTTCACAATAGCTTCGTATGCTTTTGCTCTTCCTACTACATCGTCTGATTTTACAGTCAATATTTCTTGTAAAACATGAGATGCTCCGAACGCCTCTAATGCCCAAACTTCCATTTCCCCAAATCTTTGTCCTCCAAACTGAGCTTTACCTCCAAGAGGTTGTTGTGTAATCAATGAATAAGGACCTATACTTCTTGCGTGCATCTTATCATCAATCATATGGTGAAGTTTCAACATATACACATATCCAACTGTAGCTGGTTGGTCAAAGACTTCTCCTGTTTCGCCATCTCTCAAATAACATTTACCATTATGAGGGAGTCCTGCTTTATCCATAAATTCATTTACTTCTTCCAATGTAGCACCATCAAAAATTGGTGTTTGGAATCTTAAATTCAATTCATGTCCGGCCCAACCTAAAACAGTTTCAAATATTTGACCCAAGTTCATACGAGAAGGTACTCCAAGTGGGTTTAAAACTATATCAACTGGCTTTCCATTGTCTAAGAATGGCATATCTTCTTCTCTTACAATCTTTGCAACAATACCCTTGTTACCATGACGACCTGCCATCTTATCTCCAACTTTTAATTTTCTCTTCTTAGCAATATAAATCTTTGCCATTTGAACAATTCCTGAAGGCAAATCATCTCCAATTGTATTGGCATAAATTTGACGAGCTAAGGCTCCTTGTATTTCTCTACACTTGATGTTATAATTATTTAACATCTCTTTTACTAACTCATTAGTTTCTGGATCGGTTGTCCAATCACTTGATGCTAAATTATTATAATCTATAGAAAGCAACAATTTTTGATTAAATTTAGTCTTTTTAGGAATATATTCTTCTCCGTATGTTGAATAAACTCCCGCAGACACTTTACCTGTAAGCAATACGAATAATTTGTCAATAAACTTATTTTTAAGTTCTTTTTCTTCCAATTCGTATTTTTCAGTAAGTTCTCTTTTTATCTCATTATCTCTCTGACGAGATTTTTTATCCTTTATAAAACGAGTGAATAGTTTTTTGTCAATTACTACTCCACTTATTGAAGGCGGTACTTTCAATGAAGCATCTTTAACATCTCCTGCTTTATCTCCAAAGATTGCTCTTAACAATTTTTCTTCTGGAGTAGGATCAGATTCTCCCTTAGGTGTAATTTTACCAACTAAGATATCACCCTCTTTAACCTCTGCTCCAATTCTAATCATACCATTTTCATCTAAATCCTTAGTAGCATCGGTACTTACATTAGGAATATCTCTTGTTAATTCTTCTAATCCTCGTTTTGTTTCTCTCACCTCTGTTATAAATTCTTCAACGTGAACAGAAGTGAAGATATCTTCTTTTACAACTTTTTCAGAAATAACTATAGCATCTTCATAGTTATACCCTTTCCAAGGCATAAACGCAACTTGCAAGTTTCTTCCAAGTGCTAACACACCATCTTTTGTTGCATATCCTTCACAAAGTACTTGTCCTTTTACAACCTTATCTCCCTTATTTACAATTGGTCTAAGGTTAATTGAAGTACTTTGGTTTGTACGTTGGAATTTGGTAAGCTTGTATCTCTTAGTATCATCTTCAAAGCTTACGATTCTTTCGTTTTCATCTCTATCGTAACGAATAACTATCTCTCTTGCATCAACAAACTCAACAATTCCATCTCCTTCTGCATGAAGAAGCACTCTTGAGTCACAAGCAACAGATGGTTCTATACCTGTTCCAACAATTGGAATTTCAGGATTCAACAACGGAACTGCTTGACGCATCATATTAGAACCCATTAACGCACGGTTAGCATCATTATGTTCCAAGAAAGGAATTAAAGAAGCAGCTATTGAAGCAATTTGATTTGATGCAACGTCCATTAAATCAACTTTATCAGGAGAAACAATAGGGAAATCCGCCATTTGACGAGTTTTTATTCTATCTCCAACAAAACGATTGTTTTTGTCAATATCGGTTGCTGCTTGCGCTACTATTTTGTCTTCTTCTTCTTCTGCAGTTAAGTAAACCGCTCCTTCTTCAATAAGTACTTTACCATTTTGCACCTTATAATAAGGTGTTTCAATGAATCCTAAATTATTTATTTTTGCGAAAACGCTCAAAGAAGAAATCAACCCAATGTTTGGTCCTTCTGGAGTTTCTATTGTACACAAACGGCCATAGTGAGTATAGTGTACGTCACGTACTTCGAACCCTGCTCTTTCTCTTGATAAACCTCCAGGGCCTAAAGCAGATATTCTTCTTTTATGTGTTATCTCAGACAATGGATTTGTTTGATCCATAAATTGAGATAATTGATTTGTTCCAAAGAAAGAATTGATAACAGAAGATAATGTTTTTGCATTTATAAGATCTGTCGGAGTAAAGACTTCATTATCTCTCACATTCATTCTTTCACGAATAGTACGAGCCATTCTTGATAATCCAACTCCAAATTGAGCAGATAATTGTTCGCCAACAGTTCTTACTCTACGATTACTTAAGTGGTCAATATCATCAACTTCTGTTTTAGAATTGATAAGTTCTATTAGATACTTTATAATAGAAATTATATCTTCTTTTGTAAGGACACGCACGTCATCACTAACATTTAAATTAAGTTTTGTATTTATTCTGTAACGACCAACATCTCCTAAATCATATCTCTTATCAGAGAAGAATAATTTTTCAATTATTCCTCGTGCAGTTTCTTCATCGGGTGGTTCTGCACTTCTTAATTGTCTATATATATACTCAACAGCCTCCTTGGCATTATTAGCTGTATCTTTTTGTAGCGTATTAAAAATTATTGAATAATCAGTAGAAGTTGCATCATCATTATGTAAAAGAATAGTCTTAACACCAGAATCCAAAATAAGATCTATATGTTCTTCTTCTATGACAACTTCTCTTTCTATAATTGTTTCAGTTCTTTCAATAGAAATTACCGATCCAGTATCTTCATCAACAAAATCTTCAATCCAAGATCTAACAATACGAGCAGCCAATTTTTTACCAACTACTTTTTTCAAATTAGTCTTAGTAACTTTAACTTCTTGTGCTAAATCAAAGATTTCCAATATATCCTTATCGGTTTCATAACCGACTGCTCTCAACAATGTAGTTATAGGCAACTTTTTCTTTCTATCTATGTATGCATACATTACATTGTTAATGTCAGTTGTAAACTCCATCCAAGATCCTTTGAAAGGAATAATTCTTGCAGAGTATAACTGCATACCATTTGAGTGAGTACTTGTTCCAAAGAATACACCTGGAGAACGGTGTAATTGAGAAACTACAACTCTCTCTGCCCCATTTATAACAAAAGTTCCCTTAGGAGTCATATAAGGAATCATACCTAAGTAAACATCTTGTATAACTGTATCAAAATCCTCATGCTCAGGATCTGTACAAAACAATTTTAATTTTGCTTTTAATGGAACACTAAAAGTTAAACCTCTCTCTATACATTCATCAATAGTGTATCGAGGAGGATCAATAAAATAATCAAGAAACTCTAAAACGAAATTATTTCTTGCGTCTGTTATAGGAAAATTTTCAGAAAAGACTTTATATAAGCCCTCATTTATTCTATTTTCTGAATTTGTTTCCAATTGGAAGAAATCCTTAAAAGATTTCAACTGAATATCCAAAAAGTCTGGATATTCAAAATGTTTTACTGATGCAAAACTAACTAATTTTGGGGTTTTACGTGCCAAGGCTTTAAAAATTAAAGGTTAAAAAATAAGTTAGATTAAAACACAATTAAGGAATAGGTATTCTCTACTAAGAATACCCTATTCCCTTAATATCTATTGTGGTGAAATGTCTTACTTAATTTCAACCTTTGCACCTGCTTCTTCTAACGCTTTCTTCAAAGATTCAGCTTCATCTTTAGAAACTCCTTCTTTCAATGTTTTAGGAGCAGCATCTACTAATTCTTTAGCTTCTTTTAATCCTAAAGAACAAAGATCTTTAACTAACTTAACAACATTTAATTTTGAAGCACCAGCTTCTGCTAAAACTACATCAAATGCAGTTTTTTCTTCTGCAACTGCTGCTCCCGCTGCTGCTGGACCTGCTGCTACTGCTACTGCAGCTGCTACTGGTTCAATACCATATTCTTCTTTTAATATATCAGCTAACTCTTTTACTTCTTTTACAGACAAATTAACTAATTGTTCTGCGAATGCTTTTAAATCTGCCATTTTATTTTTGATTTAATGTGTTTTACAATTCTTTTAATTTAATTTTTTTCTTATTCGGCTCTTTCCGATAATGTTTTTACTACACCTGATAACGTATTTGCACCTGACTGCAATGCTCCAATAACATTCTTAGCTGGAGCTTGAAGAGCTGCAACGATATCTGCAACGAGTTCGTTCTTAGACTTAATTGCTATCAACTCTTCTAATGCTGAATCACCTACATAGAAACATTCTTCAACATAAGCTGATTTTAGAGCAGGTTTCTCACCATTAGCTCTGAATGCTTTTATAAGTTTAGCTGGTGCATTATTAACGTTAGAAAGCATAACAGAAGTAGAACCTTTGAAAGTTGGAAATAATTCTGAATAATCAATATCCATTTTTTCCAAAGCCTTGATCAACAAGGTATTCTTCACAACTAATAACTTAACATCATTACGGAAGCACATTCTTCTTAATTTTGCAGTTTCAACAGAATTTAATCCGTCTATGCTAACAAAATAAAGATAAGGATATTTAGCTATCTCCGCTCCGATGCTTTCTATTAGTTGACTTTTTTCTTCCTTTCTCATATATTTTATGCTTTTTCTGAGATTATTTGTTTATTGACTTTGGATCAACTTTTACACCTGGGCTCATAGTTGAAGAAACAGTTACGCTTTTTACGTATGTACCCTTTGCTGCCGCTGGTTTCAATTTAATAATAGCTTGTAATACTTCCATAGCATTTTCGTAAATCTTTTTAGAATCAAAAGAC
This sequence comes from Bacteroidales bacterium UBA3388, assembly GCA_002358855.1. GTDB lineage: Bacteria > Bacteroidota > Bacteroidia > Bacteroidales > P3 > Onthomorpha. Next base: position 11,943 of record DEPQ01000011.1, read on the forward strand.
ATACGAGCAACACTTGCATGAACTATACCATACTTATCAACTTTGAAATCAATTTTACCGGCTTTAACTTCTTGAACGGCCTTACCTATTTCCATTGTTACAGTACCTGTTTTAGGGTTTGGCATAAGTCCTCTTGGACCTAATATTTTTCCCAAAGCACCTACCTTAGGCATAACACTTGGCATAGTGATAATAACATCGACATCCGTCCAACCGCCTTTGATTTTGGTGATGTAATCATCTAATCCAAAATAATCAGCTCCGGCAGCCTTAGCTTCTTCTTCCTTATCAGGAGTACACAATACAAGTACTCTTTTGGTTTTACCTGTTCCGTGAGGCAAAGTAACAATACCTCTTACCATTTGATTTGCTTTACGAGGGTCAACTCCCAAACGTACATCCAAATCAAAAGAAGCATCAAACTTTGTAAAAGTAATATTTTTTACCACTTCAACAGCTTCTTCCAAAGAATACTCTTTTAGCGTATCAAATTTTGCTAAAGCCTCTCTTTGTTTTTTCGATTGTTTTGCCATTAATTTACGTTTTTATTTTTTTCAACACCTGTCAAAGAATTATTCTTCAACAACAATACCCATACTTCTTGCTGTTCCTTTTACAATACTGATTGCAGCTTCAAGAGTAAAACAATTCAAGTCTACCATTTTAGCTTCAGCAATTGCCTTTATTTGTTCCATTTTTAAAGTAGCCACTTTATTTCTGTTTGGTTCACCAGAACCACTTTTCAAATTAGCAGCTTCTTTTAATTGAACAGCAACAGGTGGGGTTTTAATTACAAAATCAAAGGATTTATCAGCGTAAACAGTAATAATTGCTGGAATCAATTTACCTTGAAGGTCTTGAGTTCTAGCATTAAATTGTTTACAAAACTCCATGATATTAACACCCTTAGCACCTAACGCAGGTCCTACTGGTGGTGATGGATTTGCTTTTCCTCCTGGAATTTGTAATTTAATTAATCCTGCAACTTCTTTAGCCATTTTACTAACGTGCGTTTTTAATTTAATTGATTAAAATTACTTACTTGAAATTACTTAATAACTTGAACAAATGACAATTCAACAGGAGTCCTTCTGCCAAAGATTTTAACGATTACCATCAATTTCTTTTTCTCTAAGTTTATCTCATCAATAACGCCAGAGAAACTATTGAATGGCCCGTCAATAATCTTAACAGTTTCGCCCAAAATGAAAGGTTCCATCAATTCTTCTTCGCTATCAATTAATTCATCAACTTGCCCTAAAATACGTTTAACTTCATCTTCTTGTAAAGGAACTGGAGTACCGTCTTTTTGAGTTAGAAAACCGATAACATTAGGAACATTTCTGATAGCATGCATAATCTCTCCCTCCAAAGCAGCCTCAATCAATACATAACCTGGAAAAAGAGTTCTATCTTTACTCACTCTCTTACCATTACGTACAGAAAAAACCTTCTCTGTGGGAATCAAAACTTGCGAAACATATTGTTCAAATCCGCTATGAGCAACTTCATTTTCAATATATTCCTTAGCTTTTTTTTCCTTTCCAGCAATAGCCTTAACTACATACCATCTTTTTGGTCTTAGTTCCTCAGTCATAATCAAGAATTATTGTGTAATTATCAAATAACAAAATATAAACCTAAATACTGCATCTCATGGTAAAAAACCTTTGGGAAGCTTAGACACAGTTTTAAGATTATCCTATCACTTCATAAAGGAAGCCTAACAAACCTTTCCACTCTAAAGTTGGATGAACACCCATTATTATATCCATTGCAAAAATAATAAGTGCGATTATCAATGATGCAACAAAGACAACCACAGTACTATTTGTCAATTCAGACATAGTAGGCCATGAAACTTTGTGCATAAGTTCATCATAGCTATTCTTTATATAATTAACAATCTTAGACATCTATACTTTGTTTTTATTTTTAGCAGGGGCAGAGAGATTCGAACTCCCATCAATGGTTTTGGAGACCACTATTCTGCCCTTAAACTATGCCCCTGTATAATTGGGAAAGCATAATATCTTTCCCAATTAGTTATTTATTAATCTAATAATTTTGTTACTTGACCAGCACCTACTGTTCTACCACCTTCACGGATAGCGAAACGTAAGTTTTCGTTCAATGCGATTTCAGAGATCAAATCAACAGTAATTGTTAAGTTGTCACCTGGCATAACCATATCACGACCTTCTGGTAATGAAATTTCACCTGTTACGTCAGTTGTTCTGAAATAGAATTGAGGACGATATTTGTTGTGGAATGCAGTGTGACGTCCACCTTCTTCTTTCTTCAAGATATAAACTTCAGCTTGGAATTTCTTGTGAGGTTGAACTGAACCTGGTTTAGCGATAACCATACCACGACGGATTTCGTTTTTATCTATACCACGAAGTAATAGACCTACGTTATCTCCAGCTTCTCCTTCATCCAACAATTTACGGAACATTTCAACTCCTGTAACTGTTGATTTTAATTTTTCAGCTCCCATACCTATGATATCAACTGCATCTCCAACGTGGATAATACCAGTTTCGATACGACCTGTTGCAACTGTACCACGACCTGTGATNNNNTGTGATAGAGAACACGTCTTCAATAGGCATCAAGAAATCTTTATCTTTATCTCTCATTGGAAGTGGTATCCATTCGTCAACTGCGTTCATCAATTCCATGATTTTTTCTACCCATGTTGGTTCGTTATTCAATCCACCAAGAGCAGATCCTCTAATAACTGGTGTGTTATCTCCGTCAAATTCATAGAATGATAATAAATCACGGATTTCCATTTCAACAAGATCTAACAATTCAGGGTCATCTACCAAGTCAACTTTGTTCATGAAAACAACCAAACGAGGAACACCTACTTGACGAGCTAACAATATGTGTTCACGAGTTTGAGGCATAGGACCATCTGTTGCAGCAACTACTATGATTGCACCGTCCATTTGAGCAGCACCTGTAACCATGTTCTTTACATAGTCAGCGTGACCAGGACAGTCAACGTGAGCATAGTGACGATTTTCTGTTTGATACTCAACGTGTGCTGTGTTAATAGTAATACCTCTTTCTTTTTCTTCAGGAGCAGAGTCGATAGTATCGAATGATTTTACTTCTGAAAGACCTTTTGTAGCTAAAACTGAAGTGATAGCTGCAGTCAAAGTTGTTTTACCGTGGTCAACGTGACCAATTGTTCCAATGTTTACGTGCGGTTTAGAACGTTCAAATTTTTCTTTTGCCATAATATTGACTTATTAATCGTTAAAATTTCTATTTATTATTTAAAAAACTATCAAAACTTCAAAAGAGCCATTGATGAGACTTGAACTCACGACCCCTTCCTTACCAAGGAAGTGCTCTACCACTGAGCTACAACGGCACAAACTCTTCCCTACAACAATAAGAACGAATCAAAAAAGCATGACTCGCTCTTATTTTTATTGCTCGAGCGGAAGACGGGGCTCGAACCCGCCACCTATAGCTTGGAAGGCTATCGCTCTACCAAATGAGCTACTTCCGCATTTTAATATTTAAGAACAATCCTCATTCTTTTTGTGGGAGAGGGTGGACTCGAACCACCGAACTCCGAAGAGGACAGATTTACAGTCTGTTGCAATTGCCACTATGCGACTCTCCC
>DEPQ01000011.1:15658-18840 GCA_002358855.1 Bacteroidales bacterium UBA3388
GAGGGATTCGAACCCCCGACCCGCTGATTACAAATCAGCTGCTCTGGCCAGCTGAGCTACATCGGCATACTTAATTTCTAATTTTCAAATATCACTTCGCGTAAAGGCAACAAAACAACTTTGCAAAGTTACAATTATTTTTCCTTTCCTGCAAAATATTTCGTTATTTTTCTTTCAAGGAACGTTCTTGCCCTTATTTGCGTTTGCAAAGGTAAGACAAAACATCTTTCGCACCAAACTTTCTTGAACTTTTTTTTATAAAAAAATCACAAATATCTCATTTCCAAATAGTAAAATTTTAAGATATTTTTATCTTTTTTTACTTAAAAAACCAAAAATAGCCCTTTAATAATATAAAACAAAGAAAAAAATAATTTTCTCTTTGTTTTATTTTGTTCTTTTAAAGAAATATTTTTCTAATTCTTTACAAAAAAAATGTATTGTGAGTAAAGATTATTTCTTTTAATTCACAAGAAATGTCATTACCTTCCCTATCTTCAAGTAAAAGATGTCCAAAATCATTAACACCAAAAATTCTTGCTTCAATTTCTACACCTTTATATATATAACTTGCAAACACACCATTATAAAGAAGTCTTTTCATATAATCTTGTTGCAAGATTTCAAGTTGTCCTGATTTTAATTGAGTATATCTTAAATCTATGTATTTTAATATCTCTTGCAAAACTTTATTTAAATCATACTTTTTACCCGTTTCTAAATATAAAGAAGTTGGATTGGGTAAAGGAGGAAATTTTTCTTGATTCACATTTAATCCTATTCCACAAAAAGCATTTTCAAAGCAAGAACCAAGCAATTGATTCTTGACAAGGATTCCGCAAATCTTATTTTTACCTATATATATATCATTCGGCCATTTAATAGAAACCGTTTTATCCGTTTGCTTCAAAAGATAATCTGAAATAGCCAAAGATAAAACTTGCGTAAGAAGAAATTGATCGCAAGGATTTAGGAAAAGAGGTTTTAACAACAAAGAAAAAGTGAGATTTTTCCCATTCTCACTCTCCCATTTGTTTTCAAACTGTCCTATGCCCTTAAATTGCGAAAGGGCATTTATAACAACGCCCTCTTGCAATTCTGTTTTATTTGACAATTCTATTAAATAACTTTGAGTAGATTCTACTTCATCAATAGTAACGACAGAAAAGTCCATTTTTATTCTTTTTTATTTCCTGCCATAACTAAAGCGACTGTTCCAGTTCTTCTTTGTAGCAATCCATCTCCATCTTTGTAATAAAGATCATATACATACGAACCATTTGGAGCATAATCTCCATTCTTTAACTTACCGTCCCACGCTCTTTTTTCGTTATCTGTCATAAATATTTTATCTCCATTACGTGAGTAAATTGTAAATTCATATTCTGTTTCAGTTGAGAAAATTGGTGTAAAATAAGCATTGATATCATCTGTTCCTGGTGTGAAAGCGGTAGGCACCCATATTGAAAATTCTGGTACTACTTGTACTGTGCCATATGCAGTATCTGGACAATTGGCTTGGTTATATGCTATTAGTCTTACTTGATATGTTGCTGTGTCATTTGATGAATAGACTACTACTCCATTGGCTTGTGTAGAGGTTTCTCCGTTGCCAAAGTCCCATTCGCGAGAGAATGAGCCTTGTGTACGATCTTCAAATCTAATTTGAGTATTTAGCACACTGGTTCTTGTTGGTGTTAGGTAGAGTTGTGCATCTATTGCAGGAACTACAACAACATTTACTGTATCACTTGCTATGCAACCGTTTTTATCTACTATGGTTACTTTGTATGTACAGCTTTCTGATGGTTGTGCTTCTGGGTTGCTTACTGTGTTATTGTTTGGCAATAGTTCATCTGCTACTGAAGATGTCCAAGTGTATTCTTCTGCTGCGGTTGCTGATAGATGCACTACTTCTCCTTCGCAAATGAATTGTTTATCTACGCTTGCCGACACTGTGGCACCTTGTACTTTAAAGGAAACAGAGTCATGAATTTCTCTTCCGCAACCATCTATTGCTGTAACGTAAATTGTACTTGGTTGTGTTATACCTACTGTGTTTACGGCTTGGTCTGGGGTTACACCGGCTGACCATTCGTATGTCATCTCTCCTATTGCTCCTGTTACGTTGATTTCTACATTTTCATTTTTCGGCAATTCGTTTTCGCAATAGATTACATCATCACTTATTGTGTATTCTAAACTTTCTGGGGTTGTAATATTAAACATAATAGTATCACGATCTGCACAATCATTTACGTATTGTGTTATTACTCCTATTTCAAGATTTTCTCCCGGAATGTCAGTTGGATGATTTTTAAACCTAATAATAACAGAGGCTGATGTATCTCCTTCTGCAAAAGTAAGAGTTCTTCCTGCTGGATTGCCATTAAGGTCTAATAATTCAAAGTCTTCCCCTTCTACTGCTGTTCCAAAGAAATCCAAAACGTGCATTTCATTTTCCATTGCAGGACGATTGATTGTTACTGTTATTGTATCAAAATCACAACCTTTAACAAAAGCACCACCTGTTGCAGATTGAACAGGAAGAAGGCTATATTCATCTACTTTAAACGAACCTGCACCTAAAAATACACATGAATTATATGCAGCATCTCCAACATCACATATTGCTAACTCTAATTTATATTTCATACATGGCACTACATAAACCTCCTCTGTTGAAAGAGCAACAGTATATGCATTCATCTTACAATTATTATTTGTATTTGTTATATGATAAACAGAATATTCATCATGACAACCTCTTTGATCGTGCACTGTGTTAATGGTAATAGGTTCTGTTGTACCAGGAATAATAGCAATATTACGATAATTATAAGGCACTCCTTCGTTAACTGGATTTCCTTGGTCATCATATGGACCGGAAATAAAGAAACCGAAAGCATCATTATATGAAGAATGGACGAAACCTGGATATTCCTCAGATGCAAAGACATAATCAAACTTCACATACTCTCCCGAAGCAACAAAATCAAATTGAAGCACTGCAACATCATTCATACTTTGAGCAGAGTTTCCTTGACTATTCAAAACTAATCTAAGAGGTATTGACCAATCATTTCCATTTGTAGCAGGGCTTGACGTAGAAGAGACAATACCTGATGATGTTCCTGCCGCAGCATCGTTAACATCTCCTGTCACCATAACAATTCCAGAAG
>DEPQ01000011.1:18935-28472 GCA_002358855.1 Bacteroidales bacterium UBA3388
TGTCCATTAAAACGAACATTACTAATTTCGATACCACCTCCTAAGAAATGAGTTTCCAATAAAGTTTTTACATTTTGTCCATTAGCCGAAGTAACGCTGACTTGCGAAAAAGCAAAATAAGGAAACAAACAAGCTATCAATAAAAATACTTTTTTCATATCTTTTTTCTTTAATTTCAATCTGCTAAATTAAGACAAATTTTAGAATTAGCCAAATAATTCTTATCTTTGCCAAAAAATTACTTATGTATAAGACACTAAAAATATTGTTTCTGTTTTGTTTATCGGCATTTTTTTTTGCTTGCAGCGAGGAACCGCCCGTTCCAAAACCAAAAACCTATTTATTATTAGAGACAACTCAACCTTTGTATTCACTTGTTGATGAAAAGGATTTTCCTTTCACATTTCAAATACCAGATTATGGCGAAATCATAAGAGTAAACACTGATAAAAAAGACAATAAGTGGTTTAATATAAATTTTGACAAATACGGATTTGAAGCAAACGTTAGTTACATTCCGCTAAACACCGATACATCGTTGGCATATATGATAAACGATTGCTATACCTTTTTAGACAGGCATAAAAAGTTTTCATCAGGAATTGTAGAGCATGAATACGTAAACGAAAATGATAACATTTACGGGACAATTTTTGAAATAAAAGGTAGCGAAGTAGTATCGCCTTATCAATTCTATGTAACCGATACTGCAAATCACTTTATCCGTTTGGCTTTGCACTGCAAAACTGCACCGAACAACGATTCTCTTTCTACATATATTGAAAGAATTAAAACAGATCTTAATTATATGATAACAACTCTAAGGTGGAGAAAATAAAGTCTCAGAAATAAAAAAATAACTCTTAGAATTATTTTACTAATTCTAAGAGTTATTTTTTTGAATCAAAGAAAAAATTTATTCTTCTTCTGTTTCTAAGTCTATAAGTTGTTTAGAATTTAAAAGATTGTACCAAGAAAAAAGTTTTCTCATATCAGAAACATAAACCCTTTCTTCGTCAAAATTTGGTAAAACCTCTTTCATATATGCTATTATTTCACTTTCAGATGCTTTGTGATTGATGCACTCGCCTCCGTTTTCTTTTCTATAAATTGCTTGCAAAGCTTCTTGAAGTGAAATATCATCATCAATTGTGAAAATGCTAATATCTGCTAAGGAAGATATTTTTTCATTAGAGAATGCAGGATAACGTTTTGAGTCTAATAAGGATTCTACTAACGCTCCTGTTTTAGTTTGAGATATTAACTTGTATAATCCAGGTTTTCCTGAGATTGATAGAATTGTACTTAAATCCATTTGTTTTATTGTTTTTAGTTATATTATTTAATCTTTATTTCTGTTTCAAAAACCTTAACCACATCTCCCCTTCTTATCTTTGCACGCTTGCGAGTCTCTAATTCGCCATTCAAACTCACTAATTCTTCGACTACCATTCTTTGAGCCTCCGCCCCATTATAAGAAACGCCAACTGCCTTTAATAATTGTATTAAAGTAATAAATTCTTGTTCTTCTCTTAATTCAAATTCCATTTCCTTAAATTTTAGAGTTTGCAAATATACATAAATATAAAAAAACAAAAGAGGTTGAACCCATAAAAATTCAACCTCTTTTGAAAAAATTTATTTTTGATATTACTTAGCTACTCTTTCAAGCCATTTAACCATACCAAACATTACTCCCATAGATATTAGACATATCACTACGAATACTGTCCAGCACAACCACAATGGAATAGCATTGTACATCATTGAGCCTAAGAATAAGAATGCATTACCAACTGCTGTTGCTCCTAACCACAATCCTTGGCATAAACCTAACATATGTTTAGGTGCTACCTTAGAAACGAATGACAATCCAAGTGGAGAGATGAATAACTCTGCAACTGTTAAGAAGAAATATGTTACAAAGAATACCCAAACTCCTGCTCTTGAAGCTTCTTGTTCTGCAACAGGCAATGCAAGATAATCAGTTGCTGATGGATAACCCTTAATGTAAGAGAATATAGCAAGGAATATGTAAGCCAAAGCTGCTAATCCCATACCGATTGCAATCTTACGAGGTGTAGAAACTGCTTTTCCTTTTCTTGCTAACATAGCAAAGAATCCCATAATAACAGGAGTCAATACGATAACGAAGAATGGATTGATTGCTTGTAAGAATTCAGGGGCTACCTTAGAAGTATCCATAAAGTCTCTTGCGAACAATGAGAATGATGCTCCGTTTTGGTGGAATGAGAACCAGAAGAATATTGCAATTCCTAATACTGCGAATAAAGCATAAAGTCTTTGTTTGATTTCTTTTGCCATTGCAAGTTTTTCTTCTGCTGTATAACCAACAGATTCTGTTGCAACTTTTTTAGCAGGTGTAGGAAGTTTTTTCTTTGTGCAAAGGAATATTGTTAATGAAATCAACATTGCAAGAACTGATGCAATGAAAGAGAAGTGAACTCCTTGGTTGAATATTTCCAAGTATGCAGTTGGTTCAAATGCTGTACCTGCTTCAACAACTGCACTTGCAGATAATTCATTATAGTTTGTAAGTTTATCTCCTGATAATGTACCATTTAATTGTTCGTGGCAAAGAGCAGGAAGTTTAGCGTTATAAATAAATCCATTAACTTTTAACCACCAAGATCTAATAAGTGGAGCTACGAAAGGAGCTATTAAACCTCCAACGTTAATGAATACATAGAAGATTTGGAATCCAGAGTCTCTTTTGTCTTTTGCAAGTTTAAGAGCTTCTTCTCCTTTTTTAGCTTCTTCTGCTTCAAAGTTATCATACAATTGTCCAACGATTGCTTGTAAGTTTCCTTTAAATAAACCATTACCGAAAGCAATCATTAACAATGCAAAGCAAGTTAATGGTAATAACCAAGCTTGATTTGCGTCTGTTGCTGTGATTGGAATTGCAAGCAAGATGTATCCTGTTGCCATTGTTACCAAACCAGCTTGAATAGTTCCTTTATAGTTTTGTGTTCTGTCAGCAATAATACCCCCAACTAAACTAAGGATATAAATTCCGCAATAAAAGCAAGAATAAATAATTGCTGCTGTTGCATCACTCAAACCAAATTTTGAGCAAAGGAACAACACTAAAACGGCATTCATAATATAGTAGCCAAAACGCTCTCCCATATTACTTAAGGCTGCCGAAATAAGGCCTTTTGGGTGTCCTTTAAACATCGCTTTTTTCTTTTTTTGTTATTAATTATTACTATTTTCTAATTTTTAGTGTGCAAATATACGACTACTTATTGAATTTCCAAAAAGATTTTAAGGTTTTTAACGTATAAAAAACGTACCTTTGTAAAAAATTTCAGTAAAAAAATATGGAGAAAGAAAGAGTTATTCTTGGGATTGACCCCGGCACTAATGTTTTAGGCTATTCTATTATAGAACAAAGAGGAAAGCAAAGTCAATTGCTTAAAATGGACGTACTTGTGCTTGGAACAAAAGATGATTTAAGCACAAAAATGAAAAAACTTTTTGACCAAATTACTGAAATAATTGATATTTTCAAACCAGATATATTGGCTATTGAAGCTCCTTTCTTTGGAAAAAATGTGCAATCAATGTTAAAACTCGGCAGAGCACAAGGAATTTGTATTGCAGCAGCGTTTTCTCGTAGTATTCCTTTTGTTGAATACTCGCCTCGTAAGATTAAGCAATCAATTACAGGCAATGGTGCTGCTTCAAAAGAGCAAGTGGCAAATATGTTGCAGAGAATGTTTAATTTTGAGGCGATTCCTTCCTATCTTGATGCGACTGATGCTCTTGCGGTGGCGGTTTGCCATAGTTATCAAAAGGAAGATTTGTTGGTTTCTAACTCTTCTGTGAAGAAAACCTCATCTAAAAAATCCTCTTGGGCAAGTTTCGTAAGTCAAAATCCTGATAGGGTAAAATAACTCTTTGTTTTAAAAAATTATTTCATAGAGTTATTTTTCTCTTTCTTAGAAATAATTTTCTCTTCGGCTGAAAGCACAATTACTATCTCTCCTTTTACATTTTTTTCTGCAAAATGTTCGGCTACTTCTTTTAGTGTACCTCGTGTGATTTCTTCAAACTTTTTACTAATCTCTCTTGAAACGCTTACAAGTCTTTCTTCTCCAAAGGTTTCACAAAATTGTAGCAAAGTTTTGTAAAGACGGTGAGGCGATTCGTAAAAGATTATTGTACGAGTTTCAGTTTTTAGAAATTCTAAACGTGTTTGACGTCCTTTTTTGTGAGGAAGAAATCCCTCGAAGCAAAACTTCTCGCAAGGGAATCCCGAACTTACAAGTGCAGGTACAAAAGCTGTTGCTCCCGGAAGGCAACTTACTTCTATATTGTTGCGAACGCATTCTCTTACTAAAAGAAATCCTGGATCGGATATTCCTGGTGTTCCTGCATCTGTTATCAATGCTATATCTTCTCCTGATAATAATCTTTCTACTATGTAGTTTAGAGTTTGATGTTCATTGAAGAGATGATGAGATTGCAGAGGTGTTGTGATTTCATAATGATTCAAAAGCGGACGTGAGGTTCTTGTGTCTTCGCATAATATCAATTGAACACTTTTTAGCACTTTCACTGCTCTAAATGTCATATCTTCAAGATTGCCTATTGGAGTTGGAACTAAATATAGCATAATTCGTTTTGTTAAATGAAAAAGAGGACTTAATGAAAAGCCCTCTTTGTAAAATAATTTATTCAGCGTTTTCCATTAACTCGTCAGTCATTTCTAACGTATGGTAAACTGCTTGTACATCATCGTCTTCTTCCAAAAGATTTATTAGTTTCATTACTTTCAAACCTTCTGCTAATGGAAGTTCTGTTGTAGTATTAGGTATTCTTTGAAGTTCTGCACTTTCTGCTTCTATACCTGCTTCTTCCAATCCTCTTTGCATTGCAGCGAAATCTTCCATTTTTGTGTAAACAGTGAAGTATTCGTCTTCTCTTTCTATTTCATCTGCTCCTGCTTCTATCAATGCCATTTCTAATTCATCAGCATCTCTTTCTCCTATTGCGATTTGGAAGACACCTTTTCTTTGGAAAATGAATCCTAATGAACCATTTGTTCCCATTGTTCCTCCAAATTTATTGAAAACAGAACGAACTGCTGCTACTGAACGATTGTTATTATCAGTTAAACACTCTACAAAAACTGCTATTCCGTGAGGTGCGTAGCATTCAAAAGTTAATTCTTGCAATGCTGCTGTGTTTTTGTCTCCCGCTTTGTTGATTGCTCTTTGCAAAGTGTCTTTTGGCATATTTGCACCTTTTGCATTTGCTACTGCTAAACGAAGTCTTGCATTTGAATCTGGATCTGGACCACCTTCTTTTACTGCTACTGTTATATCTTTTATTATCTTCGAGAATATTTTTGAACGTTTGCTATCTAACGCTCCTTTTTTTCTTTTAATAGTTGACCACTTATTATGTCCTGACATATCGTTTTATTTTTATTTTTTGTTTATATATTTCTAAATCCTATGATTTCTCTTACTTCTTTAAGGGTTTTGATTGCCGATTCTCTTGCTTTTTCGTTTCCTATTTTTGCAACTTTTGAAAGATATGCACTGTCGGCTTCTACTTCTTTTATTCTCTCTCTTAAAGGTGCAACAAAATTTTCCATATCTTCGGCTAATTGTTTCTTTAAATCGCCATATCTTATTGAGCAATCGGCATATTGAGCGTCAAACTCTTTGATTACTTCTTCTTTTGAAACAAGTTTTAGTAGTGAAAATAGGTTTTCTATTTCTGTTGTTTTTTCTGAGTTTGGAGTTTGTGGACCTGAATCGGTTTTTGCTCTCATTATTTTTTTCTTTAAGACGTTCGGCTCGTCTGTAAGAAAGATTGCATTTGCCTCTCCTTCACTTTTGCCCATTTTTCCACTACCGTCTAATCCTGGAACTTTGATTAACTCTCCTGTAAAGTTGTATGCAACCGGTTCAGGAAAGTAATCTACTCCATACATGCGATTAAATCTTCCTGCAAAGGTACGTGTCATTTCTAAATGTTGCTCTTGGTCTTTTCCAACAGGCACATGAGTTGCTTTATGCAAGATTATATCTGCTGCCATAAGCGTTGGATAAGTCAAAAGTCCTGCATTAACGTTTTGAGGATTTTGTCTTACCTTATCCTTAAAAGAAGTTACTCTTTCCAATTCTCCTAAATAAGCATTCATATTTAGGAACATATATAATTCTGCTGTTTCTGGAACTTGGCTTTGAACATAAATTGTTGCTTTTTCAGGGTCTAAACCACAAGCTATGTATTGTGCAAGTATTGTTCTTACCCTTTGATGTAAATCCTGCGGATTTGGGTGAGTGGTTAGTGAATGATAATCTGCTATAAAAAAGAAACAATTTTCTTTCTCTTGTAATTGAATAAAATTTCTTAATGCCCCAAAATAGTTTCCTAAGTGTAGGTTTCCTGTGGGACGCATTCCGCTTACTATTGTCTTCATAGAGTGCAAAAATAATAAAACTTAATGACTTAAAAAAAAGCGGAGTAACGTTTTTTGTCGTTACTCCGCTTATGTTATTGAGAATTAAACTATTCAACTATTAGTTTTTGTGTTATGATTTTGCCATCTGTAATTACTTTTACATAATAAACTCCACTTGCAAAATCAGTTAAGTTCAATTCATAGCTTTGAGAAGGTTGAATATCTATTGTTTTTACGATTTGTCCCTTCATATTAACAATTGAAATCTTAGCCTCACTATTCAATCCTAAGAACTCTAAGGTTGCAGATTCTTTTGCAGGATTAGGATACAAACTAACTGAAAGCATATTGCCTAACTCGTCTTGTAGAGATGCAAGAGTTGTGAATGTTTTTACGTCTCCTTCATATTCTGTTTCGCCACAAACAACAAATGCTTTAAACTCATATTCTGTTGCTGTTAGTAAGTTAGATACTTCAAGGCTTAAAGCATCATAAGCAGTAGTAGAAATAGTTTCTTCCACCCATTCTTGTGCTGAAATTGTTTTATATCTAAATCCTACTGAGCTTGGAGTTTGATTTCCTAATTGAACACTTGCTGTTAGAGTTGCTGAATTAGCTGTTATGTTTGTTGCATCGTTTGTTGTTAAAATAGGAGCTATAACTGCTATTTCAAAATCTATTGACGCCCATTCAGAATATGTTCCCTCAGAACAAATAGCTCTTACGTATGCTGTGTATTGTCCAATTGCAAGATTTAAGAATTGGTATGCAGGAGTTTCAACTACTACCGATTCTGCTTCACCCAAGCGAACTTCCCATTGTGTTTCTGTTCCTGCTGCTTGCCAAGAGAAATTAGTTGTATCGTTTAAATTTTCTATAACAAGGTTTGTTGGAGCAAAACAAGGAGTTGCAGGATTTATTTCTGTAATACTTAAATTATCTATTATAGCACCTGGTTGAATTCCCATTGATTCGTCATTAACCCAAACAAATACTAATTTACTTATTTCTTGTGGAGTTGGTATTTCAATGTTTATTGTTGCTGTTTGATTAGTTATGTAATTTCCTCCCTCAGCATTTGTCAATATTACGCCTTGTGAATAGTTTGCACTAGCGTATGCTGGAAGTGGATATTCTAATGAAGGTTCAAACGATGTATTTTCTGGAACTAAAAATACTTTTAAGTAATCGTAAGCATCAGTTCCTATCACTTCTCCTCCTATTGTAAGATCAAAACTTATTGCAATAGAATCTGATTCTCCAAACAAGAATACTTTTTCTGCTATTATGGTAGAAATACCTTCTGCATAATTTGTACTTATTCCATTGTCTCCTGAAACAAATAACGCTCCTGAGGTTAATGATGCTGGATTTGATACGACCCATTTATTTGCACAATTACCATTCTTCAACAACCAACCTGTTGCTTGACCTTGTTCAAAGTTGAAATCACAAGTATATGGTATTGGAGCTGGGTCAGGAGTTGTTGTAAATGATACTCCTACTGACCAAGGAGAAACAGAAGTTTCACTACAAATTGCTCTTAAATGAACAGTGTAATTCATTTCTGCTTCAAGGTTATCTATAATTGCAGGACTTTCTGCTATTTCAACAGGAGTTGCAGTTTCGATACTTCCTCCTTGTGGAACTACAACATATTCCCATCCTTCAACTCCTTCTGATTCTGGGAATGTTAATTGAACTGTATTGTTTGTAATATCACTTACAGAAAGGTTAATTGGAGTTTCACAATCTGACCATTGATTTACAGCAATATTATCTATAAACACATAATTACTTCCGTTAGATTGAGTACTTTCTACATAGAATGCAAATTTCACAAATCCAGAATATGCTACACCTTCTGCATTTTCTAATTTAAACTTAACTCTTGTTGGAGTTTGATTAAAATCAGCAAAATCACGAGTAGTGTCAGCATCAGAATCTGTGTAGATAATTGCATTTGATGTTGTCCAACTATTACCATTATCAGTAGATACTAATACCACGAATTTATCATCAGGTGCTGGTGCAGGTGCTAAGTCGTCCATTGTTTTACGAGCTAAAACATCTAAACTCAATTCATAAACCCCTTCATTTGGTATGTTTATTGTTGGAGTAATCAACCAGAATTTTGCAGTTGTTCCATATACGTATGCTTGCATTCTTCCATTGCTTATTCCACCTACTGCATTAGTAGCGTTGAATGCCCATGGACTTTCATAAGAAGTTGGTATTTGTAAATCGTTAGTATATACAGTGTCTGTCAAAGCACCTTTTCTTAAAGTCCAACATTCATTAGGAGCAATATTGAATGATTCCCCCCAAGGAAGTTGCGAGATAGCTCCACAAGGTGTTTGTGCAGTAACTTCTGTATAATCTGTTTGGGTTCCATCTTGACAAACCACAGCAACTCTGAAAGAATATTCTGTATTAAAGTCAAGACCTGTTATTACTTGTTGTTGAGTTGTTGAGGTCATTACAGTCCAATCTGCATCAAACTCTGATTTATATTCTACAATATAAGAAGCATTTTGAGAGTAATCAACAAAAGATAAAGTTGCATCAATACCTTCTGCACTTTGAACATACTCTACATTCAAATCAACTACTTGTCCACAGTTACCCTCTACTAATGAAATATTATCTATCGCCAAAGCAGGGTTAGTACCTGTTGAAGAATTGTTATACCACGCAAACACTAATTTTCTAACCGAATTAGCATAAGTAGCATCTATTTCTATTGTATCACTTTGCCATGTATTTTGACCAACAAGATCACCACTTATAGCATAAGAGTTATTGATTGTTTGAGAAGTTGAGATATTCATAGAATCTGGAAGAAGATAAACTTTACCATAATCATAAGCAGATATACCCATTGTTTGTCCCATTGCTTTCCAATCATAAGTAAGAGTAAATTGAGGAGCTTGTCCAAAAGAAATATAAGTTACAGCGTATGATCTTGATTGAGAAGTAAAGCTATATGTATTACTATCTCCATTGTTTTCGCTAATATACATTGCTTTTCCATCGCCTTCTGAATTGTTTGTAGCAGTTCCTATTACCCATTTATTAGTTCCGCTATA
>DEPQ01000011.1:28562-69050 GCA_002358855.1 Bacteroidales bacterium UBA3388
ATTAACAACAGGAATAAACACACTTGCAACAGAAGAATAAGCTCCGTCACAATCTTGTTTAACAGCAAAATAATAAGCGCCAGAGGTCAATCCTTCTACTATATATGGTAATTGATCAGCAGAAGTTATAGTTATTTGTTGGTTTGCAGGCACTGTTTCAGGATTAAAATCTGTTTCAGAGTTTGCTTGTCCGTAAGCAATAACCCAACCAGAGTTATTTCCATTTGAAGTATCGAAATTAACAGAAGCACTATTTGTACCAACTCTTTGTGCAGTTACTCCATACACATTTGGACAATCAGGAAGTACTTCAACGCTTACATCATCAATATAGAATGTATTTGCAGATTCACTAAAAACAAAAGCAAATCTACCTTGACCTTCAAGAGAAGACAATCCCACTTCATAAGTAGTATATTCAGCTCCAGGACCTGATAATTCTATCGATCTTACCAATTGGAAACGAGAAGTATCACTTATAGTAGAAAGAGGTTGTTCAGTTTCTGATAATGTATAAACTTTCAATTTAGCAATATGAGATTCATATTGTCTTCTCATTTTGAAGACAAGCATTTCCCCACCTGTAAACTGCATTGCAGGAGAAATCATCCACGCATTTGCATCAGAAGAATATGCAGTATTCAAACCTCTCAAACAACCACTTCCAGAAGAAGGATATACAGTATTACGATCCCACATATAATAGTCATCTCTTGTAAATTGCACCCAACAAAGAGGAGCCTCAGCATTACCCAATCCTTCAGAAGTAACAAAAGGATTTTCAAAACCTTCTGTCCAAGGGAAAGAAGTAATCATACCACAAGGAGTAGTAAACGATATTGTTTCAGAATATTCGCTCATAGAATCATCTGCACAATGCACTTTCACTCTAACAGAATAAGAAGTAGCATAAGGCAACCCTGTAATTTCTGCAATAGTTGTATCAACAGTAATAGAAGTCCAATCATCAGTTCCATTCATCGCATACTCTACAATGTAAGAATCAACAGCAGGATTTGCATTAGAGAAAGAAACCTCAGCAATAACACCTTCCTCATTTTCATCAAAAGCAACTGCTAAATTATTCACCATTCCACAAGTCAATGCCACAAGAGAAATATTATCAATTGCAGCAGGAGGATTAGCCCCTGACATATTATCATTATACCAACGAAAAACTAACTGCATAGTTTGATTAGCATAAGAAGCTGGTAAAAGGATTTCCTGTCTTTCCCAATTCATTATACCAGAATATGCACCTATTAAATTGCTATAATTAACAGATTGTCCATTTGCAACAAGGTGAACATACAACTCATCATAATCCACCTCTCCAATACATTTAACATCAAAAGCAAACTTAAAGTTTAACGCCTCAGGGAATTGAATATATTTCTTTGCAAACACTTCTGATTCTTCTTCATTATTATACACATTACTTAAACCATCGTTTGAAGAAATAAATAAAGCACCACTTGTAGGAAGTTCAGTTGTATTATTTTCAACAGTTCCCCAATACCATTTATTTACATTATTTCCATTTTCCAATAACCAAGAAGAAACAGACTCTTGCGAATCAAAAGTTTCATTGTATGGTAGAGTTGCTATTTGAGAAGAAGAAACATCGGTTGTAAAGTTTCTAACAACCTCATTACTCAAAGATTCCTCTCCACAAATTGTCCAAACCTTTACAGAATAATTTGTAAGACCTTCCAAATCTGTTAAAGTAGTTGTAGTTCCTGTAACATTAGGCAATGCAATCCAAGCATCAGAAGAGGTTTCCTTATAAGCAACTCCAAAAGTAGTTTGTCCCTCAGGAGCATTCCAACTTACAACTGCTGTTTCGCCTGTAATAGAGCCAACACTCACATTACTTGGAGCAAAACAAAAACCATCTAACGATGCAATAGAGAACTTAATATTTGGTCTTTGGTTAAGACTTGATTGACTTCCCCAACGATTTAAATTATTAATGTTTATCGTCCCCCAATTTGAGAAATACACATTAGTTTTGTAATCAGCAGTATTTGACACATAGAAATATCCTTCTAATTCTGATAAATATTGACCTGAATTATTCAAATATCCAACTACTAAATTACCTGATCCAGAATAGATAAAAGGCTCATCAAATGTAATTGTTACCCAACCTTGCGAGAAAGAAACACTTCCCGAAAACATTTGAGTAAGACTATCCAAAGGAACTCTATCTTCATCATCATAAAAAGCTGTTCTATCAACCTCCCCCATATAGATTGTTGTAGGAGAAACGGTCATCGGATCTGACAAACCATAATTAAAACTCACAGATGTAATCAAACCTGCTTGAAGCTCTGTACTCAAATACAAACTTTGAGCATAACTTGCCGATGCTGCGGCAAAGACTGGCACTGGACCTAATTCCGTACCACTTCCGATTGTTACTTCGGTTTGTGCATTCAACAAACGAATGCCAAACAAAAGGAACAAAAGGATAATCCAATTTTTTCTAAATTTACTCATACTTTTTAATTTATAATTTTTTAAAAACGTTAAAGGGTGCAAAATTACAAAATTTTCCCCTATCTGCCAAAATTTCAATAACATAACATACAACCATTAAAACGCCATATTGTTTAACAAAACAAAAACATTATATTGACATTTCATCAATCAAGTATTGACAATCAATCTATCAAGTATTGATAAATCATCAATAAAATATTGATATTTTGTCAATCAAAAATTGATAAATCGTCAATTGTATATATAATATATAATAAAAAGATAGAAAAAATATAGTAAAAATATAAGAGAAAATATGCTAAAAAAATTTCAAAGAAGTAATTTAACAGATCAATGAAATAATTGTAAAAAACAAAGAAAAAAACTCCGCAAAAAAAGAAAGATTTTTAGGTGAGATAAATTAGAAAAAAAGGAGAGCGATTTGCTCTCCTCTTAGTTTTTCTTATTCTTTAATTATCTTTATTGTTTTGGTTGAGTGGTTATCAAATACTTTGATGTAGTAAACTCCGCTTGCGAAATTCTTTAAGTCTAATTCATTTCGGTGAGAATTTATTTCAATATCTTTTAGCACTCTACCTTGTACATCAGTCATTATCAATCTTGCATCAGCACTTAATCCTTTTATTTCAATATTTACTTTATCGTTTGTAGGATTTGGATATGCTTCAACTTTCAATTCATTGTTTACATCTGCTAATGAAGATTGTTCTGTTGTAAATTCTACTTCTGCTCCTTCAAATACATTTTCAGCAGTTCTTACGTATGCTTTGTAAGTGTATGATGTTTGAGCTAAAAGGTTTGATAACTGAACAGAGAATGTTGATTCACCTTCTGCTGTAATTGAATCCCATTCTGTTTGTAATGATTCTTTGTAATAGAATCCTCTTTCTACTATTTCAACATTTCCTTCTTCAACACTTGCATTTAGAATTGCTGAATTTTCTGCTATTGCAGTAGCTGGCATTGTTGTTACAACAGGATTTATCACAGTGTCTGATGTTGTGAATGTTGTAGTTGCCCATTCTGAAACGCCTGTTCCACAATTTGCTCTTACTGATACACTATATTCTGTTGAAGGTAATAGGTCTGTAAGAACGTGATTTGGTGATGTAACATCAACAGGTGTTTGTTCATTTACTTTAACTTGCCAAGCTGTTTCTTCTCCTGCTGGTGTCCAAACAAGGTTTGCAGAATTTGAAGTAATGTCTGAAACTGTTAAGTTGATTGGAACAAGACATTCTTCTTCAATTATTCCTCCTAATGTGGTGATTGAGATATTATCTATTATTGCTCCTGGTTGTGTTCCTGACATTTCGTTATTTCTCCATAAGAATACTAATTTTCTTTGTTCATTTAATGGAGTTGGTATTGTGATATTGATTGTTGTCGTAGAGTCTAACATACAGATTGCATTTGTTCCAAGGTATTGAAGAATTACATCTTGTGAATAATTGCTCAATGCGTATGGGTGAGTTTCATTTAGGTTGAGTGAATTTGTTGGTTCAAGTATTTGATCTTCTGGCAATAGGAATACTTTCAAATAATCATAGAAAATATTTGAAGAGATTTCTCCTCCTATTGTAAGGTCAAAACTTATTTTTACAAATTCTGAATTTCCAAATTGGAATAATTTTTCTGCTATTACAACACTACTGCCGTATGCTGCATAATGTGCTGTTTCTTCATCATCGGAAATAAATAACGAAGAAGAAGTTTGTCCTACAGGAACGCCTATTGTCCATTGGTTTATACAACCGCCGTTTCTTAACAACCAGCCATTATTTCCTACTCCTTCAAAATTACAAGTGTAAGGTATTGTATCTGCGTCTTGAAGTGTTGTGAAAGAAACATTTTCTGTTGTAAGAGAATATAATTCTTCATCACAAACGCTTTGAACGTTTACTTCGTAACTTTCAAATGAAGATAATGGTAATGTATATGTTGTTGCTGATGTTGTGTAAGAAAGTGTATCTGATTGACCTGCTACAACACAATTGATTTTATAGTTTTCTGCATCTCCATTCCAAGAAACAACAGCACTATTTGATGTAATATCTGATACTACAAGGTTTGTAGGTGGTTCACAAATCATATCTTCAATAGAAATATTGTCTATTGCAGGTGGAACTTGCGATTGAGTGCTATAAATTGAAATATAACCATAAGTAAAGAATACTATTTTCTTTATTCCTTCTAATCCTGACAATTCAACATCTGCTCTTGCCCAGTTATTTTGTCCATAAAGATCTATCAAAGAATTATCTAATTCATGATACAAGTCTTCTCCTACTACTTCTTCATTTTCGTCTACTATGAATACTTGAATACCCATATCCCAAGAAGGATACCCAGAAACCTTATAATCAAAACTTAAAATGTAATCTACTCCGCCACTGCCAAAGTCAAACTCTCTATACAAGCAAGCGTAAGTATAATTCCAACCTGCTGGCATACTAACATTATAAGATTCTCCATTTGAAGACATATATGCTGATTTTCCACCAGCATCATAAGATGTCGCAGTTCCTATTGCCCAAACGTTATTTGTATTTGAAGTAGATACCCATTTTTGATTATCAAATTCATTATCAAATGAAGTTTCAAAAGGTAATTGTGTAGGTTGTGATGGAGTTGTGAAAGTAATTGTATCTGACCATTCTGAGTAAGATTCTCCACAAACGCCTCTTACTGCTACTGAATAAGTCATTCCGCCTAATAAATCATTCAAATAAGTTCCAGGATAGTTAATCAGAACAGGGGTTGCAGAAGTTGATATTGTATTTCCTTGCGAAAATACATATTCCCATTGTGTTGCTTGACCAAATTCCATAAATGTTAATTCTGCAGAAGTTGCTGTTATGTTTCCAACATTAACCATTGATGGTATTTGGCAAGGTTGCCATTGAGATATTTCCAAATTATCTAACACAATTCTTGAAGTTGTTCCTTCTCCAAAGAAAGCTATTCTGACATTTCCTGTGAAAGGTTGATCGTTTGCATCTGCTAATTTGAATTTAATGTTTGAAGCGTTTTCATTAAATATTGAAAGAGGATAATCATAAGTTGAATTTTCTCCACTACCAAATATCATAGCATTTGCAGTTGCCCAAGTGTTTCCATCATCGGTTGAAACCAATATTGCAAATCTATCTCCATTTGGTGATTGTGCAGTTCCTCCGTTTGGAGATTTTCTATATACATCAGCAGATAGTTGATATATTGTTTCTCCATTACCTAAATTGAAAACAGGTGAAATAATCCAATATTTTGCGTATTCATAAGAAAGATTTGTAAACATACTTTCACCTTCGTCATACGTATTATATTTCCAACCATTAGAAGAATTCGTATTTAAGGTATTAGAATAAGTTACTGTATCAGACATATCTCCTAACATTTGATACCAACATTGGCCTATTCCGCCACTGAAATCCTCTGTCCAAGGGAATTGTGAAATCACACCACAAGGAGTTGTGATTACTTCTTCAACAAAACTTGTAGTTGTTCCGTTTTCACACAATACAGCAACTTTTACGTGATATGTAGTTTCACTATTAAGACTATCTATAACATAATAATTAGTGTCTGTAACGATTGAAATCCAGTTTTCTTGGTTTTCTGCTGTATATTCTATTAAATAATCAACACCATTAGAGTTGTGATCGGTATAGGCAACAGATATAGATGGTGTTGTTGCTTCTATATTGTTTAATGTTAAGGTTTCAACAGGTCCACAAGTCAATGCTTCAACAAATAAATTATCTACTGATAATGGAGGGTTGCTTCCGCCATTTGAGTTATTTTCCCATGCAAATACTAATTTATAAACACCATTTGCATATTCATATCCCAATTCTATATCTTTTGATTGCCATTCTGATTGATTATTTAATCTTCCTGTTATACTATAATCATCATCAGGAAGGGTATATGAACTTAATACATAGTTGTAAGGGAGTAAATACACTTTTCCGTAATCATAAGATCCTTCTCCATTTGCTCTCCAACTGAAAGAAATGTTAAAAGCAGGAAACTCTCCAAAAACTAAATTGGTATAAGCATACGCATAGGTTTCCAATCCATTATTGTATGTATTTGACATTCCATTGTTTTCACTAACATACAATATACTTTCGCTTACCGAGTCTTCTCCATTAGTAAGAGTTCCTACTGTCCATACATTTGATGAGTTACTTTGGAAATTCCAACCTGTTATTAAATTAGGATTATCAAAGTTTTGAGTATATGGTAAATTTTGTGCAACTGGGATTTCTATTGTTTCTATTTCTGAATAAGCACCACCACAATTTGATTTTACAGCAAGATAATAAACTCCTGTATTAAGATTGTTTATTGTTACAGGCAATGTGTCATTAGATTGTACAATTATTGTATTTGCCAATTCTGGATTAAAGGCTTGAATTGAATCTGCTTGACCGTATGCTATTGTCCAACCATCTGTAACAGGGTTAGAATTATCAAAATTAACCACCATACTTGTAGAAGATGCAACATTTACTGTTATTCCAAAAACATCTGGACACAAAGGGGTATTATCAATTGTAAATTCATCTATATAAAAATCTGCCACTCTATCATCAACAACCAAAGCGATTCTTCCTAAGAAAGAAACATCTGATAAATCCACCATTATTTTTTTGAAATCCAATGTATTTTGAGAAAAAACGACTGTATCCAATAATTCAAACAAAGATGTATCAGCAAGAGATGCTATATCTTGTTCGCTTGCATCATAATAATAAACCTTAAACGTAGGATTATTATTCAACTCAGACTTTTTAATCTTTAAAGTTAATCTTTGGTTTCCATCAAATTCAATAAGAGGAGTTACTAACCAATCACTATAAGTTCCAGAGCTCGCATAGCCATAAAAACTTAAAGAGCTAAATCCATTTGTTGCATTATTATCAGATTGTTCCCAACCATAATATGAAGAACCTCCATTTATAATTTCCCAACACTTAGGAGCATATTCATCTCCTATTTGTCCTTGTTCGTGAACAAATTCATTTTCAAAACTTTCTGTCCAAGGGAATTGAGAAATCACTCCACAAGGTGTGTTAAAGTTAATTATTTCAGAATAGTCTGATACATCAGTTGAAGAACACAATACTTTAACTCTTACAGAATATCTGCTTGTATGTTGTAAACCTTCTAATACTACACTATTTTCTGTTGTTGAAAGAGATACCCATTCATTTGTATTTGCCAAAGAGTATTCTAATAAATACGTTCTTCCTTCTGCGGTATTATTATCATCAAAAGTAATTGTTGCAGATATATTATCTAAATTTTGTCCGTTTACTTCTGCAGCAAGATTCATTACTCTACCGCAAGGGATTGCTTCAATAGAAATATTATCCACAGCAGCAGGAGGTTGATGTTCTACACTGCTATCGTTTCTCCACATAAAGACTAAGTTATAGACTCCATTTGCGAATTCTCCCGGAATAACAACTTCTTCTCTTTGCCAATTATTAACTCCACTTAATCTATCTGTTATCTCTCCTTCTGTCAACATAATGTTATTGTTTAACACAGTTGTAGTTGGGACAAGAAATACTTGAAGAAAATCTGAATTACCCTCTGCTATACCTTTCCAATCAAAAGTTAATTTAAACTCAGGAGCATCTGAAAATTGGATATATCTTGAAAAATAAACAATAGAAGTAGCATTTTCTGTATACTGATTGCTTACTCCTTCATCATCACTAATATACATCGCACCGCTTACTCCTCCTAAATCGCTTAATGTGGAATTTACTATATTTCCCCAATACCATTTATTTGTTTGTGTACCGTTAAGTATTGTCCATAATTGAGATTCTGCTTGTGTATTAAAATTACATTCAAATGGTAATTCCGATAATAGTTCAGCAGGTGGAAGTGTTGTAAAAGATGTGGTAAAAGCTATACTTTCTTCTCCAGAACAAACACTCCATATTTTAACATCATAAGTTGTTATTACATCTAATTGAGATAAGGCAATAGAGTTTGTATTTACAAATGTAGTATCCCATAGCACTTCTGATGATTTCTTATATGCAACTGCATATTGTTCTACACCCTCTACTTCATTCCAAGTAAGAGTTGCAGATTGAGATGTAATTTGTTGCGATAAGATTTCTGTTGGAGGATAACAAGATGCTGAGAAAGGATTGATTTCAAACTTAATATTTGGTCTATTATTCAAAGTCATTCTCATCGCACTATTTACTTCCTGAGGATTATTTATAGATATTTCTTGATTGCCTCTATAACAAGTTATTGTTTTGCTACCAACAGAAGAACAAACTGTAAAAAATCTAGCATCTGTCCATGTACCTGTGTTATTCATATAAGCAACAACAAGATTGTTTTCTCCACTATAATCAAAGGGAGTTGTAAAGTTAATTGTAACCCAACCTTGAGTAAATGTTACATCTCCAGAATATACCAAAGTAAGACTATCTGCAGAAACAAAATCCTCCGGATTAGCAAACACATCTTTACTTACTTCTCCTAAATAAATTTGAGAAGAAATAGTTGTAGGTATTTCTGAATTAAACTTATAACTTATAGAGCTAATTTCTCCAGCCATCAATTCCTCTGAAGAGAATATTGTTTGAGAATAGCTGTAATTATAAGTAACATTTATTGGAAGGAAGTCTTCCCCAGTACAGTTATTGCCTATTGTAACAACTGTTTGTGCATTTAATTGGGGCATTAGTGCAATAAAAAACACGAAACCCAATAGAAATCTGAATACTTTTTTCATATTTTAACATTTAATTTATTTCAATAAAAAAACAAGTAATGAAAAACAACTTTTCACTACTTGTTAAACTATAATTTATTTACAATTATCTAATTCTTATTGTTTGACCAGCTCTAATTTTATTTCCTTTTATATTATTAAGTTGAGCTAATTTCTTTACGGTAGTACCATTCCTTCTTGCAATTGCACCTAAAGTATCACCTTTTCTAACTTTGTAATATTTTCCTCCTTTTGAGGACTTTGAACTATTAGTATTTTTTGCTAAACTACTATTTTGTGTAGAAGGTTTGCTTGTTTTCTTAAAGCAATCCTTCGTTAGCATTAAAGTGTCGCTAATCAAAGAAAATGTTTTAAAGTCTATAACTTTTTCTGGATTGATTGCTGCACCTAAATAGCGGATTTCTAAATGTAAGTGAGGACCTGTTGAACGTCCTGTACTACCTCCAAGACCCAATATTTCGCCTGCTTTTACATCTTGATTCACCTCCACATTTATTTTTGAAAGGTGAGCATAATAAGTTTCCAAACCATTATCATGACGTATCACAACAAGATTTCCATATGCACCTGCACGTTTTGCTATTCTAACCTTGCCATCAAACATTACTTTTATTGGATCCCCTGTTCTTAATCCTAAATCCACACCATAATGCCAACGACGACGCCTTGGACCAAAACGAGAAGTTACCTTCTTTTCTATCGGACAAGCGTAATATTGCTTATTTTCTTCGTTTACTAATTCAACAGGAATTGGCTCTGTAATTGAAGAATAGTCAAATCTATTATTAGTATAATGGATAGAACGTGTATCAAATGAAGCGTAGATAATATCATCTTCGCTTTCTGCTGCAACATCATCTATCATTCCATTATTAACAAATTGAATAAAAGAATTATTAAACTTATTTGTGTCTTTTATTATTCCAATAGTATATTCAGAACTTTCAATTGCTACATTTGTTCTGTTTCTCATCATACCACGTTCGTGGATTTGAGCCATTCCAACCATTGGAATAAACAACAAAGACAAAGATATGAATTTATATACTCCTTTTCTAAACATAAAAAAACTACTTTTCAGCGTGCAAAAGTACACAATAATTTTTTATCTTACAAATAATTCGCTGATTTATTGAACAAAAACAGATTAAAAAGTGTTATGTCCTTTGTCTAAGAGGTTATTTATTGTCTTAACCGGCGTAAATGTTTCCAAAGGAACTTCAACAAAAATACTAATCCAATTAGCCATTGAACCGTTCCAAAGTCCTGGCAATTCTTGTGCTTTAATCTTTTGAGCCTGTTGCGATTTCTCGGTTATAAATCCCATATTATAATCAACAAAATCCTTTAATTCAAATTTCTTTCCATCAAAACTTTTAACCGAACAAACCAAATCAACAGGATTAAAGTGAGTTGAATTACTAAACACCTCTTTTTGCGAAACATTTTCCATATCTACCTGAGCAGATTCAACAATTTGCAAAGAAAGTTCATTATTTGTATTTCTTATCCAAAAAGGTCCTCCACCAGGTTGTCCTTCGTTTTTCACCATTCCACAAACCCTTATAGGTTTATTAAGAATCTCTATTATGTAATCGCAATACTTTTCTTTGTCTTCAAAATCCGAAAAATCTTTTAAGTCAATTGCAAGACTACTTTTGCAAAACGCCTTTATTTCTTCAAAAATTGAGACATCAAAACTTTGTTTAGAAATAACATTCAAGTAATAATCCACCTTACTTTTCAAAGAAACCAAAACTCCCGCCAAGACTTTCTTGTATTTATAAGTAGTATCTTTGAATTTATCGTGAATAACATTATCTATATTCTTGATAAAAATCAAATCAGCATCAATATCGTTAAGATTTTCTATCAATGCTCCGTGTCCAGAAGGTCTAAAAATTATGTTTCCTTCATTATCTCGCACCAAACTATTATCTAAATATACCGCAACGGTGTCTGTTGAATATTTTTGTTCAGAAAATTCCACAATATATTTGCAATCAAATCTGCTTTCATACTTTTCTCTTACGCTTTCAAAGAGTTGAGAAAATTTTTCTTTGTGATTTTCCGAAATAGTAAAGTGTAGATTAACTTCTCTTTTGTTATTCACACAATAAGTTGCAGCCTCTACCAAGTGTTCTTCAAAAGCAGTACGCACCTCATCGTTATATTTATGAAATACAATAGTTGCTTTTGGACTTTGACCGTATGCAAGTCCGCTTTCTTCAAGAATAAAATCAATTATTTGAAGATATTTTTTTTCTTCTAAGAGTTTTTCTATTCCAAAAGGCAAAAGTTTTTCGTAAAAAGCAAAATCCTTAATTCTTTCTATTACTTCCTTTACTTTTGGAAAGTCTTGCAAAGTATTTTTCGTAGAATCAAAAGAGGATTTAAAGTCATACAAATCCTTAAACATTCTTGTGGCAGCACCAGAAGCAGGAACAAATTTCACAACTTTTGCATCCGATACATATTCCTCAAAAATATTTACATACTCTTTTGCTTTTTCGTCTTCAATTCGCAAAAGACCATCACCAATTACAGCAGGCTTTTCAAGATTGACAAAAGGAAATCCCTTTTTAAAGTTTTCCAACTGTTTTTCTACTTGAAAAACACTCAAATTGTGATTTTCAATTTGCTCTAAATCCTTTTTTGAAAATTCCATCTTTATTCTACCGTTACTGATTTTGCTAAATTTCTTGGTTGATCAACATTTCGTCCTTTTGCAATCGCAATATAATAAGACAATAGTTGTAAAGGAATAATTGTTAGTAAAGGAGAAAGATTTTC
The DNA here is from genome assembly GCA_002358855.1 of Bacteroidales bacterium UBA3388. Lineage (GTDB taxonomy): Bacteria > Bacteroidota > Bacteroidia > Bacteroidales > P3 > Onthomorpha. The sequence continues at coordinate 40,639 of DEPQ01000011.1, forward strand.
TTCAATCTCTGGTATTTCTATACAATAGTCTGACAAAGCTTTTATCGCAACATCTCCCTTTGTAACAATTGAAATTACCCTTCCTTTACGTGCTTTTACTTCTTGAACATTGCTTAATATCTTGTCATAATGCCCAAATTTTGGTGCAATAACGACTACAGGCATTTCTTCATCAATTAAGGCTATTGGACCATGCTTCATTTCAGCCGCAGGATAGCCTTCGGCGTGTATATAAGAGATTTCTTTTAGTTTTAAAGCCCCTTCCAACGCCACAGGATAGTTATATCCGCGTCCAAGATAGATAAAATTCTTCGCATAAGTGAATACCTTTGCTATATCTTCAATTTCTTTATACGTTTTTAAGATTTCTTCCACTTTTGGAATGACTTGCAAAAGTTCTGCAACAATTCGTTTATATTCTTCTTGTTCTATGGTTTTTAATTCTTTGGCAACAGAAAGTGCAATCATAGTTAAAACCATTACTTGTGTAGTAAATGCCTTTGTTGAAGCAACTCCTATTTCCGGACCTGCGTGTGTATAAGTTCCTGAATTAGTTGCACGAGCTATACTGCTACCTACAACATTGCAAACGCCATAAACAAACGCTCCTTTTTCTTTTGCTAATTCTATTGCTGCTAATGTATCGGCTGTCTCACCTGATTGTGATATTGCAATCAAGATATCATCTGCAAAAATCACAGGATTTCTGTATCTAAACTCTGAAGCAACTTCTATTTCCACAGGAATTTTACAATAATACTCAAACAAATATTTTGCAATCAAACCTGCGTGCCAAGAAGTTCCACAAGCAGAAATCAAAATTCTTCTTGCTCTTCTAAATCTATCTATATTATCAATTATTCCGCTTAACTTAATATCAAATTCCTCTTTTTGCAATCTTCCATTCACACAAAGATTCAAGGCTTTTGGTTGTTCCATTATTTCTTTTATCATAAAATAAGGATACCCCCCCTTTTCAATCTCGCTCAAATCCATATTTATTTGAGTAATGTTAGGATTTATTTTTACCTTTGAAAGATTTACTATTTCTAATTCTTTACCTTTTTCAATCTTTGCAATCTCTTCATCTCCTACATATATCACTTTCTTTGTGTATTCAATTATTGGAGAAGCGTCTGAGCCTAAAAAATATTCTCCTTCGCCTAATCCGATTACCAAAGGAGAGCCTTTTCGTGCAGTAATCAACACATCAGTTTTACCTTTCTCTATCACTCCTATTGCATACGCACCAACAACTTGCAATAAGGCTTGTTGCACTGCTTCAAACAAATCAAGATTATCTTTTTTCTTTACATACTCTATCAATTGCACTAATACCTCAGTATCAGTTTCGCTTTTGAAAGTATATCCCTCTTTTATTAAAAATTCTTTTAGTGTTTGATAGTTTTCTATTATACCATTGTGAATCAAAGCTAAGGTTTCGCTTTGAGAATAGTGAGGATGAGCATTAACATCTGAGGGTTCGCCGTGAGTAGCCCAGCGAGTGTGAGCAATACCTACGCTTCCTGATACATCTTTTCCTTGACAATATTTTTCTAAGTTTTCAACTTTGCCTTTTGATTTAAAGACATTTAATTCTCCCGCACTATTTAATAACGCTACGCCTGCGCTATCATACCCTCTATACTCTAAACGATGCAATCCTTTTATTAAAATAGGATATGCTTCTCGCGTTCCAATATAACCAACTATTCCACACATAAATTTATTCTTTTAGTTAATTTTGCAAATGTACATAAAAAGACTAATTTTGCAAACTTTAATTCAAAAAAACAGTAAGAAATATGAAAATAGCAGTACCTACAAGAGAAAACCTTGTCGATGACCACTTTGGACATTGTGCTTATTACACTATCTTTGAGATAGAAAACAACGAAATAATAAATCGTTCTACGCTTCCTGCACCTGCGGGTTGTGGTTGCAAATCTGGCGTTGCTGCAATCCTACAAGCAGAAGGCGTTTCTTTGATGCTTGCCGGCAATATGGGCGAAGGAGCAAAAAATGTTTTGGAATATCACAACATAAAAGTGATTAGAGGTTGTTCAGGCGAAGTAGAAAATCTAATAAAGGCTTATTTAAACGGACAAATCTCCGATTCAGGCTTTTCTTGCTCTCATCACGAATGTCATAACTAAGAGTTAAAAAAATAAAGCAAAGAATTATTTTATTTTTTCTTTGCTTTATTTTTCTATTTCTTTGTTTTAATAAATCACGTTAATAGTTCCCATTATTCTTTCCTTTTTATCCGGTGTGTAAATACTGTGATAAACCATTTTATAGACATAAACTCCCATAGGAACATAGTCTCCTTTGTATTTTCCGTCCCAAGATTGTGAGAAATCAGTTGCTGAGAAAACCAAGGTACCATTTCGGTTGAATATATGTAACTCATCTAATATCACAGTTTCGTTTTCAGGCACGGCTCTCCATAAATAATTAGTCTTATCTTGCGGAGTAAATGAATTAGGCACAAAAACAAGCATATCTCCGTAAAGTTCAAGATCCAAAACCACTACACTGTCGCAACCATACTGCGAATTAAGATTTTGAACGTATGTTCCCCTTTCGCTTTCATAGAAATTAAATTTGTCATACGTTTCCCCTGCTCTCATCAATTCGTGAATTGTATCTAAATAATTAGGAGCCACGTAAAGATTTAAATTAACTATACTGTCGCAACCATCAAATGTATTTAGATTTAAAGTATAAAATCCTGTCCGTCTTTCATTAAATCCATAGTCCGAATAAGTTTCTCCATCGCAAATAACAGCCGATATTGTATCATTGTGATATATTTCAGTAAGCACAAGAGTTATTGTACTATCACAGCCTTTTGAACTTGTATATCTTACGGTGTATATTCCCTCTTGCGATTGTGTGAAATTTTCATCATTATATATCTCTCCCATACACACTCTTCTATAAATGGTATCGTGATAATGAGGATTGACTCTTAGATTTAGTTCCACAATACTATCACAACCATAAATAGTTGTTAGTTCTTTTATATAGGTTCCTTGTTCGGAAACATTTTCATCGTGAAAGAAAAATTCTTCTCCTTGACATATTTCTTCTTCTCTTACTATGTGATAACTATCTCTTGTTGTCAGAGAAAGGACTACAACACTATCGCAACCCATTACCGAAGATAGAACTTGCGTATAAACACCTGCTTGAGTTTCATTAAATCCGTGCAAATTATAAGAGTCTCCTTCGCAAATATTTGCATAAATAGTATCGCAATATGTTGGATTTACTGTTAGCATTACAGTTTTCGCACTATCACAACCTTTATATGTTGGAATAACATCGCGATATGTTCCACTTTCCCAAGCAACAATATTTTCATATCCTTCTATCCTAAATGTATCTCCTTGACAAATATTCGCTTCTACAAGTTTATCCCAAGTTTGATTGATAGTTAGATTAAGAACATAAAGACTATCGCAACCATGACAAGAAGAATATTCATTCATCAAATAAGTTCCGGGAGCAGTTAGCCAAAATCCGTGTTCAATATAGACTTCTCCTTCACATATTTCTTCATTTAATGGAAAAATATAAGTAGGGTGTACAGTCAAATTAAGATTTACAATACTATCACAACCCCAATACGATTCCAAATATTGAGTATAAATTCCTGTTGTATCGGCATAGAATCCGTTTTGAGTGTATGGAATATTGTCGCAAGTCTCCGCATAGATTGTATCATTATAATTAGGGTGTACTGTTAAGTTTAAAACCATTATACTATCACAACCCCAATAGGATTGCAAACTATCTACATATATTCCTGTGGCAGTTTCGTTGAAATTATTTAAATTATAAGTTTGTCCTTCACAAATATCAGCATAAATCGTATCAAGAAAATCAATAGTACTAAGACTTAAATTAACAATACTATCACATCCTTTAATGCTTGTTAAGTATTGAGTATAGTATCCTGCCTCTGAAACTTCAAAACCATTTAGAGTATAAATTGAACCTTTGCAAATAGAATCTATTATTAAAGTATCATAAACAGGATTAACAATTAAATTCACCGAAAACAAACTATCACAACCTTTTACGCTTTGTAGTCTTTGTGTATGCACGCCTTGTGTATTTACATTAAAGTTATATTCTGTGAAACTTTGTCCTTGACAGATTTCTGCCGTGATTGTATCGTTGTAAATAGGGTTTACCGTTAAGTTTATACTAAATAAGCTATCGCAACCATAAACACTCAAACTGCTATGAGTGTAAATGCCTGCTTGGCTTTCGTTAAATCCATATTGAGTGAAAGCCTCACCTTGACAAATCTCCACATTAACTGTGTCGTTATATGTTGGACGAACAACCAAGTTAAGAACTACCGTACTATCTGCTCCGTATATTGTATTTAAATATTGATAATATGTTCCTGCTGTACTTTCTGTAAATCCATTTTCTGAATAGGTTTCTCCATTACATATTTCTGCATCTATTGTTGTTTGAATATTTGGATGTACAACTAAGTTTAAAATAAATGTACTATCACATCCTTTCGATGTTTGTAAGGTATCATAATATGTTCCAGAGACATTTAATTCGTGTTCATTGAAATTGTAGATTTGTCCTTCAAGTATTTCGGCATTAAGCACTGTATTATAAGTTGGATTGACTATTAAGTTCAAAGTAAACACACTATCGCAACCATGAATACTTTGACTTTGATGAGTGTAAACGCCCGTTTCTGATTCGTTAAAGCCGTTTTGTGTGTACAATTCACCCTGACAAATCTCTACTGTTAAGGTATCATTATATATTGGATTGACAACAAGATTTAAAATAACAGTACTATCTGCCCCATGAATAGTTTGCAAATCTTGTTGATAGGTTCCACTTTCTGAAACATTAAATCCGTTTTCTGAATAAGTTTCTCCTTGACAGATTGATGCATTTATTGTAGTCTGAACGTTAGGATAAACTATCAAATCCAAAATAAAAACACTATCGCAACCCTCAATCGTTGCAAGAGTATCGTAATATATTCCCGTCTGATTCAGACTATGTCCATTAAAGTCGTAAGTTTGTCCTTCAAGTATTTCAGCAGACAAATTGGTTGTATAAATTGGATTTACAATCAAGTTTAATGTAAACACACTATCGCAACCATAAACACTCATACCTTGATGTGTGTAAACTCCTGCTTGGCTTTCATTAAAATTATATAAGGTATAGGTTTCTCCTTGACAGATTTCGGCTGTGATAGTGTCATTATAAATTGGGTTTACAGTCAAATTGAGTACTACAATACTATCTGCTCCTGTATAAGAGGTTAATGTATCGGAATAAGTGCCTGCTTGCGTTAGATTAAATCCGTTTTCATTATAGGTTTCTCCTTGACAAATTGAAGCGTTTATTTGATTTAAAGTATGCAAATGCACAAAAAGATTAAGATATATTGTACTGTCGCAACCATCTATTGAGTTTAACAAATGAGAATAACGACCTGTTTGAGTAAATGATTGTCCAAAAAACTCATAACTTTCACCCTGTATAATAGTGTCATAAATATTTGTAGTGTATGTTGGATTTACGGTAAGGATTAAGGTTACTAAACTATCGCAACCCCAAGTTGAAGAAAGATTTTGGGTGTTTGTTATGGTGTGATGAGTGTTTGTCATTTGCGAAAGTGGAATAAAAAATCCATTTCTATTGTAAGAGGTTCCATAACAAGTAGTATCGTAAATCGTATCGGAATATGTAGGGCTTATTACTAATTCTATATTCGATGTATTGCCACAACCATAACTTGTCAGTAAAGAAGATTTTGAGTAAGTACCTGCTTGAAAGAGTGTATCAACGATTGTGCGATAGTTTAATTCTCCATTTTGTTCTCTTTCATAACCCGAATATTGCCAAACGTAATAACCACCTTGACAAATGCGTTGTGTAGTGTTTGTTTCTACATTATCCCTTAAATTTATCGTAACTCTAACTACGCTATCGCAACCAAGGTAGGTTGAAAGAGTATCTCGATGTGTTCCACTTGTAGTTATTGCCATATCGTTCAAATAATAAACAGAATCTCTACAAAGGTCCACAGTTCCCCTATTTGTACTTTTTGTTGGTTGTACCAATAATTTTAATGTAGTTGTACTATCGCAACCATATATGTTATCATTATAGTTTGTTTTTGTTATTGTATAAAGATTATTCAGCATTTGAGATTTAGTAACGTTAAATCCGTTTCTATTATAATTCTCTCCATAACAAACAGTATCGTAAATCTCCACAGTATCTCTTGGATTCACAGTAAGATTTAGTACATATCTTTTTCTACAACCATCACTTGTTCTAAGAAGTTCTTCATAGGTTCCTGTAACATTATATAAATCGCTAAGATTTGTATAATTTCCGTTTTCATCATAGCCATTCCTATACCAGCGATAATTATTCCCCGCACAAATTGTTTGATTTGTTTCGTAAAATAAAGTATCGTGAAAAACAACACTAACATTTACTAAACTATCACAGCCACTAAATGAATTATCTGCTCGTTTCGTATAAGTCACATTAGAGGTTGCCAATCGATTTGTACCGTTTTCATCAGTGTAATAATGCTCTTCGCCCTCACATTTGTGTATCGTTTCGTTTCCTCTCTGCGAATCAACCATCAGAATGTTTACATTATAAACATCAAAGCAATTTCCGTTTGGAAAAGTAAAAACAGTCTCCCCCACATTACTTTGATTTAAAGTTGTAGAAAAGTCATGTTCCGGAATATTTATTATTGACTGATAATTATCTTCGCTACATAGATAAATAGTGCTTTCATGGTAACTACCATCTGGAAATATACTGACAAGCAACGAGTCAGTTATCAAACATCCTTCAATAGGAATTATTCTGCTTTCAATGGTAAAAGTTGTTGTTTGATTGACTACACGTTCTATTGTAGTGATTGTGTCTAAGTAAGGATTGTATAATTCAAATGTATTTTCGCCTACACAAACTATTGTATCGTGTTGAATTGTTGTATTGCCTTCTATTCCTCTAAAAATGCAGAATCCTGCTCCCCAAACATCGTCATTTCTATACACTCTGTAAGCACTGCAATGTATAAACACTATCGGAGAAGTAGAATTTATAAAAGTATAAGAACTAATCAAAGGAGGTGTTAAAGAAGGAGAAATAATATTTAATCCTGTTGTTCCTCCAAAAGCATAACTTCCTATTTGCGTTATAGCAGTGTGCAATTCAATTGTTGTAGATGTTGCATCATAAAAAGCAGAGTCACCAATAGCAATCACATTGTAGTCAATATCATCATAATTGGCTGTCATAGGAATTATAAACGTAGGTTCGCTATAAGGAACTCCATCAATTCTTCTTGTAATCTCACAATCGGTGTCGTTAATTGTTCTGTACTGAATACCATCTACTAAAAAATAAGTCTGTTGCGAAAAAACAACAGAAGATATAAAAGAAAAAAATAATATAAACAGAATTTTTATATTACGCATTACTATTTCTATTTTTCTAATTGACTGCAAAATTAGAAAATAATAATAAAAACAACAAATATTTCTTTAACTTTCTGTTTTTAAAAGTCTTAATTCTTGTTTTTGTTCTTTTGTTATACGGAAGCTTTCAGTAGCCTTTTGAATGCTTTTGTTGTGAACCCAATGTGAAAGACGGTTTTGGTGAAATATTTTAAGGGTTGAGCCATATTGTTTAGCCAAAGCGGTTGCAAAAAACCAGGCTTGCATCATTTTTACATAATAGTATTCTGATTTCACATTGCAAACCAGTTCTAAATACTCTTCTTTGAAAGTTTTTTCTTCAAGAAAAAATCTCATAAGACTCAAAATTCCAAAGCGACAAACGTATTCTTTGTCTGAGGCTATCCATTCCTTTATGTAAACAAGCAATAAATCTAAGTTTTCTTTAAATACCTTTGGAGAACAACTATCACAGACCGCCCAATTATCAATATATGGTAAAAAATTGTCTAATAATTTCAAACACTCTTGTATATCTTTTTTCTCTGCAATCAAAAAAGAATGCAAATGATACTCTTCATAATATTTATGAGGAAGGCGATGTAAGAATTGTTCGCTTTCTTTTTGTTTTGCAAAGTCTTTTGCAATTTTTCTAAGAATCGGCACTCTTACTCCTATGATATTATCTTTACATACATTAGGTATTAACTTTGATTGAAAGTCTTTGTATTCTAAGTCTTGAAAAGAAAAAAGGGTTTCTTGAATATCCATTTCTAAAAGTAAAAAATAAAGCGATTTCATTATGTTTTATTTAATGAAATCGCTTTTTGAATTTTGTATTTCTTATTATTCAGCAGTTGTTGCTATCGGAGTGTAAACTCTTGCTGCAAGTTCTTTGTCTAATTGATACAATCCGTATCCGTTGTCGCCAATTAATTTTAATTTATCAATAATATCACGTGCGCTTTCTTCTTCTTCAACTTGTTCGTCAATAAACCATTTCAACATTGATTGAGTTGCATAATCTTTTTCTTCTGTTGCAATGTAATAAAGTTCGTTTATCAAAGAAGTAACCACTCTTTCGTGTTTTAGAGTTTCTTCAAAAGCATCTAAAATACTTTTCCATTCGATTTGAACCTCTTTTATAGGTTTCAATTCTACCTTTCCTCCTCTTGAAAGCACGAAGTTGAAAATCTTCATTGCGTGATCTTGTTCTTCTTTGAATTGAATATTGAACCAATTTGCAACTCCTGAAAATCCTTTATCTGACATATCTGCTGACATTGAAAGATAAAGATAAGCAGACCAAAATTCTGCATTTATTTGTGCATTTAATGCTTCTTCTAATTTTTTACTTAACATAGACATTATTTGTTTTGTTTTTTATAATTTTATTTTTTCTTTTTCATATTAACGTAAAAACTTTTTAAAAGTTGTAATTTTGCAAAGAAAAAACTAATTTTTATTATGAATTACCAAGAAACCTTAGATTATTTATACTCTTATTTACCTATGTTTCAAAGAATAGGTGCTGCTGCTTACAAAGAAGATATTTATAACACAGTTGAATTGATGAAGGCTTTGGGAAATCCTGAAAAAAAGTTCAAATCAATTCATGTTGCAGGCACTAACGGCAAAGGGTCTTCATCTCACCTAATTGCTTCAATCCTTAGAGAAAAAGGATTAAAGGTTGGACTTCACACCTCGCCACATTTAAAAGATTTTAGAGAGAGAATAAAAATCGATAACCAAATGTGCGAGGAGGATTTTGTTGTAAAATTTGTAGAAAACAACAAAGAGTTAATCGAACGCATAAAACCATCATTTTTTGAAACAGCAGTTGCAATGGCTTTCACCTATTTCGCACAAGAAAACGTAGATATTGCAATCATAGAAGTAGGAATGGGTGGAAGATTAGACTCTACAAACGTCATAAACCCTCTTGCGTGTTTGATAACTAATATTTCTTTTGACCATACTCAATTCTTAGGAAATTCATTGGAAAAGATAGCAGAAGAAAAAGCTGGAATCATTAAACAAAACACTCCTGTTGTAATTTCTCAAACACAAAACGAAACTCAAAATGTTTTCTTAACAAAAGCAAACGAAAAGAACGCTCCTATATGTTTTGCAGATAATTACCTATCTTGTGAAAATATTTCTCATAGTCAAGGTTTGCTAAAAATGGATATTTATCAAAACAAAGCAGAACGTTTAAATAATTTACAATCTTCTCTTTCGGGTTATTATCAACAAAGGAATATTCTTGGCGTTATTGCATTGATTGATACGCTTAATAAATATCATAATTTCAATATTAGTGATAAAGAAATAATTGAGGGAATTAAAAACATATCTTCAAACTTCCCTATTGCAGGTCGTTGGCAAACTCTTTGCAAAAACCCTTTAACAATTTGCGATACAGGACATAATGAAGACGGATTAAAGTATGTAATTGAACAAATAAAGAATACTCCTCACAAAAAGCTAAGATTTGTTTTGGCAATGGTAAATGACAAAGACGTAAATAAGGTTTTATCAATGTTGGACAAAGAGGCAGAATATTATCTCTCACAAGCAAAAATACCAAGAGCCTTACCCGTAAATGAATTGGCTGAAAAGGCAAAACAAGCTGGGCTTTCCTTTACTCAATACGAAACAATCTCGCAAGCATTAGCAAAAGCACAAGAAGAAGCCGGAGAAAATGATTTGGTTTTCGTAGGAGGCTCAACCTTTACCGTAGCAGAAGTTGTGTAAGTCTAAAAGCTTGAAAAAAAAATCAAAGAAAAATTTAAAAAAATCAAAGAAATAATTTATTAAATGAAAGAAAAAAAATTTTTTTTCTTTCATTTATTTTTTTGATTGATTGACAAAGAAAAAATTCCAACAACAATACATCATTATCCCTGCTTGATTGTCTAAGGTGTCTTCGCTAAAAAACGAGATTAACATAATTGCAAGAAAAATTATATAGTAAGGGTTTTTATTTAGCGAGAAACGAAACATTGGATAGAATAAAAACGCAAACCAAATAAGCAATCCTATTATTCCATAACTAAAAACAATTGAAAAATATTGATTATGCGTTCTCATATTAGTGTCTGCTAATTCAGAATTATTGATTTCTAATTGTTTTTTCAATTCTCGTGGAGCATTTCCTGTGCCTACTCCTATTAAAAGATTGTTTTTAATTACCTCAAAACTGTTTTCCCAAAGCTCAATCTTTTGAATTAGAGAAGAGCCCTTTACTTTATTTTCTTTTTCATAAGCTTCAATTTCATAGAAAGTAGAATACAAACGTGATTTCAAAGGTATTTTTTCTGCATAGACATAATTAGGAATCCCTTTCTTTATATTTTCTAAATCTTTTTCCGATAGTTTTTCCCAACCCTTTAAATTCTTTTCATAGCCCTTTGAATTTAAATATCTAATTGCTATATCAACATAGAGAAACTCCCCTTCTTTTGATTTGCAAACTGCATTTCTATCTTCTTTCAAATATTTCTCTACTCCTTCTTGCATTTGCGAGTAATCAACCTTATCAAAAATATAATTTCCGTTTTCAATAATCATATTTTCTTTTACCTCTCCATTCTTAGGCACAAAGTAATCTTTGTAATAGTAGGAAAGGCAAGAAATAATTGCAAAAACAAAAAGAGAAAATACTGAGATAAATATTGCAAAAGCTGTTTTATTTTTTTTCTTAAAAAGAAAATAAGTTGGAATAATAAAAAACAAAACGACAAAACTAATAACGACTCCGGTTAATGCAGAGGTTAGAATCATATATGCTTCAAACCACAAGGCAAGTAATAGAAAAAGAATTTTTTTATTTTGAATGCAATAAACAACTATAAAAGATGAGGCAAGGGTTAAATGAAGTGCAAAACGAATATGAGAACAAAACGGCATAATTGTGCGAACATCAGGATTTTCTATTGTAAGAAAATTAAACATTCCTATAAAGGTTGCAACAAGTAGCGAAAGAATATAAGCCCAAGCATAGATTTTAAGATTTTTTCTCTCTTGTAAATCAAGATTCATTAGATATAGAGGCACAATTAAAAAAGGCAAAGATTTTTCTAATTGTTTCCAAGCCTCACTTCCCCCTCCGCTCCAAATCATTCCAAGACATATCAATGCAAAGAAAGAAAAAACTGCTATTAAAACATCTTTTGAATAGGATTTTATACGGGACTTGTCTGCAAAAACAAACCTTAGTGCCATAAAAACCATAGCAAATGACATCAAAGCGTGAGAAAAAATCATTCCCACAATGCTAAGACAAATTATTGCAATGTCTAAATACGAAGAATCTAACTTATGCTTCATAATTGCCAATAAAACTAAAAACAAGTTTAAATTATTGTTTGACAACTTAAAAATAAGTTATATCTTTGCATTTTATTTTTTACACGTAACAATAAATATGAAGAAATTAGCAGTAGTTGCCTTTGGTGGAAACGCACTTTTGAGAAGCGGACAAAAGGGTACTTATCAAGAACAAATACACAATGTAACTGAAACTTGTAGTTCACTTTCTAACCTTTTGAAACAAGGTTATAATTTGGTGATTGGACACGGTAATGGTCCACAAGTTGGAAACGTAATGCTTCAACACGAAGGTGGAAAAAAGCATTTCAATATAGAATCTATGCCAATGGATTTTTGTGTTGCTGAAACACAAGGTTCAATCGGTTATTTGATAGAACAAGGTTTCAGAAATGTTTTTGCAAAAGAAAACATTGACAGAAAAGTCTTAACTTTACTTACACAAGTTGTAGTAGATGAAAAAGATTCTGCTTTCCAAAATCCAGTAAAGCCTGTTGGTCCTTACTATACTAAGGAAGAAGCTGATGCTTTTGCTGCTGAAACAGGAGCAAAATATGCAAAGGATTCTAAAAGTGATAAATATCGTAAGGTTGTTGCTTCACCTAAGCCTTTAAAAATAAACAATATTGAAATTGTAAAGCAACTTGCCTTAGAAGGGAACGTAGTTGTAACTGTTGGAGGTGGCGGAATTCCTGTTGTAGAAGAAAACGGAGTAAGAGGAGTTGAAGCAGTAATTGATAAAGACTTAGCTTCTGCATTAACAGCAGTTGAAATCGGAGCTGATGAGTTTTATATTCTTACAGATGTGCCTAAGGTATATATCAATTTCCGTCAACCTGATGAAAAAGCCTTAGATGTACTTACTGTAAAAGAGGCAGAAGATTTGCTTTCACAAGGACAATTTGGTGAAGGTTCAATGGCACCAAAAGTAAGAGCAGCTTTACACTTTGTAAAGAATGGAGGAAAAGAATGTATCATTACAGAAGCAGGACAACTTTCTAATCCTTCTTGCGGAACAAGAATAATAAAAGAATAGTCTATTATAAACAATTAAAATTTTTAATTATGGGATTTAATTTAAGAAACAGAAACTTTTTGAAATTATTGGATTTCACTCCAAAAGAAATTCAATATATGTTGGATTTAGCAAGAGATTTAAAAAGAGCTAAATATGCAGGTACTGAACAACCAAGATTAAAAGGTAAAAACATAGCTTTGATTTTTGAAAAGACATCTACTCGTACTCGTTGTGCGTTTGAAGTAGCTGCTCACGACCAAGGAGCTCACGTTACTTACCTTGGACCTTCTGGTTCTCAAATCGGAGTTAAAGAATCTATGGCTGACACTGCTCGTGTATTGGGTAGAATGTTTGATGGTATAGAATATCGTGGTTTTGAACAAAAAATCGTTGAAGAATTAGCACAACACGCTGGTGTTCCTGTATGGAATGGTCTTACAAACGAGTTTCACCCAACTCAAATCTTGGCTGACTTCCTTACAATGATGGAACACACTGACAAACCATTGAATAAAGTTTCTTATGCTTACATTGGAGATGCTCGTTACAACATGGGTAACTCTCTTATGGTAGGTGGAGTAAAAATGGGAATGGATGTAAGAATCGTTGCTCCAAAAGGACTTCAACCAGATGCAGAATTAGTTGCTACTTGCCAAGAAATAGCAAAAGAAACTGGTGCTACATTAACTATAACTGACAATGTAGCAGAAGGTGTTAAAGGTTGTGATTTCTTATACACTGACGTATGGGTATCAATGGGAGAACCAGCAGAAGTTTGGGCTGAAAGAATCGCTTTATTGAAACCTTACCAAGTAAATAAAGAAATGATGGAAATGACAGGTAATCCAAAATGTAAATTTATGCACTGCTTACCTGCTTACCACAACTTAGAAACACAAGTAGGTCGTGATGTTTACAAACAATTCGGCTTAGATGGAGTTGAAGTTACAGAAGAAGTTTTTGAAAGTGAAAACTCTATCGTATTCGATGAAGCAGAAAACCGTATGCATACAATAAAAGCAGTTATGGTTGCAACACTTGGCGACTAATTGCTTTGCAATCTTAATAGAAATAAGGGAGGAATTTAATTCTTCCCTTATTTTTTTGTTTTTTTTCTTTGCTTTTTTAGAATTTTCCTTAGGATTTTTAAAATTTTTCTTTGCTTTTTTGAGTTTTTTCTTTGCTTTTTTTTCAAAGACTTTGTTTCAGATTTTTATCCTCCGTTGATAAAGTTTTATCCTCCGTTGGTAAAGTTTTATCCTCGGAGGATAATTTGTTACCATCGGAGAGTAATAGTGTTACGATCGGAGCAAAATTTTCTAAAACAAAGCAAAGGCTTTTTTTGTCGTTACTAAAAAATGTTTTACCTTTGTATGCTGAATTTTAAAACATAGAAAACGAAAAGAAAGTAAAGAAAAAATAAAATTAAAAGACGGATAAAAAGCGTTTTTACTTATTATTATACGTCTGAAATCTCGACAATTTCAAACAATATGCTAATAAGAATAAGTGGAAAACGCTCACGAGTATATCGTGGGCTTTTCTTATTTAGCATATTAGGTAGTCGAGAACCTCAGACGTTAGTAAGATAAGGCTCACGTCTTTTTTTAATGTCTTTTCATTCGACAATGATTGAAAAATAAATTAAAAAAAACACTTGTGATGAATAATTTTAATTTAGATCCTCTTACTATCACACTCACCTTAATAGTTGTTGTAGTGTATGTTGTTTCTGCTATATATGTGTTGCAGAAGAAAAAACAAAATAAGTTAGAAACAAAAAGACGTTGGATTGAACAATTACCTTCTTTTGTATCTACTTGTGGAGTATTAGGAACTTTTATTGGTATTACAATAGGGCTTGTTGGCTTCAATGCCGAAAATATTCAAGATAGTATACCTACTTTGTTAGAAGGTATGAGTACAGCATTCTTTACTTCACTTGCTGGAATGATCGGTTCGCTATTTTTATCAAAACAAGTGAATAGTTACTTTGATGATATTGACAAAGGAGTTTCCGATACACAATCTGCAACAACAATGATAGTAAATGTTGTTCAACAACTTGTTAGTGAAAATCAAAAACAAAGTGCTTTTTTAGATACTATCTCAAAAAAGGTAAGTAATATTGAAAAAGATGTTATTCCAATTATCAAACAAACGCAAACTAATACCGATAATATTGTAAATATAGTTCAATCTAATGAGAAAGAATTTGCAAATATTGTTTCTGTAATTCAAAAGATGTACTCAAATTCAGATGAAATATTAAGCTTAGAATTAGCTTTACCGAAACAAATAAATGAAATGTCGGAAAAATATGTTTCTAAATTAACAAATGAAATACATAGTGAATTTATAGGTATTGAGAATGCTATGAATAAAACCGATGATTTGTTGGAAATGAAATTCAATGAGTTTACTGAACTTTTGAAAAAAAGTAATACAGAGGCTTTAGTCGAAGTAATGAAGAATGTAACGGAAGAATTTCAAAAACAAATGGGTAGTCTCATCAATAAACTTGTTAAAGAAAATTTTGATCAACTAAATAAGAGCGTTGAGCAACTTAATATTTGGCAAAAAGAAAATAAAGAAATGATAGTTTCTTTAACAAAACAATATAAGCAAATGGCAGATGATTTTGATGCAACATCTACTACATTGACTAAGGTGGGAGGAGATACTAAACTTTTAGTAAGTGAAGGAGGAAAACTTAGACAAATTATTGACGCATTAAATAAGGTTTTTATAGAAGATACGAAATTTATTGAGATTACTACTAAGTTGGAAGAAACAGTTGTTTTAACAAAAGATAATATGCAAAAATTTGATGATTCTACAAATGTATTAAATGAATGGGTGAAAAAACAAAGAGATTTTGTAGAAGGGGTATATCTTTTGATAAATAAACTTGATGAAATTAACAAGATAAATGATTATAGTGAGGAATTTTGGAAAAGCACTAAAAAAGGTTTAAATGATGCAGTTGGAAGCATACAAGGAAGTATAGAAAAATTGAATGATGAATTAGGCGAAATAGACGAACATTTTTATAATAGATTGAGTGCTACATTATCAGAATTAGATAGATGTATGCAAGCAATGGTTAATGGAAAGGGGTAGTGTATGTCAAAGTCTAATGTATGGATATCAGTTTCTGATCTTATGACAGGATTGATGATTATATTTTTATTCGTTGCAATTTCTTACATGGTACAAGTTGAGAATAATCAAGGAGTTCTTAAAGGTTATATGGAAACTAAGGAAAAACTTCACGATAAATTGGTAGATGAATTTAAAAATGATACAACAAAATGGCAAATGTCTATTGGTAAGGATTTGACAATTAAGTTTGATAATCCAACTGTATTATTTGATTCTGGAGAATGGGAATTAACTTCATCATTTAAAAACATTTTACAAGATTTTTTACCTCGTTACTTTAATATTTTATTAAAAGATTCTTTGCGCACAAAGATTCAAGAAATACGAATTGAAGGGCATACTGATGATGTTCCTATCCCAAAGTTACATAATGATCCATATATTGCCAATATTGTTCTTTCTCAACAAAGAGCGTTAAGTGTAGTAAAGTATTTTAGAGAATTACCTGTGTTTAAACAATACTCAAAGGAGGAACAGAATTTAATTGAGTATTGGTTAATTGCAAGTGGTTTTTCTTATGGGAAATCATTAGATGATAATGGCGAATACACGTTTAAAACAAAAAATAATATAAATAATGATTTGTCAAGGCGTGTAGAGATTCGTATTGTGACAAATGGAGATATAGAAATAGAGAAATTTATGAAAAATTTAAAAGATATACTTAAATGAAAGAAGAAGTAATCTGTGATTTTAAAAAATTTAAAAGAGCATTAGAAAATCTTGGATATACAATATCACCAATACCAATAGAAGACCCAGAAAGTATACCTGGTTGGGATTTAGTAACTCTTAATAAGTATAAAGTAAATTTAGAGATAGATAGTACTACTAATGATTTTTATTTAGCTTTTAAAAATGGAAAAAAGCAAAAAGTATTTTTATACAAAAAAGAATATCATATATCTGGTTACGAAAATAGTAAGCCGAGGTATCATGTAAAAAAATGTCGTACATTTCAAAATTATTCACCAAGTTTGTATCGAGTAGCCAATACAGGAAGTGTAATTGTTTGGGATATGGATATAGGTGAAAATGTTGAAGTTTCGGAACTTCCATTATGTAAAAATTGCCTTGAATTATTAAAAGCAGAGAATAGTAATTATACACCTCCACAAACGTCAAAGGAATTTGAACAAGTTTTAAAAAATGAAAATACTGATTTGAAAGGTTATTTGCCAAAATGGTCAAAAATATCAGAAGAATATAGAGAAAAGCAAAATTATACTTGTGAAATTTGCGGGTTTCATGCAGATAGTAAGGTAGCCAAGCAGTTCATACAAGTTCATCACAAAGATGGGAATAAAAAAAATAATGAAGAAAGTAATTTGCAATGTTTGTGTATTGAATGTCATTCTAATGTAAATTCACGACATCAAGAAAATTTCTCAAAAGGAGCAAATAAGGCTAAATTAGATTCGTTTATTAAAAAATATAGATAATATTATTTCTTATTACTTGCGACTAACAATGCGAAAGGTGATTAAGGAGTAAAAAAACAAAAATATGTTCAAGAAATAACCTTTTCTTGAACATATAATGAATAACGTGCTCAAAAAACTTAAAAATTTGAGCACGTTATTCATTTCATGCTTAAAAAACGCGTTTTTTTGAGTATGTTTATTGTAATGAAGATTCTTTTGCTTTATGATTAACAAATAAGTCTATTAATATAATACGAAAGGTAAATAAGGAATAACTTGAATAACTAATTTTATTCCTTAGAAATATTTTCATCAAACCATTGCCATAAGGAATCCTTTGGCAGTGGTGCGATGATTTTTATTTGTTCTTTTTTTACAGGGTGAAGAAATTCTAATTCCCTTGCGTGAAGTGATATTGAGGCATCTTTATTACTGCGTTCAAATCCATATTTTAAATCGCCCTTTATTGGACAACCAATATTGGATAGTTGAACTCTAATTTGATGATGACGTCCTGTTTTGAGATTTACTTGCAATAATTGATAGTTATCTGATTTTTTTAGGACTTCATAGTCCAATTCGGCATATTTTCCTTTGTTTGTGTCTTTTGTAACGTAGGTTTTGTTTTGTTTTTCGTTACGAATAAGGAAGTTTACCAACGTTGCTTTGGGTTTTATATTATTATTGCGAACTATTGCCCAATATGTTTTATGGATTTGGTGTTCTTTCATCATTTTATTAAGACGAACAAGGGCTTTTTCTGTTTTTGCAAACATCACAACGCCACTTACAGGACGGTCTAAGCGATGAACCAATCCACAATAAACGTTTCCGGGTTTATTGTACTTGGTTTTAAGATAATGTTTCACCATTTCCTCTAACGAAACATCACCTGTTTTGTCGGAATGTACGATTTGGGAAGAGAGTTTGTTGAGGATAATTATATGATTGTCTTCAAAAAGAATTTGCTTTTCTAATTCTATGCTCATATACTTGCAAGAATTGAAATTCCGCCTTTGACTTTATCTTCTAATTCTGTGTGTACTTGCGAGTCAATTGGAATAAATAAATCTACTCGTGAGCCAAATTTTATAAATCCAAGTTCTGAACCTTGTTTTACTTCTTCTCCTTCTTGTGCATAGCAGACAATTCTTCTTGCCAAAGCTCCTGCGATTTGTCTTATTACGACTTTTTTTCCTTTTTCTGTTTCTACACAAACTGTTGTACGCTCATTTAAAGTTGAACTCTTAGGGTGCTTTGCTATTAGATAGCGTCCTGAATGATAATTAACGTAAACTACTTTTCCTGATACGGGATAACGATTTACGTGAACGTTATTTGGCGACATAAAGGTAGAAATTTGAATACATTCTGTCTTTAATATTTCTGGCTCAAAGACTTTTTCTACTACGACTATTGTTCCGTCTGCCGATGCAATAACTTGATTGGGATTTAAGGCTAAATCTCTTGATGGAATTCTAAAAAATCTAATTATTACAAAATCAAAAATCAATAACCCAGCAATTAGCAACCACCAAAACACGTTCCATTCTTTTATGAAACAAAACATAGCAACTAATGCTAAGATTGTAATGATTATAATCGAAATACTTATTTTGTATCCTTCTTTGTGTATGTACATATCCTTATTATTTTACAATTAATTCTAAATAAACCCACACTATCGGCAAAACTATAAACAAGATGTCAAAACGATCTAATATTCCTCCATGCCCTGGGAGAATTTTTCCACTATCTTTTACTCCCATTTGACGTTTAAACATCGATTCAACTAAGTCGCCAAGTGTTCCAACAGAGGAAACGATTATTGAAATCACTATCCAATGCTGAATTGCAAATATATTAGAAAATTTTGAAATTACAATGCCTGCAATTATAGTAAATAAAAATCCTCCGACAAAACCTTCCCAACTTTTCTTTGGAGAATGTCGTTCAAACAAACGGTGTTTTCCAAATTTTACGCCTGTTAGATATGCGAAACTATCGTTACACCACGCTAATATAAAGACACTTAGTAGTAAAAGTGGTTGAAACTCTGAATTATATTGAATTATTAGATTTGTTGTAGAGATTGGCAAAATTATATAAATCAATCCACAAATTGTATAAGCAATAGATGTAAATGGATTTTCGTTTTTTTGATATAAAGCAGCAATAAAATTCGCAATTACCAAAACGACACTTATCAATAGTGGTATTTTAAAATCTATGTTAAAAGAATATAGTGCAACTGTTGTGTAAAGAGAGATTGCAGTTAGATATGCAAGTAGGGAATTAGAGATTTGATATTTGTTTTTTGCAACATTATAAAATTCACTCAATGCAACAAGTCCTATTATTCCAAAATAAATGGAAGATATTATAGGATTGAAATAAATTGCAGCTAAAACACTTGCCACATACACCGCTCCGGTGAGAGTTCTTTTTAATAAATCGTTCATATTCCTTATTATTGTTCAATTACATAAAGATAAAATTCTATAACAGATTGTTTCAATGCCTCGCTTGGCACAAAAGTCGTTATGGATTGAGGAATATTTTCCAACAATGGTTCAAGAGCTTCTTTATAATTAGAATACACCTGAGAGGAATGGGCAACAACTATAAAAATAGAAGGGAGTTTATTTATTTTATCTCCAAAACCTTGATTGGAAGTAATGAGAATACTACCTGAATTTGCAAGAAGGGATTGGCAAAGACTTATTCCTACTATTGCATTTTTATTTTCCAATACGGTTTCAATCCCTACATTGTTTAAGTAAGAGTTTAAATTTTCATTAAAAGCAAGAATATTTTCCCATTTGCGATATTGAATAAGCGATTGTAGTTTTTGTTTAAAATCTTTCTCACTTTCACAATAGACAAATCTTCCTTTTGCTCTCACAAACTTCTCTGCAAAAGCCATTAACTCATCTTGCCCAACAGCAAAGTAAGAAACAGGAGATTCTTCTTTTTCATACTCTCCTATTTCTTGCTTAATAATATTTTGTTTTACAACTTTAAGAAATTTTTCTCGCTTATGCCTGTTGCTCATCTGCCTTTTGTTCGTCCCAAGGACGCTTTCCGTAAATATTTTCTACGTCTTCTCTAAATATTACTTCTCTTTCTACAAGTATTGTAGCCAAAGCATCTAACTTTTCTCTGTTTTCTGTTAAAATTTCTTTTGCTTTACTATACGCTTCTTCAACCATAGAACGTATTTGAGCGTCTATTTTTTCTGCAGTCTTTTCGCTGAATGGTTTTTGAAAGCCATAGTCGCTTTGTCCGCTTGAATCGTAAAAACTTATATTGCCTATTTCTTTGTCAAGACCATAATAAACCACCATTGCATAGGCTTGTTTTGTTACTCTTTCCAAATCGTTCAAGGCTCCTGTGGAAACTTCTCCAAAAACAATCTCTTCGGCAGCCCTTCCACCAAGTAAAGAAATCATTTGGTCTAAAAGTTGTGCTTTTGTAGTGATTTGTCTTTCTTCTGGCAAATACCACGCTGCTCCTAAAGCCTGTCCTCTTGGCACAATAGTAACTTTTACAAGCGGATTAGCATGTTCTAATAACCAACTAACAGATGCGTGTCCCGCTTCGTGATATGCGATTGTTCGTTTTTCTTTGGGAGTGATTATTTTATTCTTTTTTTCCAATCCTCCAATGATTCTATCAACCGCATCCAAGAAATCTTGCTTTTCTATAATCTTTTTATCTTTTCTTGCTGCAATTAACGCAGCTTCATTACACACATTAGCAATGTCTGCACCTGAAAAACCTGGTGTTTGTTTTGATAAGAAATCTATATCTACGTTTTGCTCGTCAAATTTAAGTTTTTTAGTATGTACATTAAAGATTGCTTTTCGTTCTGTAACGTCTGGCAAATCTACATGAATCTGTCTATCAAATCTTCCTGCTCTTAACAATGCTTTATCTAAGATATCTGCACGGTTTGTAGCAGCAAGAATAATTACTCCTGCGTTTGTGCCAAATCCGTCCATCTCTGTGAGCAGTTGATTTAAGGTATTTTCTCTCTCGTCATTCGATCCAGAAGATAAGTTTTTACCTCGTGCTCGTCCTATTGCGTCTATCTCATCTATAAAAACGATACAAGGTGCTTTTTTCTTAGCATTTTCAAACAAGTCTCTAACTCGTGAGGCTCCAACGCCAACAAACATTTCCACAAAGTCAGATCCTGACATTGAAAAGAAAGGAACTTTTGCTTCTCCTGCAACTGCTTTTGCCAAAAGAGTTTTTCCTGTTCCCGGAGGTCCAACTAATAACGCTCCCTTAGGAATTTTTCCTCCTAAATTAGTGTATTTTGATGGCGATTTTAAGAAATCTACAATTTCTTTAACTTCTACTTTTGCCTCTTCTAAGCCTGCAACATCTGCAAAGGTAATTGAGACATCTTTATCTTTGTCGTATAGTCTTGCTTTACTCTTTCCGACATTGAAAATGCCACCACCCATTCCGCCTCCACCAGAATTGCTGCCGCCTCTCATCATTCTGAAAAATAATATCCAGACAAAAATCATCACAATCATTGAGATAATGAAAAATCCATTATCTCCAAAGAAACTTTTTCTTTCTTCTGATTCAACGTTAATACGTTTGTCTGCAATTATTCTTTGTTTTTCAACTTGTGTTGCTACGCCTACTGTATCTTTTGCAATCCATTGGTCTTCTACTGTCTTTAAAATTGCTCGGAAATCTTCGTAATCAACAAATTTAAAAATGTAAAAACCATTGTAATCTTTGTTTACAGCGCCTAATGTACCTTTTGGTTTTAAGTCATTGTAAGTTGTATCGTTTTGAATTTGACTTTGCTTGATATAAATCTCAGCAAACTCTTTATTAACGACATTTATTTTTTGATAATCCTTTTTAATCAAAACGGTTCTTAACTTTTCCTCATTGATTTCCTTTGATGTAGTAGTACTTTCCCCACTAAACATCATAAAACCCAAGATTAAAAGCAAGGCAATGTATATCCAATAGATTTTAAACTTTATTTTAGGCGCTTTTTTATTTGTTTTGTTTTGTTGAGCCATAGTTTTGTTTTTATTCTATATCTTCTAAATGTGTTTGTTTAACGTCTTTCCACATTGCTTCAATGTTATAAAACTCTCTTGTTTCTTCTAAGAAAACGTGAACAACAACATCGAAATAGTCAAGTAAGACCCATTGACAGTTTTGCAAGCCTTCTACTTTTCTTGGATTGAGTCCTGTTGCTTGTTTAATCTCTTTGTCTATTGAATCAGTAATTGCGTCCACGTGAGTAGGAGAATTAGCTGTGCAAATTACGTAATATTCAAATAAAGAGCCGTCCACACCATCAAAATCTATTATGGTAATGTTTTTTCCTTTTTTTTCTTGTATTCCTTTCACTGCTATTTGCGAAAGAATTTCTGCTTCTTTTCTTTGTTTTCCCATTATATTTTATGAAATTATTATGCAAATATACGAATAATTATAATAACGATAATTTTTCTAAAAAGTTGTGTGTTTTTTTCTTTGTTTTAGAAAATTATTTCTTTGAATTAGCAAATTTTTTCTTTGTTTTATTTTTTTATTTCTTTGAATTATTTTACCCGTTGAATCATTTATACACTTTTTTCAACATTTCAACGTTAAAAAAAAAAGAATACTAATTATTATATGTTATTTTTTTGTAGTAATTTAGTTGCTTAAAATAATAATGAAATGAGAAAGAATATTAAAACGCTGATTGCCTTAACGAATTTATTTTTAATACCTTTTATTCTACCTGCCCAAAAAACAGAGATAAAGAAAACAGATGATTTAAAGCAGGCTTTTGAAAATTATAATAGTAAAAACTATTCTTTGAGTTTTGAACAATTCTCCGATTATATTGAAAAGAACAAAGCAAACAATACTTTATCATTAGAAGAGGCTTATTTCTTTCAAGCTTCTTGTGCTTACGAGATGATGAACAACGATACGGATAAACTTCTGTTAGATTTCATCAATTCTTTCCAAGAAAGCCATCGCATAAACGATGCAAAATTTCTCTTAGCCAATCATTACGTGCGTAATCAACAGTTTGACAAAGCAGAAACAGTGTATTCGCAAATTGATACAAAGACTTTGCCTCAAAATACAAAGTATGAGTATTATTACAAAAGAGGACACTGTCAGTTTATGCAGAAAGATTATGATAATGCAAAGACTTGTTTTATGAATGTAAAAGATGCGAGAAGTAAGTATGCGGTTGCTGCAACTTATTTCTACGGTCATATTCTTTATGAAGAACATGATTACAATAAGGCTTTGAAAGAATTTCTTTCTTTGAAAAACGAGAAAAATTTTGGAAAGATTGTACCTTATTATATAGCACAAATATACTACAAAGAGAAGAAATATGAGGATTTAATAAAGATTGCCTCTGAACTTTCAAATAGTTCAAAATCAAAAAATAGTTCTGAATTAAACAAAATGCTCGGTGATGCCTACTATAAACTCGGTCGTTATAGCGAAGCAATCCCTTACCTTGAAAAATCAGTACAAGAACCAAATGTTGCAACCTCTCAAGATTACTATCTTTTAGGATTTACACTTTTAGAAGAAAAACAATACGACAGAGCAAAGACTTACTTAGAGAAAGCAGGAAATAATAACGATTCTCTTTCACAAAATGCACTTTATCATTTAGGAATTTGCTATCTTCAACTCAATGACAAAATTTCTGCAAAGTCTATGTTTAAGGAATCTTACAAATATGACTTTGATATGAATATTAAAGAAAAAGCATTACTCAATTACGCAAAACTCTCTTACGAAACAAACTCTGCTTTTAACGAATCTATCAAAGCCTTTCAGACTTACATTGAATTATTCCCAAAATCAAAAAACACTAATGAGGCTAAAGAATACCTTGCACAGCTTTACGGAAATACACAAAACTATCGCGATGCGATTGAAATGATTGAGCAAATGACAGAAAGGAATAAAATTATCAATCAAGCCTATCAAAAAATTTGTTTAAACAGAGCAATAGAGTGTTTCAACGAAAACAAACTTGATGAAGCGATAATTTATCTTGACAAGTCGTTATCGCAATCTCATTCAAACGAAATCACAGCTATTGCTTACTATTTGAAAGGCGAGTCTTACTATCAAATGGAGAATTATTCGCTTTCAATAAACAATTTAGAAAAATTCTTTTCTACCCCAGGCTCTCAAAGTAGCATATACTACAATCAAGCAAACTATACAATGGGATATGATCTTTTTAAACAAAAAAAATATAGCCAAGCAAAAGAATACTTCAAGAAATGTGAGACTCTCAAAAACGAAACAATGAAAATTGATGCGAAATGTAGATATGCCGATTGTCTATATATGAATAAAGATTTCCAAAATGCAATTAAAGAATACGACTATGTTATTTCTAAAAATAAATTAGACGCTGACTATGCAAGTTATCAAAAAGGAATGGCATACGGAGCGTTAGGAAATTACGATAGAAAGATTAGCATTTTAGAATCAGCCTTATCTCAATTCCCAAAAAGCAATTATGTTGCAAGTATTAAGTATGAATTAGCAAACTCTTATCTTACACTTGACCTATATCCTAAATCGCTTGAATTATACACCGAAATCACAAAAAATTATCCTCAATCAATACACGCAATTGACTCATACGCAAAAATAGGTATGATTTACTACAATATGGGTAAAGAAAAAGACGCCTTAACTTATTTGAAAAAAGTTGTAGAAACCTACCCGGGCACCGAAGAAGCAAAATCTGCATTAAACAACATTAAGACTATTTACATTGAATCAAACAATGTAGATGAGTTTATTGCATATACAAAAAAGATTCCAGAGGCTGAAATAACCCAAAGCGAACAAGACTCAATCAGTTTCCAAGCAATAGAAAATCAATATATGAATGGAGATTGTCAAAGAGCAATTAGCGGATTCCAAAACTATATTTCAAAATATCCAGATGGTGCTTTCTATGTTGTAGCCAATTATTATATGGCAGATTGCTTGATAAAAAATTCTCAAAAGCAAGAAGCACTACAAGCATACGAAAACATTATTCGCAAACCTAAAAACGCATTCACAGAAAAAGCCATTTTAAAAGCAGCAAATCTAAACTTTGAAAACAAAAACTACGAAACAGCACTTACAGAATATTGTTTACTTGAACAAACCGCAGAAATAAGCAATCATAAACTTCAAGCACTTTTAGGAGCAATGGAATGTTATTATTTATTGAATAAATTTGATTCTACAATCATTGCTTCAAACAAAATTCTCGCTCTTGAAAAAGCAGATGAGAACGTTTCAGAAAAAGCATCTTACTATTTAGCAAAATCTCTCTTAAAAAATGGCAATTCAGGTCAAGCAATAGAAGAATTTAAGAAACTTACAAATGCAAAAAACACTGAATACGCATCAGAAGCGCAATACACGCTTGCAGAAATCCAATATAACAATGGACAATTAGACGAAGCAGAAAAAATCATCTTAGAAATCACAAGTAATCCAAGTAGTGAATTTTGGTTAGCCAAAGCTTTCATTCTTTGGGCAGACATTTTCAAAGAGCGAGGCAATAAGATACAAGCAAAACAGACTCTTCAAAGTATCATAGACAATTATGAAGGCGACCAAAGCATTATAAACGAAGCACAAAACAAACTTAACGAAATAAATAACAAACAATCACAAGAACAAAAACTACAAGAACAAAAACTACAAGAACAAAAAGAAGCAGTAGATGAAATAATAATAGAAAACAAATAAAGTATGAAAAAATATATTCTAACATTATTCGTAGCGTTAAGCATAAGTCATTTATCATTTTCGCAAGAAAACACTGAGAGTGTTTACAATGAGGATATTATAGTAAGGACAATTTTTGACCCAGTAGTAAATGAGGCATACAAAATCAACGATAAGCCTCAAACCTACGAAACAAAATTTGAGATACCTCCATTTCAGTACGAAAAAACAACAAAACAATTTCCTACAACAATGGTTTTTGAACAAATAAAACCTGCAAAAGTGAAAGGAGAACCCTTAGCAAAACTCTACAACTCTCACATAAAAGCAGGAATTGGTACTTACTTTACATCTCTTTTAGATTTATCTTACACACAAACTCGTTCAAAGAATTTTATCTACTCAACACACTATCGTCATAATTCTTCATTAGGACAAATCAAAGACTACGGAAATTCAACCTTTGCAAACAACGATTTAACCTTTTATGCAAAAAAAATATGGAAGAATTTCTTTTTAGATGCTGGCCTAACATACAATCATCAACGTCAATATTTTTACGGATTCCTTGATAGCATGGATATAGACAAAAAAACATATATTGCTCCCTATCATAACGTAGGCGGATTCGTTAAATACCAAAGCATATACAGAGAAAACTCCTCATTACACAACTCTTTAGATTTTGCAATCAATCACACATTCAACAAATGGGGTAGAAAAGAAACACATCTTGCTGTTTCTGGTGACTTACACAAAAACTTCATATTCTTAGATAGCGACAAACAAAACATAGGCTTAAACATAAACTATAATCACTCCTTTGGAGGATACGATCCAAAAGACTTAGCATTATTCTATAATGAAATGCTTCCTCTATCATTTGACAATAACATTGGAAACCTTACAATAAAGCCCTATGCTAATCTTAATATAAAAGATTTCAAACTAAACGTAGCACTTGACTTTGTTCCAACCTTTGGCGATAGAAAAGAATTTCAAATATTACCCTCAGCCGTTGTAGAAATCCCAACACTTGCCAACCTCATCAAAATAAAAGCAGGAATAGTAAGCAACTTTGATTTCCCTACTCTTAATCATCTAAGAATAGAAAACCCTTATCTTTCACCTCTTGTAAAAATAGAAAGCAACAATCAAATGGATATTTTTGCAAAAGTTTACTTCATAACAAAAAGCAACATACTTATTTCCCTAAAAGGAGGTTACAAAATGGGAAATAACGACTATTTCTACACCCTTGATAAAAACGCAGGATTAAACAATATGTTTACATTAGTATATGATAACACAAAAACAACATACGCACAACTTGACTTAGCATATCAAATAGACAAAAAGATAGATTTAAGTCTAAATCTATTGTATCAAAACATAAAAACAACAGACCTTGAATTTGCTTGGTACAAACCAGCCTTTAAAGCAAATTTATTGTTTAGATACAACGCAAACGATAAGTTTAGCATTAGTTTTGTACCAAGTTTCCAAAGCAAAGTAAAGTGTTTGAATCCTGAGGGTGAGGTTGAAGAATTAAAAAGCAAGATTGACATAAACCTTGCAGCAAATTACAACTACAACACAAAACTTTCATTCTTTATTGAATTGAATAATATTGCTTATCAACGCTATTTCAACTACTACAACTATCCTTCTCAACGTATAGTCTTAATGGCAGGAGCAAAATACGCTTTCTAAAAAAATGATAGAGAAGCTTTCTTTCCATCAAGCTTGGCAACTTGAAAAATCATGCACGGAAAACCTCAACTATTCCGTGCATTTTTTATCTGATTTATTAGAAAATTTTGACAAAATAGAGAATCACTCTGCAAGAGTTGATTTTCTTTGCACAAGACCTGCAAATCAACGCCTCCCCTGCTAAATTACAAATTATAAAGCGAATAAAGAAAGCGTTAAGAAAATAAAGTGATTAAAGAGATTGTGTTTGTGTTTTTTTGCTCCTTAGAATAGGCAAAATAAGAAAGGGTATATAAATCAGATTCACCACGATTTTTCGGATGTAAACAAAATTTCTATAAATTTAACGCCGAATGCGTGCGATATTTTCAAGTCTAAATTTTCTGACTGCAAATATTGAAATTATAAGCCTTTAATTAAAAATCAGTAAATCAAAGACTTAACTTTTTAAAGCCCAATTTTTGCCAAAAAAGTCTTTGATTTTTGCGATTTTTTCGCTGTTTTTTTCAA
>DEPQ01000083.1 GCA_002358855.1 Bacteroidales bacterium UBA3388
TTTTTTTGTGATTGTAAATTCTTTTTTGTCGCTTCCAGGAAGTTCAAACATCAATTCCATCATAACACTCTCTACAATCCCTCTCAATCCTCTTGCTCCAAGATTATGTTTTTCTGCAATTTCTACGAAATAGTCTAATGCATCATCTTTAAAACTTAATTTAACGCCATCAATCTCTAAAAGTTTTATGTATTGCTTTATTAAAGAGTTTTTAGGTTCGGTAAGTATTCTTTTTAATGCTTCTTTGTCTAATGCGTCTAAGTGAGTTAGTACAGGGAAACGTCCAATCAATTCTGGAATCAAGCCAAAACTTTTCAAATCTTGCGGTTGAACGTATTTTATTAAATCTTTTTCTTCTACTTTTTTACGGTTTTCTGACGCTGAATAACCTATCGTGTTTGAATTAAGACGAAGTGCTATTTTTCTTTCTAAGGAATTGAATGCTCCAGAGGCAATAAATAAAATGTTTCGAGTATCTACTTGAATGTATTTTTGGTCTGGGTGTTTTCTTCCACCTTGTGGTGGGACGTTTACAATGGTTCCTTCTAATAATTTAAGTAATGCTTGTTGTACTCCTTCTCCGCTGACATCTCTTGTAATGGAAGGATTGTCGCTTTTTCTGGCAATCTTGTCTATTTCATCAATAAAAACAATTCCTCTACACGCTTTTTCTACGTTATAATCTGCTGCTTGTAACAAACGTGTCAAAACTGTTTCCACATCTTCGCCTACGTAGCCTGCTTCTGTAAGAACGGTTGCGTCTGCAATACAAAAAGGAACATCTAATAAGCGTGCAATTGTGCGAGCAAGTAAAGTTTTTCCTGTTCCTGTTTGTCCTACCATTATAATGTTAGATTTTTCTATTTCAACTTCGTCTTTTACATCTTTGGAATGGTAGTATTTTAATCTTTTATAGTGATTGTAAACAGCGACTGAAAGAACGCGTTTTGCTTCGTCTTGACCTATTACGTATTGATCAAGATATGTTTTGATTTCGGCAGGAGTTTTTATTTGGTATGCTTCAACTTCTTTTTTGCTTTTCTTGCTTTGTTGTTCTCTTGCTATGTTATTTAGAGCCGCAGCACAGTCTATGCAAACTCCTTGCAAACCAAGTTCAGAGTTAATCATTAAAACTTGATCTTCACTTCTTCCACAAAAAATACAATACGTCTTATTATTTTTGTTTCCCTTCATTTTTAAGAATTATTACTTGTTTTTACCAACTTTATGTCCCCAAATTGCAAAATAAAATATCATTGCATAACAAGGAAGCATCATTATGTATGGGAATTGTCTATCTCCTCCTAATAAATCTACAAAACTACCATATAACAATGGTAAAACAGCTCCACCAGCAATAGCCATAATCAACAAAGCCGAAGCTAACGCTGTGTGAGAACCAAGTTTGTCAATTGATAATGGCCAAATTGTAGGCCACATCATTGCATGAGCAAAACTTAAAAGAATAATAAATATGATGGAGGTCATTCCTTGTGTAATTATTGCAAAGGTCGCAAATACAAATCCTAAGATTGCCGATAACGCAAGGGCTTTTGATTGATTTATGTATTTAGGTACAAGGACTATTCCTAAAAGATAGCCTATTGTAAGTGCAATAAGGCTAAATGTCCCTAACTTTGGTGCAATTGTTTTAGAGATTCCTTGTGTTTCTGCATACAATCCCAAAGTATCGATAGCGATTACTTCAACTCCAACGTACAAGAATAATGTTAAAACGCCTAACCAAAGGTAAGGAATCTTGAAAATAGATTTTTGAGACTTCTCTTCTGTTGATTCATCTTCGTTTTTAACTTCAGGAAGTTTTGCTAACATAACCATTAACGCCAATAAACACAACAAAGTCGTAATAACTATGTAAGGAGTCTTGATTCTCATTGCTAAAAGGTCTAACTGAGCATTTTTTTCTGCCCCTGTAAGTGTTGCAATATTTGAGGTTATTTCGTCCATTCCAGAGAATAAAACGCTACTTATTAGTAAAATGCCTATCATTCCTGCACATTTGTTGAATAATCCCATAATAGACATTCTTTTTGCAGCCGATTCTATTGGTCCAAGTATTGTAACATAAGGATTAACCGCTGTTTGTAAAAGAGCAAGTCCTGTTCCTTGAATGAATAAACCTACTAAAAACATCATATAATCTCTGCTTTGTGCTGCTGGAATAAAGAATATTGAGCCTACTGCCATAACTAAAAGGCCTAAACTCATACCTTTTGCAAATCCTGTTTTCTTTAATATCCAAGAAGAAGGGATAGACATTACGAAATAGGAGATATAGAATGCGAATGTTACCCAATATGCTTGTGAATCTGGGAGTTCGCAAGCTGTTTTAAGGAATGGAATTAGTAAACTATTTAACCAAGTTACAAATCCAAACACAAAATATAATAAGCCTATGATTGAAAGGCTAAACATGTAATTGTTTTTCTTCATATCTGTTATTTTTAAGTTTGCAAAAATAATAATTAAAATGGATATCCTATTCCAAATTGTAATTGTAAGTCTTTAAATTGAGTATCTTTTATAACCCATCTCTCGTTTTCTGCTTTAGATGGGTCATGTAATTTCATGGCTAAATCTAAACGTATAATCAAAAACTGAATGTTAAGTCTAAGCCCTAAACCTCCTCCAATAGCAAATTCTTTATAGAAATCCTTTAACTCAAATTGTCCACCTTCAAATCCTTTCTGTTCATTGATTGTCCAAATGTTTCCTATATCAACAAAAGTCGCTCCTTCAAATATGCCACTTATAGGGAAACGATATTCAATATTTCCTCCTATTGCAATATCTCCTGCTCTGTCAAATCTTAATTCCGATTGTGGAGAACTGCTTCCAGGACCTAATTCTCTTAATTGCCATGCTCTGTTGTTGTTTGCACCACCTGCAAAAAAACTCTTTTCGTATGGTAAACTGTTTGCATTACCATAATAATATCCTAAGCCAGAAAAAACTCTTGCGACAAGACTACTTTTTTCGTTTAGATAGAAATATCTTATAAAGTCAAAATCTGCTCTTACGTATTGAGAGTATGGAATATTGAAAACTTCGTATTGTCCATCGCTATTCTTTGATTGCTTAAAGATATTGCTTAATAAATATAAAAAGTTTCCTGCGGCTTCTAAATTTGTTCTAACGTAATTAAAGTTTTTTCTCTTATCAATATCTTGTCCATTGTAAGTATAACTAAAACGAGTGTCCATAACCATGTGGTCAGTCATTTGATACTGAATTCTTTTATCTAAGTTTTGAATTAACTCGTTATAACTATCATCTGTTATCTCTAAATCAACATAGTTTAATTCTAATGGAATGAAAGAAAACATATTATGGCTGTTTGTACGCCAAGAATATTCGTAATTTAATGTGGAAATATTTCTATCAAAGTAAGTTCTCTTTTGTGTATTAAAAGCCATTCTTAAAGAAGTGTGAGGACGGAAATTCATAGAGTAGAAATTAGTGCTAAAAGGTGCTAAGAAACGTGGTAATTCTATTCCAAAATCAAAGCCAAACTCAAAAGCATTGAAAAAACTCCAACGATTATCTTCCTTATTAGAGAAAATATCACTACGAACCTCTGCTGCAAGTTTGATATTTGTAGAAAAAATTTCTGCACCCTTAAAAAGATTACTATGAGATAACCCAAAATTCAATTCAGAGCCAAGAGTAGAGGTGTTTTCTATGTTTAAACTATTGTTAGCATTTGAAAAATTAAATTCAAACGAACTTGTAAGATTTATAGGTTTTGCCATAGAAAGTTTAATCAAACAATCTAAAGATAAAGTGTCTTCCTCGTTTTTAGATTCCAAAGGAATAAAGGAAATATCTATGTATTTGAAGTTTTGAAGTTGAGATAAGGCTGCAAAGGTGTTTTTTGCCAAAGCTGGAGAGAAGAGATTGTTCTTTTGTAATAAAATACTCCTTGCAATAGGTTTATCTTTTATAGATTGATGCTCGCTTCTAATGAAATAAAGTTTAGAACCTTTGGATTTTTTTGTTTGTTGATGAAAAACTATTGAAGTATCAATTGGCGGAGTGTAAAGAGAAGATGTTGAAGGATAATAATCAGGATAAACAAATACTTTATTGATTTTATAAGGCTTATGAATACTTTCTATAAGTGTGTCATTTTCTATTTTATATGGTGGATTCACTATCATTTCTATATTAAGAGCGTTAGAATTTAAATTAGTATCAACGGCAAACTCAATATAATTTTCACCAAATGCGAAATAACCGTTACTTCTTAAAGTAGAAGTAACCTCTGTTCTTATTTCCTTTAAAACATCTTCATCGTAGTAATCTCCTTTCTTTATTTTGTCCAAAGATTTCAAAGAATAAATTTCTTCTTTCAAAGAATTATCTTTTGTAAATAAAGAAAAATTATTTACTTTGTAACGATTAGGAATTTCAACCTTATAAATTACATTTCTTCTTTTCTTATATGTTGTCCAAGGAGCATACCATCTTCTAACCAAAGTAAGACTATCTTTAACCTTTGCATTAAATACACCTTTGGAACTAAGGTATATTTTCATGTCCTCCACGGAATTTCTTGTAAGTTTATTGTTTATTTCAACAGGTTTTGAACCTAAGGTTCTGAAAACTCTTCTTGAAAGAAAATTTATAGAGTCATTATCGCCTACCTCTGAGAGAGAATAGAAATACATTCCCCATTTAATTCCAAGAAAACGTCCATTTGGATCTTGTTTTATTAAATTCTTTAAATCGGATTTCTCTATAAGTTTAGAATTGCATTCAACCTTTGTGTTAGATAAAAGATAACCATCTTCTTTTATAAATTTGGACGGAGCACAAGCACAAAAGAAAATAGGAATCAATAATAGGTAAATGTAATTCTTTGTTTTCATATTAGTTTTTTAAGTGTTCAATTATTTTTTTGCAAGCTCCTATTTTTGTCTTTACGTAATCTTTTGATGCTTCTGCAGATTGGTTATAGATTTTTTCGTTATTGAGTAAAGTTTCTAAGACTTGCTTTAATTCTTCTTGATTGCTTATGCTGTAAGCAGCCTTTAAGTTTATTAAGTCAATTGCTTCCTGAAACTTATGATAGTTTGTTCCAAAGCAAATAGGCTTTCCAAAGGTTGCTGCCTCTAATGTATTGTGTATTCCTACTCCAAAACCTCCTCCGATGTAAGCAATATCGCAATATTGGTAAAGGTTAGATAATATTCCTATGCAGTTAATAATTAAAATGTTTGATTTTTTATCGTTATTTGCTAATTCGGAATAGAGAATTGCTTCTGGGAATAATTGTTGTATTTCGTTTATGTGATTTTCTCCTACAACGTGGGGAGCAATTATTAGTTTTATATCCAAGTTTTTAACGGCTTGTTGAATTATTTTTTCGTCTGCTAACCATGAACTGCCTGCTAAAATTATTTTCTGATTCCCTTCACAAAATTTTTCAATTTCTGTAAAAGATTTTGCATTGTTTGCAATAGTCATTACTCTGTCAAATCTTGTGTCTCCGCTGATTGTTACGTTTTTATAGCCTATTTTGTTTAACAAATTGGCTGTTTGTTGATTTTGAACAAAGAAATGCTCAAAGTTTTTGAGTTGTTTTGCAAACCATTTGCCATACCACGAGAAGAAATATTGATTTTGTCTAAGTATTAAAGACACTTGGAATAATCGTCTGCCTTTTAATGCTGAAATATAGTTGTACCAAAACTCGTACTTGATGAAAAAAATCAGATCAGGGTTTACTTTTTTAACAAATTTCTTTGCGTTGCTTTTTGTGTCGTTAGGAAGGTAAACTACATAGTCTGCTAATGCGTAATCTTTCTTTGATTCATAGCCCGAAGGTGAATAAAAAGAAAGTAAAATCTTGTATTCAGGAAATTGTTTTTTAACCTCTTCAATCAAAGGCCTTCCTTGCTCAAATTCTCCCAAAGAAGCACAGTGAAACCATGCTACTTTGTCTTCGGAATTTAAGTTTTGCAACCTATCAAAGCATTCTTTTTCTCCCTTTAACATGGTTTTAACTTTTTTGTTAAAAGGAGAAATGAGATTAAGTGCTAATATATAAATATGAATAAAGATATTATATAAAAATCTCATAGTTTAAATATTAGTAATATATCTTATCGGCGTCTCTTCCATAGAATGGGAACATCCAACCAAGCTTTAAGGTAAACATTCCGTCATAATAGAGTTTGTTATCACCGCTTCGTAAATCAAATTGATAGCTTCGTGTCATTTTTGTCCAAGCATTGTCAATTTGAACTCCGAAATAAAAATTCGCAAAGTTTTTTTTGCTCATGTGAATGTAACCTAAGAATCCAGAAATCATTGCTCCTCGCATTTGTCTATCATATCCAAGAGCGTAATCTTCTTCAATTTGCGGAGCCTCTGCAAGAGTTGGTTGATAAATTATTTGATGTTGCAAAAAGCCTGCTCCGATTGTTATCATTAAACCTGAATTTGGATTAGAAAACCAAAGTGGTATTACTTTTCCTCCAAAAACGGATAAACTCAAATTTCTGTTATATGCCACAACCCCTGCGTTTGAGCCGTCCTTACCTATAACAAATGGGTCGGAAGTATTGACTAACATTTCTGAAAGTATGTCATTCTTTATTTTTACGTTATCTGAACCAAATTGAAAGCCAAATTCACAATAATAAATCCAATTTGTTTGACTTTTCCAACCTAAATTTGTGTTTATATTGATGAAAGAATTATATCGATTGCCCATTTCTCCAAATGGAAAAGTCCAACCTGCTGATGCAGTAAAGAAAGGAGTGCTTATTGCGGTGTCTTGACCTGTGATTTCTTCTCTTCTTTCCTGTGCATTAAGAATTGAGCTGAAAAATATGCTCAAAAAAGTTGCTATGGTTAAAAATCTATTCAAGTTTTTCATACTTTATTCTATTTTTATTGTTTTATAAAAATCAATGTCTTTGTTTCGTCTTTTGAATATAGGTTAAGAAAATACACTCCCGCTGGTAATTCGGAAACGTCTATTTCGTTTGATTTATTTATTCTTTGTTTTATTAAATTATTTCTTTGAAAATTAGAAATATTGTACTCATTAAATTTGTTAGAACAAAGAAATAATTTGTCAGAGCAAGGATTAGGATAAATTAGTGGTTGATTTGCTGATTCAGAGAAAGATAACAACGAAGTTAAGGAAGGAGTGAGGTAGATGTCTTGCAAATGAGTTGAGTTGTTGTTAATGTTTATGTTCATAATTGTGTCATTGTAGCCTTCTGCTGTAACTTTTAGTTCATAATTTCCTTCAAGCAATGGACGGAAATAATAACCTTGACTATTAGAATAGGTAAATAATGAATCAAAGTCTAATCCTAAAACTTCTATTGTTGCATTGCTTATTGTTTCTTGGTTTGTTATGTCTTTAATTACGCCATCTACTCCTGTTAGAGAATTGTTTATAAGTCCAATTAGGCCATCTTTTAAATAATTCCAATAAAGTGATAAACGATTTGAAGAAGGTGTTTTTGTAGTACTTATTTCTAAGGTTATTTCTCTTGCTTTCGTGTAATAATTTTGCCAATCTTGACGCGAGCCATATATTTTGTACCAATCGCCTCCGTTAGTGATTCCACTATATGTTACATCTGAAAAATAATTATTTCCTCCTGCATTTCTAACTTGGGAAACGAATTCTTGACAAAGAGAAATAAACCATTCTGTGTCAGGATGTCGTCTTTCGTTTTCTTTCCAAGTGTCCCACGGATAGTTGCAAACTTCAGCTCCTCCGTGGAGATTGATTGATAAGTCAAAGTCTTCTTCTAATGCATATTGCATAAAAGCTAATGTTTCTTTTTGATGTTCTTCTCCGTCGGGGTGTTGGCCATATTTTGGATTTGGAAAATTACGGTTTAAATCAACATAGTTTGCGTTGTAGCGTGTTGCATTTGAAACATTGTTGTTTCCTCCTGCATAAACTCCGTCTGGATTTGCGATAGGACAGATATATATTTGCATATCGGAGATTAGTTGTCCTATTTCGCTATTTGTTTGGTGATTTCTTAAAAGATAGTCTGCTAAACGCATTAAAACAACAGCTCCTGTAAGTTCATCGCCGTGCATTGTGGAGCTATAAAAGAATTTAGGATTGTTTTCTGTCGTGTTATTGTAGATTTTTAAAGATAAGATTAAACGATTTTCTGTTGAAAAGCCAATTGTGTCTAATCTACAAATGTTTGGAAAGTCTTGTGCAAGGTTTTGCATTAAATCTACATAAACTTGATATGAAGGATAGCAATCCCAGGATAACATTTCTTCAATTGAGTTTGCTACTTTTATTAGTTTTTCTGATTTTTCTTCATTATAAAGTCTGTAATCAAGACCTAATGTGAGAAAATTATTGAATTGCTTTTCGTTTACATAGACTAAGTATTCGTTTTCAATTTTTCGGTCAATGCTTGTAAATAAAGAAAGATTTTCTAAGGTGTTTTCACTTGCTTTTACTAATATTTTTGCTTCTCCGCGAGCGGATAATATTTCTCTTACTTTACTATAGTCTTGTGCATTGCCGATAAAGACAAATAATGTTAAAGCAAAAATAAAAGTAATAATTTTTTTCATATTTCTTTAAAACGACAAATAAAACCAGTCGAAGAATATAATTCAACGACTGATTTTATTGCAAAATCAATCTGTTATTATTGTTTTGATTTTAATTTGTTTACTATTGCAATTAGATAGCCTAATGCGATAAAAGCACCAGGGGCAAGAACAAATACTAATATTCCGTCTGCATCTCCAATGAATTTCATTCCGAAAATAGAGCCTGAACCTAATACTTCTCTAACTATACCTAAAATTGTTAAACCAAGAGTGAATCCAAGTCCCATTCCGATTCCGTCAAACATAGAGTTTACAACGTTATTCTTGCTTGCAAAGGCTTCTGCACGTCCTAAAATCAAACAGTTTACAACAATCAATGGAATAAACAATCCTAAACTTTCGTAAAGTGCAGGAAGGTAGGCTTGCATACATAGTTGCAATACTGTAACGAATGAAGCAATAATTACAATGAAAGCAGGGATTCTTACTTTGTCTGGAACAAGATTCTTTAATAATGAAATCGCAATATTACTCAATATTAAAACAAATGTTGTGCATAATCCCATACCCATACCGTTTATTGCAGAGGTTGTAGTTCCTAATGTAGGACACATACCCAATAATAAACAAAAAACAGGGTTTTCTTTTATGATACCATTTATTATAATTTTAAATTTATTCATAACCTTATTTGTTTTGTTGTTTTTGATATTCCATAAATACGTTGTAAGCTGTTTTTACTGAGGCTATAAATGCTCTTGAAGTAATGGTTGATGCTGTTATCGCATCAATTTCTCCTCCGTCTTTGCTTACTTTGAAACTTTCTTCTGCTGGATTCTTACCTCTAATGTCTTGATTGTTTCTTTCTGTTTTAAACCAAGAAGTTACTTTCTCTCCTAAACCGGGTGTTTCACTCATTGACAATATTGCATAGTTTACAATATTTCCTTTTTCATCAAATCCAACCATAGATTTTATTTGTCCACCATACCCATTGTTGTCAAAAGTCTCCACAGCTACTGCAACAAGTTTATCGTTCTCAAAAGCAGGATATACTGTGAATTTTTCAGAATAAGAAGGGATGGAAATCTCAACAGGATCTCCTATTTTCATATTGGCATTTGTAGGTAATACTTCTTTTATAGCGTTAGTTTTCTTTGCTTCAGCTGCTTTTTCAATAGGTGCTTTAGTCAAAGCATAAACTCCTCCAAGAATTGCAGATGCACCAAAAGAGATAATGGCTAACGACATTACCATATTTTTTAATGAAGAATTTAATTTTGCCATAATTCTACTATTTTATTGTTTAATAACCAAACTTTTTAGGTTTGCACATTTTATTTATCAAAGGAGTTACGGCATTCATAATCAAGATTGCAAAAGAAACTCCCTCTGGCATTGGGCCAAAGCAACGGAATATAATAGTTAACAAACCGCAACCCACACCAAATATTATTTGTCCTGTTTTTGTGATAGGACTTGTTGCCATATCGGTTGCCATAAAGATAGCTCCGAGCATTAAACCTCCTGCTAAAATATGGGTTGTAGGATCCACTGTTATTCCTGCTAAGTAAAGTATTCCTGCAAATAACCAAGCAGAACCAATAAATGCAATAGGAATATGCCAAGAAAAAACTTTTCTCAACAACATAAATAATCCTCCTAATATAACAGCGATTGCAGATACTTCTCCAAAACTTCCTCCTGTTGAACCAATGAACATGTTGATTAAATCAAGACTTTCTCCATTTTTTATCATTGATAAAGGTGTAGGACCAGTTAAAGCGTCTGCAATTTGTTCTCCTCCAAATAAAGGATTGGCTTTTGGCCATTCTGACATCGCAACATTTGTTGGGAAAGAAAGGAATAAGAAAACTCTACCTACTAATGCAGGATTGAAAGGATTCTTTCCTAATCCACCAAATGTCATT
The DNA here is from genome assembly GCA_002358855.1 of Bacteroidales bacterium UBA3388. Taxonomy (GTDB): domain Bacteria; phylum Bacteroidota; class Bacteroidia; order Bacteroidales; family P3; genus Onthomorpha. Next base: position 10,512 of record DEPQ01000083.1, read on the forward strand.
TTACCAATACCTATTGCAACTAATGCACCAATTATTACTATATAAAAGGGAATATTTGATGGTAAGTTAAATGCTAAAAGCATACCAGTAATTACCGCAGAACCATCTGAGATAGTTTGTTCTCCTTTTAGTAAGAATTTTTGAATTAACCATTCAAATAATATACATGCTGCAACTGATACTGCAGTCACTGCTAAAACTCTTAGACCGAAAAAATACACTCCAACTAATAAAGCAGGAATAAGTGCAATAACTACACTCCACATAATGCTCTTTGTGGTATCTTTGCTTTGTACGTGTGGAGAACCTGAAACTTTAAGTAATGCCATTGTTTTTATCTTTTTGTTATTTCTTTTTTAATATAATTCTATACTTTCTATAATATTCATAAATGTTTCTTTATCATTTTCATAGTTGTCAGAATCTTCTGCCATTGCCATAAAGATGTAAATATTGTCTTCTTCTTTAATAAAGTAAAAGATTGTATTGACTTTTACATCGTTTAAAGTGTATGAAAGTTCATACATACAAGTTGTTTGCTCTTGGAGATGGTTGTTTATTTTAAAATCAGGATAAAGATTTTCTAAATCTTTTAAATTTACTGAGTTTACAAATTCTGCTAAATCTCCATCTTCCCATCTTGCAACACTTATTTGAAGATGTTTCATTATTGTTGTGTTCTCTTCTTGTTTGTAAAAGCTTACACTTTGGTTCTCCTGATATTCTTCTAATTCCCAAGAATCTGGGTATTTGATTGAATAGCCAAAATCTAAATTATGGTAAACAGAAGAATTTTCTTGTTGAGAATAAACAACGTTACAAAGAACACACATTGCTAAAACTACAAATAAGTGTTTAACCATTTTGAATTATTTTTTGCTTCTTGCTCTTCTGATTGCTCCAATCTTACTTTTTGCAACTCTTATAATATCAAGTAATGGTTGTCCTGCTGGGCAAGTGTATAAACAACTACCACATTCTATGCAATCCATAGCACATTCTTTTTCTGCATCTTCCCATCTTTCTTGTTTTGCAAGTAAAGAGATTTGTATAGGTTCCAATCCCATTGGGCAAGCAGAAACACATTTTCCACAACGCAAACAATTTGTCATTTTCTTTCTGCTTGATTCTGCCTCAGACATAACTAAAATGCTTGAAGTAGTTTTCGTTGTTGGAGCTGTTAAATCCATCATTGCTTTACCCATCATTGGTCCGCCATTTATGACTTTTCCTGTGTCTTCTGGTAATCCTCCACAAAAATCAATGATTGATTGAATTGAAGTGCCAACTCTTACCAATAAGTTTTTATTTATTTCTGCCTTTTTACCGGTATAAGTTAATACGTTATCAATTAGAGGACGATTTTTTTGAACTGCTTGATATATTGCGAAAGCAGTGCCAATATTATTTACAACACAACCGACTTCTATTGGAAGTTTTCCACTTGGAACTTCTCTTTTAGTCAAAGCATATATTAGTTGTTTTTCTGCTCCTTGTGGATATTTTGTTTTTAAAGCTACAACCTCTGTTCCTGGGAAAGAAGGTAGGAATTTTTTTAAAGCCTCAATAGCTTTTGGTTTGTTTGCTTCAATTCCAATTTTAGCTTTGTTTATATTCAAAGCCTTTTTCATAATTTCTATTCCGATAAGAACTTCTTCAGTATGTTCTAAAATAACTCTATTATCAGAAGTTAGATAAGGTTCACATTCTGCTGCATTTATAATTACGTAATCTGCTTTCTTATCTTCTGGAATCATATACTTTACGTGAGTAGGGAATGCTGCTCCTCCCAAACCTACGATTCCTCTATCCTTAATTCTTTCAACTATTTCTTTTGGAGATAGTTTTATTTCTTTTATAATATCTTCTGTTGTATCAATTTCTTCACACCATTCATCTGCTTCTACATCAATATAAAAAGCAGGCTTTTTATATCCATTGAAATCTGTTGCTACGTCTATCTTAGTGATAACTCCTGTATAAGGAGAATGAGTGTTAGCACATATAAAAGCTTCTGCTTTTGCTAATAATTGTCCTGTCTTTACTCTGTCGCCTTTTTGAACAACAGGAGTAGAAGGTGCCCCTAAATGCTGACTAACAAAAACGACTGCTTTTTCAGGTAAAGGAAATAATTCAATAGCGTTTTCTGATGCTAATTTATTTTCTTGTGGGTGAACTCCACCTAATCGAAATGTATTCATAACTTTTCTTATTCGCTAATTAGAGGTTTTTCTTCTTTTTTTGCAGGAAAATTAACAGCATGAATAGCTCCTGTTGGGCATTCTGCAACGCATTTTCTACAAAGTTTACATTTGTTAAAATCTATGTAAGCTACATTATTGTTTATGGTGATTGCCTCAAATGGACACGCCTTTGCACATTTACCACAACCAATACAAGCGGATTCACAATTTTTCTTTGCAGCCGCTCCTTTTTCTTGGTTAATGCAACTAACAAATACTCTACGAGAATTTTTACCTTTATTTCTTAATTCTATTACTGAACGAGGACAAGTTTTTACGCAAGCACCACATGCAACACACTTTTCTTCGTCAACCTCTGGTAATTTATTCTCTGGATTGATATGAATTGCATCAAAATTACAAGCTTTTACACAATTTCCAAGTCCTAAGCAACCATTGGAACAACCTCCCTCGCTTGCAAAAGTCATATGAGCATAAAGGCAATTGTCAAAACCCTCAAAATTTACTTTTGCTTGTGTATTACATTTTCCTCCATTACATCTAACTACAGCAATTTTTGGTTCTGTCTCTTCAACAGTTAGATTCATTACTTCGGCAATCTCTCCCATAGTCTTTGCACCACCTACGGGACAAAATTTGTTTTCTAAATTTTCTTCTTTAACTATAGCTTCTGCTAATGCTCTACATCCTGCAAATCCGCATCCACCACAATTAGCTCCTGGCAGTTTTTCGCAAACTGTATCAATGCGAGGATCTTCAAAGACCTTGAATTTTTGGGCAACAAAGTATAAAATCAAAGCAGCAACTGCTCCTATGATACTTAATGCTAAGATTGCATAAATAATTGAACTCATAATGTTTTTACGTTTATAAATAATAATTTTTCAATCTACAAAGTTACAATTTTTTGTTTAACTGCCAATTCTTTTAAAGAAAAAATATTTATTATTGTTTTTTGATTTGTTCTTTTATTTGATTGTCAAAAAGTTATAAAATAAAGAAATAAAAAAGAGAGAGACTGATTTTTCAGACTCTCTCTTTATTTTAATAAATTTATATATTAAAGAACGTTTACTCCTTCAACTAATTCTTTACCTTTTGCAACTGCATCAAGGTTTGTTGGAATCAATTTGTGGTGTCTTTCAGGAAGAGAGTGTTTTAATCCTTCTTCAATGTATTGTTCTGTAACCACAGGTTTTATTTTTAAGAAACCTCCAAGTACCATCATGTTGAATACTTTTGCCATTCCCATTTCAACACTTTTTTCTGTTGCAGGAATTTTGTAAACATTGATATCTTTTCTTGTTGGAGGATTTATAATTCCATTTGGATCGTAAATCAACAAACCACCAGGTTTAACTGAACTTTCAAATTTATCTAATGATTGTTGATTAAGAATGATTGCTGTATCAAATTGGCTGATGATAGGTGAAGATATTCTTTCATCAGAGATGATAACTGATACGTTTGCTGTACCTCCACGCATTTCAGGACCGTATGATGGCATCCAACTTACTTCTTTTCCTTGCATTGCACCAGAGTAAGCAAGTATTTTACCCATAGATAAAACTCCTTGTCCTCCGAAACCTGCTATAATTATTTCTTCTGTCATTGTTGTATGTTTTTTATGGGTTATTTTACTGATTTCAATTCTCTGATAATTTTACTATCCTCAGGATTGTATTCTCTTACGATTTGTCCTTCTAATTTTATGTCACCCAAAACATATTTAGGGAACATGTTTTGACGCATCCATTCATTAGCTTGAACAGGAGTCATTTTCCAACCAGAGTTACAAGTTGAAACAAATTCTATGAATTGAGTTCCTTTTTTTGCAGCTTGGTTTTCAAAAGCTTTTCTAACAGCAGCTTTTGCTTTTCTTACATCAGCAGCTGTTGAAGCACTTTGACGTGTTACATAATATGTACCAGGAAGTTGAGCTACCAATTCAGTTATTTGTAAAGGCCAACCATTTAAATCTACTCTACGACCATAAGGAGTAGTAGCAGAAGGCATACCAACTAATGTAGTAGGAGCCATTTGACCACCTGTCATACCATATATTGCATTATTTACAAAGAATATAATGATATTTTCTCCACGGTTACAAGCGTGAATTGTTTCAGCAGTACCTATCGCAGCCAAGTCTCCATCACCTTGATAAGTGAAAGTGTGGTGATTTGGGTGTAATCTTTGAATTGCAGAAGCAAGAGCTGGAGCTCTACCGTGAGCAGCTTCAACAAAATCCACATTAAAATAATTATATGCTAATACAGAACATCCAACAGGAGCGATACCTATCGCTTTATCTTGAATGCCCATTTCTTCTATCACCTCAGCTATTATTCTGTGAATTGTTCCGTGAGGACAACCAGGACAATAGTGCATAATTGCATCGGTAAGAACATCTGTTTTTTTGTAAACAAGATTTTCTGGTTTTACTATTTCTTCGTTAAACATAATCTTAGCCCTTAATTAATTTGTTTTCCAATGCTTCTACAACTTCTTGTGGTGTAGGTATTATACCACCATAACGTCCGAAGTATTCTACTGGACATTTAAATTCAGAAGCAAGTTTTACGTCATATACCATTTGACCTGCTGACATTTCAACAGTAAGGATTCCTTTAACTCTTTGAGCCAATGCTTTGATTGGTTGAGTAGGGAATGGGAATAAAGTGATAGGTCTCAACAAACCAACTTTAATACCTTTATCTCTTGCAAGTTGAACAGCTTTGTGAGCTATACGAGCACAAGAACCGTAAGCTACAAATACATAATCAGCATCTTCACACATTATTTCTTCATATAAAGTATCGTTCTTTTCCATTTCACGATACTTTGCTTGGAAACGATGATTGTGTTTTTCTTGTTTAGAAGAATCAAGTTCCAAAGAAGTAACTATGTTGTGATCTCTGTGAGCAGGTTTACCAAAAGCTGCCCAAGGAGCATTCTTTGCTATTTCTTCGTCAGTCCAACGAGGAACATAATCTCCAACATATACTTTTTCCATAACTTGTCCGATAGCACCATCAGAAAGAATCATAACAGGGTTTCTGTATTTGAATGCTATATCCCAAGCTTTGAAAACAAAATCATACATTTCTTGAACGCTTGCTGGTGCAAGAGTATATAATTGATAGTCTCCGTGACCACCACCTTTTACAGTTTGGAAATAATCTGCTTGTGAAGGTTGGATAGTACCTAAACCAGGACCACCTCTCATTACATTAACAAGTAAACAAGGTAATTCTGCACCAGCAAGGTAAGTTACACCTTCTTGCATCAAAGACATTCCTGGAGAAGAAGAAGAAGTCATAACTTTTTTACCTGTTGC
>DEPQ01000086.1 GCA_002358855.1 Bacteroidales bacterium UBA3388
ACTCCAAATTTGCGAAAATTTTACTCCAATTTTCGTCAATTTTTCGCAAAAAATTTTGCCAAAAAATCGGTTTTGAAATTTTGGCAAAATAAAGATGATTTCCCTGTTTTTTGAACTTAGAAAACTAAGACTTTATTCGCAAGTTTTTTGTGCTTTAAAAAAATTGTTATACCTTTGTGGGCTGAAAAATTATTAACGAAAAATTATGCCTATGGTAAAAGAAAAAGAAAGATAATTTAGACTGAGTAAATTTTAATACGACATAAAAGCGTTTTTGCTTAGATTTGGTTGTGTGAAATCGGGAAAATTTCATAAAAACTAATCAAAAGATAAGTTAAGACGCTCACGAGTAATATCGTGGGCTTATCTTATTTGATTAGTTAGGTATTTCCCGAACCTCACACACCGATAAGAAAAAAGTCCCACGTTTTTTTATGCCTTGAAGTCAAAGAAAGAAAATAAGTAATCGCCATTTGGGACTTTGGTAAAGAAAGTAAACGACTAATAATTTATTAAAAAAAACCGATGAGTCAATGGGATATAACCGACAAAAATTAAAATGAAAAAAGGATTTTTTAGAATTATTGCTTTAATAGCAGTTTCAACTATTAGTTTAGTATCTTGCGACAATTCAGAATGTTTATGCACACAAAGTTGGCCAGGTGGACAAACTGAATTTGTTGAAAGCATGGATGATTATGGTGTAACATCTTGCGATAAGCTTGGAAGAGAACTGCATGTTAATTCAAACGCACCAGAAGGATACTATTATAATTGTGTAGAAGAATAATTGTAATAGTCATATTTTAAGATTTATTAAAAAAACCGATGAGTCAATGGGATATAACCGACAAAAATTAAAATGAAAAAACTATCTGTAATAGTAATTGCACTTGTAAGTTTAATAATTATTACGTCTTGTTCTTCAAGTCGTTCTTTAATTCCTAAAGCTGTAAACACAGTAAAAACAGTTTCATTTCAAGAACTTAATTTAACAAATAAAGATTATAGCATTCTTGATCGTGTAGAAGTGTCTGCTACAATTCTTGTTGATATATCACCAAATTCTTATACTATACACGATGAAGCAAACTCGTTTAGACTACTTTACACTAAAAATAAAGACCAGATAAATTTAACGGCTTATGAAGGAGTGATTCGTGCAGGATATTTAGCACAAGATTATCAAACTGTGGATCTACAATCTCCTGAGGATCTTGTTAGAAGATTAGCTATATATCGATTAATCAATTTAGTAAAAGAACAAGGAGGTGATGGAATTATTGAACCAATTATTTCAACTAACATAGAAGAGAAAAAAACCAGTTGGAATAATAGTACAATAATTTTAAATACTACTGTATCGGGTAAAGTTGTTGTGTTAAAAACATCAAAATAAAAATTGTATTATGAAATATAGATTAAACAATTTATTAATTTTAATTGCGTGTTCCTTTCTAATGTTTTCTTGCGTAATGCAACAACCTACTTCGCAAGTAAATGTTGCACCAAAAGTTATTAACTTAGATCTTGTAGCGAAGTTCCAAGAAAACTTATTTGTTAATTTGGATTACGGAATAAAAGTTAATGTAAACGACAAAAGAAGTAATTTTAAAATTTTGCATAAACATGACAACTATGTAACTTCTTTACCGAACGTAAATGTATATCCAGATGTAAAAAGTTTTACTAATGAAAGTATAAGAAGATATATGAGAACTATGGGCTTTAAATTAGATAGCGATATTTCTTCTGACTATTTTATGAATATAGATATTAAATTATTTAATGTAAGCTTTTTGAATGGTATTGGTTGGTCGGCAGTTGTAAATTTGGACATATCTGTTTTTGATCACAATAATAGACAGGTTTATCCAACAACAAGTGTTACAGGAAGAGCATCAAGGGCTGGTAATGGCAATGATTATTCTATTGCATCAAATACTGTTAATAATGCTTATGCTAACGCTTTGGAAGATATAGATTGGAATCGTATAGCATATTTACTAAAACGCAGTAATTCTCCTGCAAATGAAAAAGACAAAAAAGTTGTAGGAGACGGTTCTACTGCATTAGAGCATTTAGTATTATCTTGGGAAGTTACTTCAAGACCATTAGGTGCAGATGTGTATTGGAGAGTTATTTCTTCAACTCCTGAGGTTAAAAATAGCAATAAGAATTACAAAGGAACAACTCCTTACGAAGCAACAGAATCTTTTGATATAAAAGGATTATCTTACAATAATTCAGGTGACGTTCAAATAGAAATAACTTGTGAAAAACCTGGATATTTAACACAACGTAAGGTTTTTAATTTGCGTGCTGCAATTGATCAAAAATCTATCAATGCTCATTTCACTCTTGTAAAGGAAGAGTAGAGAAATAAAAAGAAAAACGCTCGTAAGTCTTTGCTTTATTTTGACAAACGAGCGTTTTATTTTTTTGTTTCTTTGTTTTATTCTTCTAAGAGTTCTCTATTTACTTCCAAAGGAGAGTATTTGTGATGTGAATCGCAATTATCTTTGAATACGTTTTGTTTTCCGCAAACGCAATTGCTTCTATCGCCTGTGTAAGGGTCAACATTTGCACAACGGCGTTTGAATTCTCCGTTTTTTTTCAAAAACATCTTTATCCCTATTCCGCAAAAACTCAATGCTAATACTATTGCGGCTATTGCAAATATTACTAATACTGTTTTCATTCTTTTATTCTTTGTTTTTTGTGTCTATTATTATTGTTGTAGGGCCGTTGTTTATCATTTCTATTTGCATATCGGCTCCGAAAACTCCTGTTTTAACGTCTTTTCCAAAGGTTTGTTGCATTTTTTCTACGAATTTTTCGTACATAGGTTTTGCAAAATCGGGTTTTGATGCACGAATATAAGTTGGGCGATTGCCTTTTTTGCAACTTGCGTGTAGAGTAAATTGACTTACAACCATTATTTCTCCTCCTATGTCTTCGACTGATAGATTCATAACTCCGTTTTCGTCATCGAATATTCGCATTTTGCAGATTTTTCCACTCAACCATTCTATGTCTTCTTCGTTGTCTATGTCTTCTATGCCTAAAAGCACCATCAATCCTTCGTCTATGTGAGAATAAATCTTGTCTTCTATTCTTAGGTTGGCGTATTTTACTTTTTGTATTACTGCTCTCATTTTTTTATCGTGTTTTCCATTCTTCTTGTTGTACTTCTTCTGTGTTTATTATGCTGATATAGTTTGCGTATCTTTCGGAAGAAATTTCTCCTTCTTCTACTGCTTGTTTTATTGCACAGCCTGGCTCGTGAATGTGTGTGCAATTGTAGAATTTACATTCGGAAAGAAGGCGTTTCATCTCAGGAAAATAGAGTGCAACTTCTTCTTTCTTGAAATCAACCATACCAAACGAGCGTATTCCTGGCGTATCTATGATGTCAGCTCCAAAGTCTAAGTGATACATTTGTGCAAAGGTTGTTGTATGTTTTCCTTTTAGGTTGCTAAGTGATATTTCTGAGGTTTTTAAATCTAATCCTGGTTGAAGGGCGTTTACTAATGCACTTTTTCCTACGCCAGAATGTCCGGAAAGTAGGTTGATTTTTCCTTGCATTTGTGCTTTTAGGTTGTCTATTCCTTCTTTTGTGATTGCGGAAGTGTCAATACATTTGTAACCTAATGGTTCGTAAATGCTTTTTAGATAGTTGGCGTATTCTTTTGTTTCTTCTTCGTAAAGATCTATTTTGTTAAAAACTATTATGCAAGGGATTTCATAAGCATTGCAAGTAAGAAGAAATCTGTCTATAAAGCCTGTGCTTGTGCGAGGCAATACACAAGTTATTATAAGTAAGGCTTGGTCAAGATTAGATGCAATTATATGGGTTTGTTTTGAGAGCTTTGCTGATTTTCTTATGATATAGTTTTTGCGAGGCTCTATTTTGCAAATCAATCCTTGTGAGGTTTCGCTTTCAGGTATGTATTCTACTCTGTCTCCTACGGCAATAGGGTTTGTGGATTTGATTCCGCTGATTTTAAACTTTCCTTTTATGTAGCAATTTTCTTGATTTCCTTGCTCGTCTCTAACAATATAATTGCTACCTGTTGTCTTTATTACAATGCCTTTTTTCATTTAGTTTTTCTTGTTTTGAACGTCAAAGATAATTCATTTTTTTTAAAGCAGAATAATTTTTCTTTGATTTGTTATTTATTTAATTATGCTTTGTTTTTCGTTAAATTGCGTTTTTTTTGTATCTTTGCCAAGATGTGTAATAGTGTAATAGATGAAAAATATTAGAAATTTTTGTATAATAGCTCATATTGACCACGGTAAAAGTACATTGGCAGATAGATTGTTAGAGTTTACAAATACTATCTCGCAAAGGGATATGGAAGCTCAGGTGTTGGACGATATGGATTTGGAGAAAGAGAGGGGAATTACTATAAAAAGCCATGCTATTCAAATGAATTATAGGTTTGAAGGTGAAGATTATGTGCTTAATTTGATAGATACTCCGGGCCACGTTGACTTTTCTTATGAGGTTTCTCGTTCAATTGCTGCCTGCGAAGGTGCTTTGCTTATTGTAGATGCTACTCAGGGAATACAAGCTCAAACAATTTCAAATCTTTATCAAGCAATAGACAATGATTTGGAAATAATTCCTATTCTAAACAAAATGGATTTACCTGCTGCAATGCCGGAAGAGGTAACGGATCAAATAGTTGATTTGATTGGTTGTAAGCCTGAGGATATTATTCCTGCAAGTGGTAAGACAGGAATGGGAATAGAAACTATTTTGGAAAGAATTATTAAAACGATTCCTGCACCAAAGGGAGATCCAGAGGCTCCTTTGCAAGCTTTAATCTTTGACTCTGTTTTCAATTCTTTTAGAGGAATTATCTCTTATTTTAGAATAATGAACGGAAGTATTAAGAAAGGAGAAAAGGTTAAGTTTGTAAACACAGGAAAAGAATATATTGCAGATGAAATAGGTGTTTTAGGCTTAAAATTGATACCACGACAAACTCTTTCTTGTGGAGATGTTGGTTATATCATTTCGGGAATTAAAACTTCTTCCGAAGTAAAGGTTGGAGATACTATCACTTCTGTTTTAAATCCTTGCGAAAAAGCAATTGAGGGCTTTGAAAACGTAAAACCTATGGTGTTTGCGGGAATTTATCCTGTGGATTCAGATGATTATGAAGAGTTAAGAGCTTGCATTGAAAAGCTTCAACTCAACGATGCTTCGCTTACTTTTGAACCAGAAAGCTCTTTGGCCTTAGGATTCGGATTCCGCTGTGGTTTCTTGGGACTTTTGCACATGGAAATCATACAAGAACGTTTGACAAGAGAGTTTAATATGGACGTTATTACTACTGTGCCAAACGTAAACTATAAAGTTTATACAACAAAAGGAGAAGTAATTGATGTTTACAATCCTTCTGGATTGCCAGAGCCTAATTATATAGATTATATTGAAGAACCATATATACATGCTTCTATTATAACAAAGACAGAGTTTATTGGTCCGGTTATGACTCTTTGTATTGATAAGAGAGGTATATTGAAAAATCAACATTATATTTCAACCGATAGAGTGGAAATAACATTTGAGTTGCCTCTTGGTGAGGTTGTGTTTGATTTTTATGATAAACTTAAATCAATTTCAAAAGGTTATGCTTCTTTTGATTATCACCCTTGCGGATTTCAACGTTCAAAATTGGTGAAATTAGAGATTCTTCTAAATGGAGATGGAGTTGATGCTTTATCTACTTTGACTCACTTTGATAATGCTTATCCTTTGGGAAGAAGAATGTGTGAGAAATTAAAAGAACTCATACCAAGACAACAATTTGATATAGCTGTGCAAGCAGCAATAGGTTCAAAAATTATCGCAAGAGAAACAGTAAAAGCGGTAAGAAAAGACGTAACAGCAAAATGTTATGGAGGAGATATTTCTCGTAAAAGAAAATTATTAGAAAAACAAAAAGAAGGAAAGAAGAGAATGCGTCAAGTAGGAAATGTTGAAGTTCCTCAATCGGCATTCCTTGCAGTTTTAAAACTTGATTAAAAAATAAAAAAAAAGAGATATGTCAGAATTATTAGTATTTATCTTAATTATTGTTGCCTTAGTTGTTATACTTATAGTATTTCTTTATCAAAACAACTCAACAGTTAAGACTTTTGTTGAAAACGAACAAAAGAAAACAATTCTTGAAATACAAAAAATTCAAGAAAGCGAAGTAAGAAAAGTAGTTACTCCAATTCAACTTCAAGCATACGAGCGTTTGGTGTTGTTTTTGGAAAGAATGACTCCTAATAACCTTGTTTTACGTTGCTATCAAGCAGGAATGACAACTCAGCTCTTAAAAGATGTAATGATTCAAAACATAAGAGATGAGTTTGAACATAATCTATCGCAACAACTCTATATTTCAGAGCAAGCTTGGGTGTATATCAAAAACGCAAAAGAAGATATGATAAACACAATCAACTCAATTCAGCCAAAAAGCAGTGAAGAACAATTGACACCTACTGCTTTTGCGGGAGCATTGTTTGAGTTGTTGGCAGGAAAGGAAAGTCAAATTGAATTAGCACAAGACTTCTTGAAAAAAGAGATTCAACAAAAGTTTCAATAGATGAACTTGTGTGAGTTAGTCAAGGCTTTAAACCTTAAAGTCTTTTGTTCAAAAGAATATTTAGACAAAGAATTTGAGGGTGTTTATGTTTCAGATTTGTTAAGCGATGTTTTAGGAAATGCAAAGCCTAATCAAATTTGGATAACCTTGCAAACTCACAAGAATATTGTAGCAATAGCACAATTAAAACAACTTTCGGCTGTGATTTTAGTTAAAGGATTAGAGCCAAACGAAAACACAGTTAAAAAAGCTGAAGAAGAAAAAATAATTCTCTTAGGTTCAGAAAAAGAAACCTTTGATTTAGTCGGAGAATTGACTGAATTATTTCGCTAAAACAAAGAAAATGAAAACGCTTTCTTTACATCTTTTTGAGATAACATCAAATGCTGTTTTTTATGGAGCAAATGAGTTAGAAATAATAGTGAAAGACAGCCCGAAAGAAAACATTTATTCTTTTGAAGTAAAGGATAATGGTAGCGGGATAAGAGAAGAAAATATAGAAAGAGTAACAGATGCGTTTTTTACAAGTCGTTCTACTCGTAAAGTTGGATTAGGCTTAGCCCTAACAAAGATGAAAACCGAGCAATGCAAAGGAGGATTAGAGATAGAAAGCACATACGGAAAGGGAACAAAGGTTAAGTTTTGGTTTATGCACAATCACATTGACCGACCGCCATTAGGAGAGATTGAAGAGGTGATTATGCTGATTGCAACGATGAAAGAAAACATAAGCTTAAACTATAAGCACACAACCGACAAGGGAGAATATATTTTTGATACAAAAGAAATAAGAAAAACATTAGATGAGGTGCCTATTACGGAGATAAAAATCATAAAAGCCCTCAAAGAAATGATAAAAACAAACTTAGAAGAAATATCAGTAAACGAATAAAAACCATAAAACAATGAGCTTAGAAGAAAAAATAAATGCTGACATCAAAGCCTCAATGTTAGCAAAAGATAAAAGAAAGTTAGAAGCATTAAGAGCCGTAAAATCTGCACTTTTATTATTAAAAACAAACGGCACAGGCAAAGAAATAACTCAGGAAGACGAAATAGCACTTTTACAACGCTTAGTAAAACAAAGAAAAGAGTCAGCCTCACTCTATAAAGAACAAGGAAGAGAAGACCTTTATGAAGAAGAATTTTATCAACAAGGCATAATAGAGGCATATTTGCCAGAACAACTAAGCCAAGAAGAAATAGAAGAAACCTTAAAGCAAATAATCTCAGAGGTTCAAGCCACTTCAATGAAAGATATGGGTAAAGTAATGGGACAAGCTCAAAAAACATTTGCAGGAAGAGCCGACAATAAACTTGTATCTACATTAGTTAAACAACTTTTATCATAAAAATGCATTACAAAATCATAAGATATTCCGTTGTAATTTTGATTATACTTTTCGTTTCTTCATGTTCTGTAAACAAAAAAAGCATTACGCAACAAGAAATAACGCAACAAAAAGAGGAAACAAAGTATGAAACCTTTACTTCAAAATATAAAGGAAATTATAACGGAATACCTTTCAAAATTCAAGTAAGAGCTGCTCACGATAGTGTGATTTGGTGTAGTATTTCTGCTCTTTCAATGGAAGCAGGTCGGATGTTAATAACAAACGACAGCGTTTTTGTAATGGATAAAATTAACAAAGAAGTCTATAAAAAAGGGAAGGATTTTCTAACCACTCATTTAAAAGAAGATTTAAGTAATTCCACCTTAGAGAATATGATTATAGATACTCTACCATTAGAAAAACAACTCTTTCTCAAAACAAAACCTACCATAGACCTAATAATAAAAAAATCAATTGACGAAAACTCTACTCAAAACTATAACATAAAACTTTCAATAGGCAAATCAAAATACCAACTCGATGTTTTACAAGAATCTATTGAATATAACAAAACACAACAATACCCTTTTAATATACCCTCTTCATACAAAATCAAATAGCAAATGGCAGAAAATTACATCACAGTAGAGAATGTAAGTAAGAGTTTTGGAGAAAAAGAACTTTTTTCTTCTATTGGATTTGGTATAAACAAGGGACAAAAAATTGCACTTGTGGCTGAGAATGGTAGTGGAAAGACTACACTTCTTAAAATAATAGCAAATAAAGAAATACCAGATAATGGAACAGTTTCTTTCCGAAAAGGAATTACCATTTCTTACCTTGAACAACACCCTTTGCAGAATGAAACTTCTACAATAATGGATGTGTTGTTTAACTCTTCAACTCCATTGATGAAAACTGTAAAACGCTATCAACAAGCTTTACTTGATAGTACTAAGTCCTCTGACGAAAATACCGAAAAGGAACTTAGCGAAGCAATTTCAGAAATGGATTGTCAAAATGCTTGGAATTACGAAAGTCAAATAAAAGAAATCTTAGGGAAATTAAACATTACTGACCTTACAAAAAACGTTTCTACTCTTTCGGGAGGAGAAAAAAAGAAGGTTGCTTTGTGTGCGACTCTTATAAGCAAGAGTGAAGTTTTGCTTTTAGATGAACCAACTAACCATTTAGACATAGAAATGATAGAATGGTTAGAAGAATATCTCAATACAGCAAATCAAAGTATTTTATTTGTTTCTCACGATAGGTATTTTATAGATAAAGTCAGTACAGATATATATGAATTAGACAGAGGGCAGATTTGCAAATATGAAGGGAAGTTTGACTATTATTTAGAGAAAAAAGCCGAAAAGCAACAACAAGAATCTGCAACCTTAGCCAAAGCAAAAAATCTCTACAAGAAAGAATTAGAATGGATTCGTAGAATGCCACAAGCACGAGGTACTAAATCACGAGCGAGAATTGAAGCATTCAACGAATTAAAAGAAAGTATATCAAACGTAAATGTTACTCAAAGTGCAGAACTTACAGTAAAAGCACAAAGAATTGGAGGAAAAATTTTAGAAATCAATAATATCAACAAATCTTTTGGCGATAAAAAAATAATAGATGACTTTTCGCATATCTATAAAAAAGGAGATAAAATAGGTATAATAGGTAAAAACGGAAGCGGAAAGACTACTTTGCTTGATATTATCACTGAAAAAATAAAGCCAGATTCAGGAAAAGTAACACTTGGACAAACAATAAAAATAGGATACTATACACAAAATCCACCAGAAGAGAAACCTGATACAAAGGTTATTGATATTGTCAAAAAGATTAGTGAAAACATTCAGTTATCTGATGGAACTACAATGGGAGCAAGCCAATATCTTACTCATTTTGGCATACCTCCATATAAGCAACACACACATTACGGCAATCTTTCAGGGGGAGAAAAACGTCTTTTAAACCTTTTGTGTATTCTTATTGCCAATCCTAATTTTCTTATACTTGATGAGCCAACTAATGATTTGGATATTCACACTCAAATGAAACTTGAAACATTTCTTGAACAGTATCAAGGTTGTTTAATGGTGGTTTCTCACGATAGACACTTTCTTGATAGAATTGTTTCTCAGTTATTTGTTTTCAAACCAGAGGGAAAAATCAAAGAATTTCCAGGAAATTATAGCGATTATCTGATTAAAGAAAAAGAAGAGAGCAAACAGAAAAAACTTTTAGAAGAAAAAAAAGATAAACCCACTAATACAAAGAAAAAAGACTTAACACCAAAAATCAAACTTACCTATAAGGAACAAAAAGAAAAAGAGGCAATTGAAGAATTGTTGCCAAAATTAGAAGAACGTAAACAAACAATTGAACAACAACTCTCTTCGGGAGAATTAACTAATGAATTATTGTTATCAACCACCGAAGAATATCAAAATCTTATTGAAGAAATAAGTCAAAAAGAAGAACGATGGTTAGAACTTTGCAGTAAGGAGCAAGATTAGATGAAAAGAAAAAATAAACTTGAAGAAAAGTTAGAATTTGAGCAAATATTACAATCCATAAAGACCTATTGCTTGTCTTTATCTGCTGAGAAATTAGTAGATAAGATAAAGTTTAGTCGTTCAAAAAGCGAAATAGAAAAAGAACTCGGTTTAGTAGAAGAATTTCTTTCTATTTTACTTTCCAATAAGCAATATCCCGCAGAGGATTATTTTGATATGAGCGAGGAATTGATTAGAATCAAAATCCCAGGTACTTTTATATCTCAATCTTGTTTGTTTGAACTTTGGCGAAGTCTTAAAACAATTCATTCTTGGACTCAATTCTTAGAACACAACAAAGAAACATTTCCGTTGCTTTTTGCTTTGAGTGAAGGAATCTTTATTGACCAAGACCTTTTGCGTGATTGCAGAAAAATACTCTCTGAGGACGGAGAAATTTTAGATAACGCATCTGATGAACTCTTTGTTATAAGAGTAGGAATCCGCAGAAAACAAGCCGAAGTCGAAAAAAGAATTAGAAAACTCCTTACTTTCTCAAAACAACAAGGCTGGACAGCAAGCGATGCTGAACTTACAATAAGAAATGGCAGGCCTGTAATTCCTATAACTTCTGCAAACAAAAGACGACTTCAAGGATTTGTTCACGATGAGTCTGCAACAGGGCAAACATCTTATGTAGAACCAGCCGAAGTTGTAGAATTAAATAACGAACTTAGAGAATTAGAATTTGCACAAGCAAGAGAAATAGTAAAAATCTTAACACAATTCACAGAAAATCTAAGACCTCTTGCCGATAGTCTTGTTTTGGCGTATAGATTTCTAATACGTATTGATTTTATTCGAGCAAAGGCTAAATATGCTTTTAAAATTAAAGCAGGAAAACCAATAATTAAAACTCAAAATCGTGATTTTATTTGGTATGAAGCAAGACATCCTCTTTTAGAAGAGGCACTACATACTAACAACAAGGAGATTGTCCCACTTAAAATAGAACTCAACGAAAAAAATAGAATACTTATCATTTCAGGACCTAATGCAGGAGGGAAATCTGTTTGTTTAAAAACAGTAGGTCTATTACAATATATGTTGCAATGTGGAATTTTGGTTCCTATGAAGCAGACTTCTGAGGTTGCAATCTTCAATCGTATTTTTATTGATATGGGAGATGAACAAAGTATAGAGAATGATTTGAGTACTTATTCGTCTCACCTTTTAAATATGAAGAATCTAACCGAGAAAGCAGATGAATCTTGTTTGTTTTTAATAGATGAATGCGGTACAGGAACTGATCCAAGCATTGGAGGTGCGATTGCCGAAGCTGTTTTGGAGGATTTGGAATCAAAAGGAGCCTTTGGTATAGTTACAACTCACTATTCAAATCTTAAACTCTTAGCACAAAAGCACTCAACTATTGTAAACGGAGCTATGTTATTTGATACTAATAATATGAAACCTCTTTTCAAATTATCTATTGGCAAGCCCGGAAGTAGTTTCGCTTTTGAAATAGCAAAAACAATAGGACTTTCTCAAACAATTATAGACTCTGCATCAAATAAAATAGGACAAGGATTTGTTGATTTTGAGCAAAGCCTTCAACAATTAGAGGTAGATAAAATAGAAATCAAAAATCAACAAGAAATAATTAAAGTTCAAGACGAATTACTCAATGATTTAGTAAATCAATACAAGACTAAACTTGCTCAAATCTCTCAAAAAGAAAAAGAAATAATTTATCAAGCAAAATCACAAGCCAAACAAATTCTTCAAGGTGCTAATAAACAGATAGAAAATACAATAGAAAAAATCAAAACAGCAAAAGCAGAAAAAGTTTCTACTCAAAAAGCACGTCAAGATCTACAAAAAGAAGTTAAAATCATAGAAACAGACTTGCAAGAGTTAGAATCGCAAATACAAATTGAAAAACCAATTCAAAATCCTCATACAAACATACCTTTTGACTCTACGCCGCTTTCAGTAGGCGATGTTGTATTGTTAGAAAATGGCGATAATTATGCTGTTGTTAAAGAAATACGTAGAAACAAATTAGAGGTGGAATGCGGAGAATTACAATTAAGTGTACCGATTAGTAAAGTAAGAAAAGTAAACAAACAAATTTATTTAAAGCAACAAAAAAACAAAAAATCCGTACAAGTAAGAAATGTACGAATCAATTCAATATTTGAAGATATTAATGAATTAAGAGCTAAATTCAGTTATCAATTAGATTTGAGAGGTTGCAGAGCAGATGAAGCTCTTAATAAATTATCAAAACATATTGATCAAGCACGACTATTAGGTGAAAGCGAACTATCAATATTGCACGGCAAGGGAGATGGCATTCTAAAAACAGTTCTAAGAGACTATTTAAAAGAATGTTCCGAAGTAGAAAGTTACAAAGCCGCAGCAGTGGAGTTTGGAGGAGAAGGAATAACAAAAATAAAACTAAGATAAAAAAACAAAAAGCAAAGAAATAGTGTCATAAAACAAAGAAAAAAAAGAATAAATCAAAGAGATGAAAAATATAATCAGCAACACAAAAAAACAAATAGCCTTAGCGTTATTAGTACTATTTGGTTTAAACCTACAAGCCCAAGTTCCGACAGGACATAACCTTGATTTTTCAACAGGAGGTTATTTAAATTGGTCTGCAAAGACAGGAACATATAACGGAACGACTAGCGCACCAATTTTTAACTGGACATCAACTTGGCCAGATCCTACACAAGCCTCAGATGAAGGAGGAAGATTTTTTATAGTCTATGATAATGGAACAGATTATTACTCCGTAGGGCAATTGACACGCGTTCCAGAGGGATTTACTCATGCTTCGCAAATCAATAATGAAGAAGGAGGAGCCGATTGTTCTCAATTGCAATACACAATGGAAGTAAACTTGGACAATTGCTTGCTTACATTTAAATATGCTATGGTTTTGGAAGCACCAACCCATACGGGATATTCAAATCCTACTTTCCAAATAGACGTAATGAAGCATTCACCAGTTAATGGTTCGATGTTGGAAGAATTAGTTGACCCTTGTGCATTTTTTGAAAAGACATCAACATCACAACTTCCTACATTAGAACCAGATGTATGGCACACATCAGGAGCAAATTCAGGTTGGATATGGTGCAATTGGCAAGAAATCAAAATTAACCTTGCAAAATTCGTAGGAGATAGAATAACAATAAGAGTAAGATTAGGAGACTGTTCACCAACTGCTCATGGCGGATATGGATATTTTACAGCGAGAGCAGAACCTGCTTTGATTAGTACTCCAGGTTGTGCAGGAACAGGTGATGTAGTAACGATTGCCTCAGCTCCTAGCGGATTTGACACATATAAATGGTTTGAAGTATCCTCTACCTTCTTATCTCAGGACGACTTAGCAGCCTTAGATGCAAACTCACCAGCCTTAGGCGAAGAACAAAACCTTGAAATTACAGAAGCAATGATGGGTAACGCTCAAGAAAAGTTCTATGCTGTAAAATTAGTTTCCCCAAGAACTCAAACAACCCGACCAAATTGCGTAGCATATATTACAACAAAAATAGTAGATATTCGTCCAAACTTTGACAATCTCACTTACACACCGCCAACTGCAATAGACCCTGCTGGCAGAGCAATCTTTATGGTTAATGACGTGCAACCAGCAGCGGCTCCATTATATTGGCAAAAATATGACTTTGGCGATGGAACAACTCCAATAGAATTAGAATACCAATTTGAGAATACTGCATACAAATGGGTAGCAACAAATGCAGACCAAAATCCAACTACAACATTTGAATACGATGCTGTAGGAAGCATAGAAAGGGTTATACATACATATACCACAGATGGAAACTTTACCTACACTCGAACAGTAAGAGCATCAGAAAGCTTTGAAGAAGAAAATGCAGAATACTGCGAAAAGAGTCAAACATTAGATGTTATAATACCAAAAACACCATCATTATTATTAGAAGGCGATGGAGAAATATGCGTTAATACCGAAACAACCATAACAGCATCTTCTCCTGATGATGAAAATACTGATAACTTCGTATATCAATGGTGGTATAGTACACAAGATATTGCCACAGAGGCTCCAATCTTTGAAGGAACTCAATATACTCAAGTCTATACAGCAGAAACTACTCTGCAAGTCAAAGTAACAGATACTGAAACTGGCTATAACCGCACAGAAACCTTTACAGTAAAAGTAGAACCCTTCCCAGAAATAACACTAACAGGTGCAACAAAACTATGTATGGGTGAACAAGCAAATATAACAGCAACAGATGCCACAGGAGCAACAGTTGCAATGCAATGGTCTTTTGTTCGACCAAATGAAAATACGGTTATAACCAATCCTTCTACTTCTCCAGTACTTACTTTCACACCAACATGTGACACAACTGTGTATTTATTAGCTGAAACTGCTCAAGGGTGTTTTGCTTGGAAGAGTATAGATATTTTCATCACAAATCCAGTAGCTCAAATATCACGAACAAAAATCTGTGAAGGGGAAAGCGTAACACTAACAGGAAGTTCTGCTGAAACTTATAGTTGGGAGGCAGAGCCTGCTGATGCTTCTCTTTCTCACAACAATCAATCAACTTCTCCTGTAACTGTAACTCCTGCAGAAAGTTCTACTTATACAATGCGTGGATATGGAGAAACTGGTTGTTTTACTGAACGTACTGTTTCTGTTACGGTATTGCCATACCCTACTCCAGTAATTTCATATTCTCCAGGCTATGTGGATGTAGATGATCCAACTTTAGCACTTAGAGACGAAAGTCCAAATTCAGCAACTTCATTATGGACTTTCTCTGATGG
>DEPQ01000003.1:0-318 GCA_002358855.1 Bacteroidales bacterium UBA3388
ATTTTTTCGCTGTTTTTTTCAATTTTTTCATAGATTTTTTCAAAAAAAAACCTTGATTTAATTTTTTCTATCCTTGATTTAGAAATTTCTATCCCTGCTTTAGAAAATTCTAAACGAACTTTCGGAAAAATTACCCTTGTTTTTCGCTCAATTTTCGTCAAGGAACTACTTTTTTTCGCAAAATGAAATTTCCGCAAAATAAAGATTTTTACCCACAAAACTTTAAGTTGGAAAAATAAGCGTTTTTATAAGAATTTTTTGTGCTTTAAGAAATTTGTTATACCTTTGTAATCTGAAAAATTATTAACGAAAAATTAT
>DEPQ01000003.1:343-26587 GCA_002358855.1 Bacteroidales bacterium UBA3388
TATGCCTATGGTAAAAGAAAAAGAAAGATAATTAGACTGAGTTAAATTTTTACGACATATAAAAGCGTTTTTGCTTATACTTAATTGTTTGAAACTTGGAACATTTCAAATTGTCTATTTAGAGTAAAGCAGTAAACGCTCACGAGTAATATCGTGGGCTTTACTTATTCAATAGACAAGGTAGTTCCAGGACCTCAAACAATGATAAGAAAAAAGTCCCACGTTTTTTATGCCTTGAGGTCAAAGAAATAACATATCGCCATTTGGGACTTGGGCAATCAAATAAAAATTTATTTAAACAAATTAAAAATTTTACGAAAATGAAAAAAGGTTTAAAATTTCTTTGGAAGAGTCCAAAGAATATTTATCTATGGATTAATGAAAAAGAAGCAAATTACTTGCAAAAATTCAATGCTGATTACAAATCAAAATTAGCTTTACACAGCTTTCTTTTTTGGGTTTTTTCTGGAATAATAGGCATTCTTTGCCCTCTATGTTTATTTTCATTAGCCCCAGAATCTGAATATATGCTATATATAGGACTTGTATTGCCTGCAATTATTTCTGTGGGGTATATAGTCATGTATTTAAGGAAGAGGTTACCAATGATAGAGGGTAAAAAATGGAAATATTGTGTTATGACAACTATTGCATTGATCTTTGGTGCTCATGCTGTACTATTTCCTATTTACGTACTTGTTGGTCTTCTTATTTTAGCGTTCTATATAGTTATTATAATAATTGGTTTATATCTTATCTTTACTTTATTTATTGGAGCTATGACTGGTGATTTTGGAGGTAGCGGTCGTGGTAAAAGTAAAAGATGGCGTACAGAAGATGGCGAGACTATAAGAGAAATGCAAGGTCTTTTTGGAAAAGAGTATCATGGAAATCATGGAAATACTTACGAAAAAGTAGGTCATAATGAATTTAAAAAAGAAAACTAATCATATATGATAGTTTATTATAGAAATGTGTATATCTATAATAAATTTTGATAATCCAATCAAAAAACGCTCGTGAGTCTTTGTTTTATTTTGACAAACGAGCGTTTTGTTTTTTTGTTTCTTTGTTTTAAAGTCTTAAATCTTCTTTCTTTTATTCTTGTTTACCGTATCGTCTTGTGCCATGATAGAGTTCAAATTTGCAGAACCTGCATTCAAGATTAGAATTGTAGATTGGAATCTTTTTACTTGGTTTTAAGCCAATTCTTTTCAAAGCTTCAAAGTCCGAAGAGATAACCCAAGCTTCGTTTCCTTCGTGTTTTGACTTAAAGGCTGTGCCTATTCTGTCGTAAAGAGCGTAAATATCCTCTACTTCTATTCTTTCGCCGTATGGAGGGTTAGTAATAATTAGCGTTTTGCCTTGTGGAGGTTCTTGTTTTTCTATTTCGCAACGGAAAAGTTTAATGTCTTTGTGTAGTTTTGTTAGTTTTATATTTTCGGTTGCCTGTGCTATTGCAGAAGATGAAAGGTCTGAACCCCAAATTTCGTAATCGAAATCGCTGATTTGTTTATCTGCTTCTTCTTTTACTCGTTTCCATTCCGGCATTGAAAAGTCGCTCCATTTCTTAAAAGCAAATTTCTTTCTGTAATATTGAGCCGGAATATTATAAGCATACATACAAGCCTCAATCAAAAGAGTTCCACTTCCACACATTGGATCTAAGAAATTACAATCTTTTTTCCAACCACTAAGTTGTATCAATCCTGCTGCAGTTACTTCGTTCAGCGGAGCTTGTCCCATATTTGCTCTGTAATTTCTTTTGTGTAAAGAATCGCCTGAGGAATCTAAGGAAATTGTTACTTGATTTTCCCAAATATGTAGGTTAAGTTTTATTTCGTATTCGTCTTTTGTAACGGTAGGCCTTTGATTAAACATTTTGCGAAATCTATCGCAAATAGCATCTTTTGTTTTTTGAGAAGCGTAAAGAGAGTGTGTAAATATTTCGCTATTAACAGAATTGTCAATAAATATCTTTGCATCGGGATTCATATACTTTTCCCATTTCATTCTATACACTTCGTTGTATAATTCTCTTTCATTGTTTGCTTGAAACGATGCTATTGGTTTTAAAATGCAGAGTGCTGTTCTTAAACAATAGTTTGCTTTGTACAAAAGAGTCATATCGCCCTCAAAACTCACTGCTCGTTTAAGTATTTCTATGTTTTTTGCTCCTAAGGCTTTCAATTCTTCTGCTAAGACTTCTTCTAAACCAGCCATTGTTTTAGCTGTCATTTTAAAGTCTTTGCCATTTGATATTGTTTTGTTCATTGAATCTTTATTTTAGATTGTTTAAGAATTTTTCTTTATTGACAACAACTCTTGTGTGTGAGGCTTGTCCTATCATATCTTCACCTTCATAGGCTGATATGTTGAAAAACAATTTTTTCCCATCAACTTTTATCAATTCGCTTTTGCAAACAATCTCTTTTCCTATTGCTGAGGCTTTTATGTGCTTAGTATTTATTTCCACTCCAACGCTTACGCAATCCTCAGGCAAGTGATTACGCAAAGAATTGTTTGCTGTTTTTTCCATAAGTGCTATCATAGCAGGCGTTGCAAAGACTTCTACACTTCCAGAGCCT
Organism: Bacteroidales bacterium UBA3388; assembly: GCA_002358855.1. Classification (GTDB taxonomy): domain Bacteria; phylum Bacteroidota; class Bacteroidia; order Bacteroidales; family P3; genus Onthomorpha. Next base: position 2,932 of record DEPQ01000003.1, read on the forward strand.
ACAACGGTTGCCACATTGTTTGCATTTACTATTTCTTTCTCTTCGTTACAAAGATTCAAAGGGATATTAAGTTCCATATATCTTTATTATTTTTTTATTTCAATTTGTTCTACTAATTCTATTTGGGCTTTTTGATAATCTTCCGGCACTCCTATGTCAATGAAATAACCATTTGTTACTATGCCTCTAAGATTTTCTTTTTCTACTTCCTTTTCCAAAAAGTCTTTTTCAAAGGAAAATTTTTCGGGTAGGTTCTTATCTTTAAATATATCTTTATTCAAAACATATACTCCTGCATTTATGAGTGCTTTTTCTTTGAATTGTTTTTCTTCAAAGGCTGTTATAACCTCATCTTTCAAAACAACAGAGCCGTATCTTGAAACATTACTCATTTCTTTCAAAACAAGAAGAGAGTGATTTTTTGAAGTAGGGATTTTTCTCTCTATTTCTTCAAGGTCAATCTTGATAAAAGAGTCTCCATTTAAGACAAGAACACTTTTACTCTCTACCATAGTCATTGCTTTTGCTATTGCTCCACCTGTTCCCAAAGGTTCTGATTCTATACTATAAGAAATAGAAAGTCCATTGAAACTCTCGCCAAAGGTTTCTCGTATTATTTCATACATATAACCAACAGATAAAACAACTTTTTCAATTCCTTGCGATTGCAAGTATTGTAAAAGAAGCATTAAAAAAGGTTTCTCGCCAATAAGAGCCATAGGTTTTGGCACATTGCTTACAACCGATTGCAATCTTGTGCCTTTTCCTCCTGCAAGGATTATGGCTTCTTTTATGTTTTTATTTAAATTTGCCACGTTTCTAAGCCTTGGTTTGTAAATTCAAATCGTCTAACCTTTCCTCCAAAAGAATCTAAGGCTTTAATCACTTCATATCTTTTTGCTTCCGAAGCATAAAAGAAAATATATCCTCCTCCGCCTGCACCAGATATTTTACCACCGCTCGCTCCTGCTTGAAGTGCTGCATTATATACGCTTTCAAATAAATCGGTGCTTATACCTCTTGCCATTTGTCTTTTATATTGCCAACCAAGATGAAGAATATCTCCTATTTTATCTAAATCGCTTTTGAGCAATGATTCTTTCATCAACACAGCTTGGTGTTTTAGTTGTTGCATTGCCTCTATGGATTGTGTGTTATTTGCAATCACATTTTTTTGTTGTTGTTCTATTATCTTGGCAGAGTCTCTTGATGTAGCGGTATAAAACAAAATTATATTTCTTGAAAGTTCATTTAGAATTTTATCTTTGATGCGAAGAGGATTTACAATAACTTTTCCCTCGGCATAAAACTCCATGAAATTAAATCCTCCAAATGTTGCTGCATATTGGTCTTGTTTTCCTCCTGCAAGCAACATATCTTCTCTTTCTATGCTGTATGCCAAAGAAGCAATGTCGTATTCGGCAAGCGGAAGTTTCAACCATTGAACGAAAGCTCCTAAAACTGCAACTACTAAGGTGGAAGAAGTTCCTAATCCACTACCTGCTGGTGCATCAACAAAGGTATGAATATCAAAAGATAACTTTCCGACATTGAAATCTCTAACAATTCTGTTGTAAACGGCTTTTAAAAGGTCTATTTCTCCGTTTATTGGAAGTTGTTCTACACTATCGTATTCATATCTTTGGTTTTTATCCTCTAAAAAGAAACGTATTTTACCATCATTGTGAGGAATAATATCACAATATGCATATAAACTTATAGTGGCATTAAGAATGCAACCGCCATATATGTCAGAAAATGGAGAAACATCTGTTCCCCCTCCTGCTAAGCCTAATCTTAAAGGTGCTTTACTTCGTATTATCATTTATTTTTCAAGAGTTTTTGTGTATAATTCTTTAATGGATTCGGTCATTCTCTCCCACGAAAATTTTTTCTTCTCTTCCATTAAACTTTCTGTAAAATCGGTTTTGTTTTTGCAAAAATCCAACAAACAATCTGCAATAGATTGTGGATTAGGTTGACAAACGTATCCGCTTTTTCCGTGCTTTACTATTTCGGCTAAGCCTCCTACGTCAGTAACTAACATAGGTTTTTCAAAATGAAAGGCAATTTGTGTAACGCCACTTTGAGTTGCTGTTTTGTATGGCAAAACTACCAAATCGCAAGCACAAAAATAATTCTTCACATCTTCGTTTGCTATAAACTTATTGTGGATTGTTATGTTTTTTAAATCTAATTCTTTAATTATTTCGTCATATTTTGATTGTGGTTCATAGAATTCCCCCGCTACTGTAAGGTGTATAGGATATTTTTCTAAGTCTGGATTTTTTAAAGCTTTGATTAAAAAATCTAATCCTTTGTAATCTCTGACTAAACCAAAGAATAAAATATTTATTTCTTTGCTTTGTAAAGCTAAGTTTTTTTGTGCAGTTTCTTTATCTATTTTTTCTCCAAAATTATCAAAGATTGGGTGAAAGCAAAGCGAGCGTAGTACTTTTTTATCAAAGATTTCTATATCATCAAACACGCTTTTGCTCATCGCAATCCACGCATCAACGCAGCCAACAAAGTATTTTGTTAGCCAAGAATCAAAGAAACGTCTTTCATGTGGAATAATGTTGTCAGCAATTGCTATTATCTTTGTTTTTTTGTTGCTTTTTATGATACGAGCCATTGTGCCAAAACAAGGAGACATAAAGGGCATCCAATATTTTATAATAACAATATCGGGATTTTCTTTTTTTATTTTTCTGCCAACCTTAATCCAATTAAATGGGTTAATAGAATTAACACAGCGTTCAATAGGAAAATTATTCAAATTCTTACTTGAAGAAAATTGTGTCTTACCTGGAAAAAGTATTGAGGGGTATTGCAGAGTGAATGTTTTGATTTCTACATTTTCTCCTTCGTTTTGAAATTGAGAAATCAATCTTTCGTTAAACGATGCTAAACCTCCGCGATACGGATATGCAGTTCCTATTAGTATTATTTTCATTCCTATTGTTTCTTGTGTGCTATGAAAATGTGATGTTCTATATTGATATTTTCTTTCTTTGTTATTGCAAATCTATCTAAGTCCTCTGCTGAAAGGGTTTGAGCAAATCTATTTTCTTCTACTTCAAAGCCTGCTTTTTCTAAAACACTTGCGTAATCTTTTCCAAACTCTCTTACATGGTCTTTTTGTCCAAAATGTTTTTCTCTTTCTTCGGGCGAGGTAATAGTTGAATCCTCGTAAGTAGTTTCTCTTTTTGGATTTATAGGACTAAGCAAAATTGCCCAACCGTTTGGTTTTAATACACGTTTTATTTCACTTAATGCCTTAGGTAAGTCGTTTACGTGTTCAAGTATATGATTTGCCATAAGAACATCAAAACTATTATCTTCCAATGGCATATTTTCAATATTTAAATGAATATCTGCCCAAGGCGATTCAAGATCTGCTGTTTTGTATTCTAGATTTGGCATTTTTTTAAACAAAGGAATAAAACACATCTCAGGTGCTATGTGCAAGAAAGAAAGCTTATCTTGAAACAAAGTAGTTTCTTTTTGAAAATATAGCCACAATAAGCGATGTCTTTCTAAGGCGAGGCAATTTGGACATAAGGCATTTTCTCTTGAAACAACATATCCGTAGGGCAAGAATTTTCTATAATGTTTTCCACATACAGGACAGTGTTTTTTATTGCCTAAATAGAACAGTTTTGCAAAGACTTTAAATACTAAAACTAATTTCTGTAAGTATTTTCGAGGGACTTTCTGTAAAAAAAACTTTATAATCTTTTTCATTTTTCAAAGTATTGTTTGCAAAAATACTAAGATTTTAAAGATTTTCAGTGATTTTCTTAATGAATTTCCACTTTATGAAAAATTCTTTGGCAATTATTCTAAATAAAGTATAGACAGGAATTGCTAAAATCATACCTAAAATTCCGCCAACTTCGCCTGCCATTAGTATTACTAAGAATATTTCTAACGGGTGAGCCTTTACGCTTTTTGAATAAATGAGTGGTTGGAGAATAAAGTCGTCTATAAGTTTTACAACAGCAAAAACGCTAACGAATTTAATGATTATAGGAATTATATCAAGAGTTGGATCGGCTCCAAGAAAACTTGTAAGACACACCATAAGACCAACTGCCCCTCCAATCAACACTCCAATATATGGAAGAATGACCATAACTCCACAAATAGTCGCTATGAGAATTACGTTATTCAATCCCACCAAGTAAAAGCCAAGAGAAAGCAAGGCAATCATAATTATAATTTCAGAAAAGATGCCTAAGAAATATCTACTAATAAGAGAACGTGAGGAAGAAAGGATTTTATGAATTTCATCTAAGTATAAATCAGGAGTAACAGCGTTTATGAATTTGTTTACTAAGTTATTGTCTTTTAAAAAGAAGAAAGTGATAAACAAAACGATGAAAGTCCCCATCACAAAATTGCTTGCAAGTCCTAAAAGAGTTTCTGCAAGATTTGTAATATTCAAAGTATTAAGAGTATCTAAGATATAGGAAGAAAAAATAGTCTCTAAATTTTTTTCGGGAGGCATTAGTTGATATTCATACAAAAACTGTTCAATTTTATTGATAGGTTCAGCGTAATAATCTGCAATTTTATATACATCAAGGTTTGCAAATTCCATAGCCTGACTAATAAATAACGGAACAATTGTGTATCCGATGAGAGTAAAGATTAAAACAAGACTAATAAGAGTTAGAATTGTTGTTATCGTTCTTGAAAAATGGAATTTACCTACATGAAATTTTTGAAGCAAATTTTGAATAGGAGTTCCCATAAAGGCAAGAATCAAAGCCAAAAGAGTACAAACAACAAGAAAACGAAAGTACCACATTAAATAAATCACCAATCCGATTATCGAAAGAGAGAAAATCCACTTGGCAATATGAGGAAATTGAAATTTTTCGTTGTTCATATTTTGCGATTTTTGTTATTCATTATCTTCAATTAACCATTCAGCGTACGAAGTTTCTGTTTCGTGAAGTCGAAGTCTTGCTAATTTTATTCCTTTTGGAAGAATGCTTGTAATTCTTCTGTGAAATTCCATAATCAAGTTCTCACATGTTGGTTGTTTATCAAACAAAATTAACTTGGTGTTTGTTTGTTTTAATGCAGAAGCAAAAGAACTATTTTTGCAAAGAACTACTGCATGATCAAAATCTTCAACCACGCTTTTTTCTACAAGAGTTTTGATTGCTTTAAAGTCCAAAACCATTCCAGAATCATTGTTTTCCGCTTCTTCTTCATATTCTCCAATCACTGTAACAAACAATCGGTAAGAGTGTCCATGAAGATTTTGACACAAACCTTGATATTGATCAAGTGCATGTGAGGTTTCAAATCTAAATTCTTTTGTTAATCTTAATTTCATAGCGCAAAAATACTATTTTTTCTTTGTTTTAATATGAAAATGTTATTTTTTCGTAACTTTGCAACCTATGGATAATAATAGATTACAAAAAGTAGCCCGCTTAATTCAAAAAGATATGGGCGAGATTCTTAGATATGAATCTAAAAATCTCTTTAAAGGAGCAATGATTACAGTAACCAAGGTAAGGGTTTCCTCAGATTTATCAATAGCTAAGGTATATATTAGTATATTTGCCCTTGGAGGAGTTACAAATGATGAGGTTTTTGAATTGGTTAAAGCAAATAAGCCTTTATTACGTAACAAACTTGCGTCAATGGAAAGAAATCAATTAAGAATTATACCAGATTTATCTTTCTTTATTGATGATAGTTTGGATTATAGCGAAAATATTGATAGATTACTAAAATCTTAAAAAGCGATACTTTGATGCGATTGAGCTTCTTTATAGCGATGAGATATTTTTTCTCTAAAAAAGAACTTAAAGTCATTAACATAATTTCTTTAATTTCTCTTATCGGTGTAGGAGTTGTAACAATGGCATTACTAATCGTTCTTTCGGTTTTCAATGGCTTTACTTGCTTGGCTTCGGATATGCTTAGTTATTCTAATCCCGAGTTAATAATTCTTCCAAGCAAAGGAAAAGTTATAGATGTTAAAGAAATAAATACTCAAAACTTAGAATCGCTTTCTCAAATTAGTGCAATAACACCCGTTGTCAAAGAATCGGTATTGATTTCCTTTGAAAACACTCAAAGCATTGTTAATATGTATGGAGTAGAAGAAGAATATTTTAGAATATTCAACATAGATACAACAATGCAAATAGGAAATACATCGCTTTATACCAAAGATAAGCCAAATTGTATATTGGGATATTCGCTTATGTTAAAGATGTCGCTTTTCCAAGGAGCAGAAAAACACAATATTCCAATACAATTTTGCATTCCAAAGAAGAATCCAACAAATGTAATAGTACCAGAGGACAATTTAAACATAGACAAAGCAATTTTTTCAGGCAGTTTTATGACTCGAAGCGAGATTGATGATGAAGCAGCAATAGTTCCTATCGCTTTTGCACAGAAATTATTAGAACTTTCGCCTAATCAAATAAGCAGTCTTAATATAAAACTAAAAGACTCCAAGAAAACCGAACAAGTAAAGACTGAAATTGAAAAAAATATTCCTAAAAACTATGTCGTAAAGAACCGTTTAGAGCAAAATCCTGTTTATTATAAAGTAGTAAAAGCAGAAAAATTAGCAGTATATATTATTTTAGGATTCATAATCTTTATTGCAAGTTTCAATATTATGGGAGCATTATCATTATTGATTATGACAAAAAGCAAAGACATTACAATCCTAAGAACAATGGGAGCAACAAAAAAAGAAGTTCGCAGAATATTTTTCATAAATGGAGTAATGATGAGTGTAATCGGTATGATATGTGGACTAATCTTAGGAATAATATTTTGTTTGCTACAACAACACTTTGGAATCATTAAAATGGGAGCCTCATTCATTGTAGATAGTTTTCCAATCAAGATATACTTTACAGATATTATAGCAATCTTTCTTATGGTTGTTACAATATCTTGTTTATGTACAGCAATAATGTCAAGAAAAATAAAGTTTAGTAAATAGAAATAAAGGAATTATTATGATAGAGAATACAAAAAAATTAGTAGTTTATAACACACTTAGCAGAAACAAAGAAGAATTTCAAGCAATCAATCCACCTTTTGTAGGAATGTATGTTTGCGGACCAACAGTTTACGGAGATGCACACTTAGGACACGCAAGAGCAGCATTAACTTTTGATACTGTTTTTCGGTTTCTTAAATATATGAATTACAAAGTAAGATATGTAAGAAATATAACAGACGTTGGACACTTGGAAAACGATGCTGACAGCGGAGAAGACAAGATTGCAAAAAAAGCAAGACTTGAACAATTAGAACCAATGGAGGTTGCACAATACTTCACACAACGTTATCTTGAAGCAATGGACTCAATGAATATTTTACGTCCAAGCATTCAACCAACCGCAACAGGACATATCATTGACCAAATACAAATTGTAGAAAAATTATTAGAGAATGGCTATGCTTATATAAGCAATGGCAGTGTGTATTTTGATGTTTTGAAATACAATGCAGATACTCACAAATACGGAATATTATCTAACCGCGTTATTGATGAGATGATAGCAAATACACGTGAGCTTGACGGACAAGAAGAAAAGAGAAATCCTGCCGACTTTGCACTTTGGAAGAAAGCATCACCAGAACACATTATGCGTTGGCCGTCTCCTTGGAGCGATGGATTCCCTGGCTGGCATTTAGAGTGCACCGCAATGAGCAGAAAGTATCTTGGAGAACAATTTGACATACATGGCGGAGGCTTAGACTTGCTTTTCCCTCACCACGAAAGCGAAATCGCACAATCAATCTGTGCTTTCGGAAAAGAACCTGCAAAATATTGGTTACATAACAATATGATTACAATCGGAGGTCAAAAAATGGGAAAAAGTCTTGGTAATTTCATAACCTTAAATGAGTTTTTCTCAGGTTCTCACCCTAAATTAGACAAAGCATACAGCCCAATGACAATTCGTTTCTTTATCTTGCAAGCACACTATCGTTCAACACTTGATTTTTCTAACGAAGCACTTTCAGCAGCCGAAAAAGGAATGAAAAAACTCTTTGAAACACAAAAAAATATCAACACCTTACCAACTTCAAACACTACAAGCGTAGATTTCAATGCTGTATTTACAAAATGTATCGAAGCAATGTGCGATGATTTCAACACTCCTGTTGTAATTGCCAATATGTTTGAAATCTCACGTTTAGTAAACCTAATCTCAGACAAAAAAGAAACAATCACAGAACAAGACAAAGCAGCATTAAAAGAAAATTACGAAATCATTTTCAATCAAATCCTTGGAATGAAAGGCGAACAAAGCGACAATTCCAATACAATAATTGAAGGATTGATGAATATGATAATAGAAATGCGAGCAGAAGCAAGAGCAAACAAAGATTGGGCAAAGAGCGATCAAATAAGAGATAGATTAACCGAAGTAGGAATCACAATAAAAGACGGAAAAGAAGGAGCAAAATGGGAAATAAATTAAACATACTAATAATATTTGCTTTGATTTTGGGCTTTTGTTCTTGTAAAAAAAGCACTCCCGAAACACAAAGTGCAATAATAGATTACACAAAAGTAGAAATCCCTGTTTTTAATGCGGATTCTGCATACGCTTACGTAAAAGCACAATGTGATTTTGGTCCAAGAACACCAATGAGCAAGGCTTCTCAACTCTGTGGCGATTATTTAATAAATTTCATGTCGCAATTTGCCGACACAGTCTATGTTCAAAACTTCTCTTCTAAACTTTGGGACGGAACAAACGTTGAAGGAAGAAACATAATAGCAAGTTTCAATCCCGATGCCTCAGAAAGAGTAGTCTTAGCCGCACATTGGGACAGCAGAAGTTGGGCAGACGAAGACGAAAATGAAGAAAACCACAAAAAAGCCATTGACGGAGCAAACGATGGCGCGAGTGGAGTTGGAGTTTTGATGGAAATCGCAAGAGTCTTTCGCCAAAAACCAAACACACAAGGCATAGATATTGTATTTTTTGACTTAGAAGACCAAGGAACTCCTTCATGGGCAGAAAGCGATGTAGAAGATCAAACAGATTGGTGTTTAGGTTCACAACATTGGAGCACGAATCCTCATTATCCTTTCTACACTGCAAATTACGGAATCTTGCTTGATATGGTTGGATTCAAGAATTTGCGATTTACAAAGGAAGGTTTGTCGATGCATTATGCTTCTTCTATTATGAATAAGGTGTGGGATATTGCTGCTTCAAAGGGATATTCCAATATATTCATAAACGAAAAAACTTATCCTATAATGGACGATCATCATTGGGTAAATCTCAATGCAAGAATCCCTATGATAGATATTGTACAAAATGATATAAATTATAGTTTCTTTCCTTTCTGGCATACAATGCAAGACAATATGTCAAATATCAGCAAAGAAAGTTTGAAAATTGTTGGAGATGTTTGTTTAACTACAATATTCTCAAATCAATAAGCGTTTTTAGAATATGAAAAAACACATATCCATAATTCTAAGTTTGATTTGCACAAGTTTTCTCTTTACCTCGTGCGAAGAACCCTTTGATTATGGATATGTAAACTTTTATATAGATCCTGATAGTGCTGAATACTTCAACCTAAACTATGGAAATCGTGGTTGGGAATATTTTGAGGGAGGATATAGAGGCGTAGTTGTTTTTCGCAAATCTTGGAACGAATTTATAACTTTTGAACGTAGTTGTGTAGGTAAAGATTGTGATGGACGCCTTTATGTAGATACAACAAATAATGTGCTTTTGCATTGTCCAGAATGCAATTCGCAATACATATATTATGATGGCTCTCCTGTCGAAGGTAGTTATTCTAAAAGATTACTTTATTCCTATTGTAGCTTCTTTGACGGCACTTATCTATGGGTAAGCAATTGCAAATAGAATATGTACGGCGTAATAACATATCTAAGAAATAAACTATTTGATTGCGGATTCATAGAAGAAAAATCCCACTCTGTAAAAATAATATCAGTAGGAAATCTAAGAGTTGGTGGAACGGGCAAAACGCCTTTTGTAGAATATCTCATCAAAAGACTTTCACCACATTTTAATTTGGCAATTCTCAGTCGAGGATATGGTAGAAAAACCAAAGGATTCATTCTTTTAAATCCACATCACTCAGCCTCAGAAGTTGGAGACGAACCTTTACTATTATATAAACGCAATCCAAATACGTTAGTTGCAGTATGCGAAGACAGAAACAAAGGAGTAGAGAATATTCTCACACATTCACCCGAAACAAACCTTATAATCTTAGATGATGCTTATCAACACCGATACATAAATCGCGATATAAATATATTATTGACAGAATACAACCGACCATTCTTCAAAGACAAGGTCATTCCCTACGGAAGACTACGTGAATACGCACAAGGAGCAAAGCGAGCAGACTACATAGTAATCACAAAATGTCCTCCGCTAAACGAAAACCAAAAACAAAAGTTTGTAAGTAAACTAAAACCTCTTTCAAACCAAAAAATATTTTTTTCAAACATAGTTTACAAACAACCCTACCACATAAAAAACAAAGAAAACAAAATAAACATAAAAGATTACTCAGTAATACTCTTTACAGGCATAGCAAACAACTCTCATATCATAGAATACCTTAACTCTCTAACCAAAGTAATAGACACAATCACTTTTTCAGATCATCATAACTTCACTTCCAAAGACAAAACTCAAATAATAGAAAGATACAAAACTCTTTCACAAAAAAACACCATACTTTTGACAACAGAAAAAGACGCAATGAGACTTCAAAACTTTGAAACAGATATTTACGTCTTACCAATAGATATAGAAGTACATCAATACGGAAAAAATAATAATCTAATAGAAAACACAATACAAGAAGATGTTAAATAAAATAAAAGAAGCAACCGATTATTTGTTGCAATACACCTCGCAATGCGAAATAGGAATAGTCTTAGGCAGCGGATTAAGTAATTTTGTTGATAGTTTGGAAATTGAAACCACTATTCCATATCAACAAATCCCTCATTTTCCTCAATCAACCGTCAAAGGACACAAAGGAATGTTGGTTTTCGGAAAAATAAGTGGCAAAAAAATCGTCTGTATGCAAGGACGCTTCCATTACTACGAAGGATACACAATGCAAGAAGTAACTTTTCCCATACGAGTTATGAAATCTTTAGGCATACACACTCTAATCGTAACAAATGCCGCAGGAGGCGTAAATCCAAACTTTAAAGTAGGTGATATAATGCTTATAAAAGACCACATAAACCAAATGCCAAATCCACTAATCGGCAAAAACTTTGAAGAACTCGGTACACGCTTCCCTTCAATGAGTACAACCTACAACCAAGACCTTAGAACAAAAGCAAAAATCATTGCACAAAAAGAAAATATCAATTTTCAAGAAGGAGTTTACCTTGCAACCACAGGTCCAAGTTTTGAAACACCGGCAGAATACAAGTTTTTTAGAATCATAGGAGCCGATGCAATAGGAATGAGCACCGTTCCAGAAGTCATAGTCGCTTCTCACAGCAATTTAAACGTGCTTGGAATGTCGGTAATCAGCAATGTATTTAATCCAGATGCTGTTGCAGAATGCACACACGAAGAGGTCTTAGAAGGAGTCAATCTTGCAGGCGACAAAATGTGCAGAATAGTAAAAGGATTATTTGAATAAGAAAATTAAAGCAAAGAAATAATCTTTTAATTCTTAGAGTTAAAAAAATATTTCAAAGAAAAAAATAAAGATTTCTTTGAAATATTTTTTTGTATCTTGAATATGCTTTTTGTAGTATTGCCGAAAGAATATTTATTCTACAAAAAATTCTTCGGAAAAGTTCACTAAGAATATTTGTTCTCGTGCTCGGGTTAGGGCGGTGTAGAGCCATCGGAAGTAATCGTGGTTTTCTGCTTCTGAGGCTTGAACTTCGTTTAGTATAAAGACTGTATGCCAATCGCCTCCTTGTGCTTTGTGGCAGGTAATGGCTTTTGAGAATTTTACTTGTAAGGAATTGAAATATTTATCTTCTTTTACCGCTTTGTGAATAAGGGCTTTGTTGTTGCAATCTTTTTGATAGTGCGCAAAAATCTTTTCATAGAGTTCTCTTTCTCTTTCTTGCGAAAGGTGTGCTTGTTTTTCGCTTAGGGTATCGAGCATAATTGTTAGTTCAATTGGGGTTTGGCTTTCGTTAATCTTTGCTTCTATATTGGCAAAGTGGAAATTGAATTTTTCTTCGTATGAAAATATGTTTGTAATCTCTATTATATCTCCGTTTGCTATGAAGTCGGAGTATTCATCTTCGGTTTGCCAATAGTAGTTGTTGCGGATTGACATTAGTTTTTCGCCAATATCTATTATGTTTTCTTTTTCTAAGATACGGTTTCTTATGTATTGATTTAGTTGATTTGCAGCAAAATTGCTTCTTGTAACAACTACTACTTCTTTTTCGCCTAATTCTCGGTATTTACTTGCTAAGGTGTCTTCAAAATCTATTGATTCAATGCGTTTAAAGTCAGAAAGGTTTTTTGTTTTGAAGATTGGCAGTTGTAGTTTGTTGGTTAAAGCCCAACGAATGTTTGCTGCGTTTTTCAAAATGCCCGATTCTAAGGCTTGTCTTACTACTTGCGTTAGTTGATAATAGGCAATTGGTTCAAGAAATTTTTGTTTTAAATATTCTGGATTAAGAGCAAATGATTCGCTACTACCAATTGGCGGAAGTTGTGCTTTGTCTCCGAGAAGTATTACTTTGTTTTTTACTCCGCTTTTGACGTAATAAAACAAATCGTTCAACACTCCATCGCTTTCTCCTATCATTGAGGCTTCATCAACTATATATATAGTGTGGTGATTCTTATTTTCTTTTAATTTTAAACTAATGTTCGAGTAATTATCTATTTGTGTATAATAGATTTTTTTATGAATTGTGTAGGCTTGTTGCAAAGAACGATTGCTTAAAACTTTGGCTGCTCGTCCTGTTGGTGCGATAAGTTCGCATCTTAGTCCATAATAAGGTAGGGTTTTAATGAGTGCAGAGATTATTGTGGTTTTTCCTGTCCCTGCATAGCCGTCTAATATAAATATGTTGCAGTCTTCACTATGAAAAATGAAGTTTGAGAGGTTTTTTACAAGATTTTCTTGATCTTGTGTTAGGGGAAAATTACAGAAACTTTCAATTTGTTTTAAAAACATCTATTCTGCGGTTTCTAATATTTTGTCAAGATTTTTTGTGTGTGAGGTTTCTATTTCTCCTTCTGGGGTTGAGTAGATGAAAATGGCGTCATACTCTGGGTGTGTTTTGAGAAATTCTTCTGCTTTCTCTTTTCCCATAACCATAAAGGCGGTTGCTAATCCGTCTGCAAGGGTTGCATTTTCTGCAATAACCGAAACGCTCAATAGATTGTGCGAAACAGAATATCCGGTCTTTGGATCTATTGTGTGAGAAAGTCTAATTCCGTCTTCTTCTACATATTTTCTATAATTACCACTTGTAACTATTGATTTGTTTTCAAGTTTTACAAAACTATTATACTCTCTTTCGGCATACATATCCTTAGATGGTTTTTCTATTGCTACTCTCCATTGTTGTCCGTCAGGCTTTCGACCGCTTGCAAAGACTTCTCCGCCTACGTCTACTATGTGTTGAGAGATTTTATTATTGGTTAAATATTTGCTAATTGCGTCTGTGGTGTAGCCTTGTGCGATTGCGTTGAAGTCAATGCGTGTTTGTGGATATTGTTTTATTAGTTTATTGCCTTCTAATCTTAGTTTTTCGTATCCAACATAAAGCATCATTGAATCTAATTCTTGTTTTGAGAGTTTTTTTCTTTCCTTTGCAGCAAATCCGTGTGCTTCTATCACTGCTCCAAGGCTGATATCGAAATTTCCTTCTGTGAGTTTTGAAATTTTTTCAGCTTCTATGAAGTTTTCAATTAGGATTTTATTCATTTGATTCGTTTGGTTGGAATTGATTTTGTTTAAAAGAGAGTTTGGATTCCAAAGAGATATGGAATTATCTATCATAGTCAGAATACTATCTATTCCTTTTTTTATTTGTGATGAGGTCTTTTGATTGTTTTTTATGCACCATTTGTCTGAGGGAGCAAAATATATTATATGATAATAGGTGCCTTGCGTTCTGCCATTGAGAGTATATTTTTTTAATTCGGGATTTGAGTTGTTGTTACACGCTGAAATAAAAATTAGAATCAAAGAAAGAGAAAAATAAAACGGTGGTTTTAAAAATTTATTCATAGAATCATTTTTATAATTTGTGCAAAGATAGTGTTTTGTTTCCTATTTTAATTTGTTTAAATTTTGAATTATTGATAAATGTCTGATTTTGCGTAAAATAAAATTTTAAAATAAATGTAACATTCTAAGTTTCGTGTCGTAAAATCAGTGTGTAAAATGGTAATTTTTGGGAGTAAATGGAAAAAAGTTATTAACAAATGTCTTTTTTTGGGATAAATGTAGTAATTTTACAATCCGAAAATATAGTAGAATTATGTCATCAATGGTAGGAATAGAGTTTTGCAAAATTGATTCAAACGGCAGGTTGAAACTTCCTGTTGCTTTGAAGAAGCAACTCGTTGTTTCCGATGACACAAGGTTTGTTCTCAGAAAAAGTATTTATAATTCGTACTTAGAACTTTTTACTTACTCCGATTTTCAAGAAGAAGTGTCAAGACTTCAACGTAATCTTAACCCTTACGACCCACAAGCGAAGAGATTATTTAGGAAATTAACCCAAGCAAACATTGTTGAACTTGACGCAAGTGATAGAATCCTTATACCAGCCGAACAAAGAAGTATGGCAAATATAGATAAGGATATTGTTTTGCTTGCATCAGGAAAATTTATTGAGATTTGGGATTCTGCAACCTATAATTCGCTTGATGAAGATGAGTTCGATTATATCTCTTCTGCTGAGCAATTGCTTGGTAATCTACAAGAGGTTGATTGTAATAAGGATTAAGATTTAGAAAATGCAGGAAGAACAGTATCACGTACCCGTAATGTTAGAGGAATGTATTGAAGGCTTAAATATTAAGCCCGATGGCATTTATATTGACTTGACATTTGGTGGTGGAGGACACTCAAAAGCAATTCTTCAACGTCTTTCGTCAGAGGGAAGTTTGTATGCGTTTGATCAAGATAGCGATGCAGTGAAAAATGCGTTAGATGATGTTAGGTTTACAATGATTGAAGATAATTTTTCTAATCTTACAAATCAATTAAAACTTTATAGAGTAACGCAAGTTGATGGAATACTTGCTGATTTGGGTATTTCGTCCTATCAAATTGATTGTGCAGAGAGAGGATTTAGTACAAGATTTGATGCAGAACTTGATTTGAGAATGAATAGAAAGCAAGTCCTTACTGCAAAAGATGTAGTTAATACTTATTCTTTAGAGCAATTGAAAAAGATTTTTGCAAATTATGGTGAGTTGTCAAATGCTTATCAGATTGCAAAGAGGATTGAGTCTTCGCAAATTGAAGGAATATCAACTACAAATCAACTAAAAGAAATTTTACAGCCACTTGCACAAAGAGGAAAAGAAAATAAATTTTTCGCACAAGTCTTTCAGGCTTTACGAATAGAGGTAAATGGAGAGATAGATGTGCTTCAAAAAATGTTAGAACAGACTTCTCCTCTTTTAAAACAAGGAGGAAGACTTGTTGTAATGAGTTATCATTCTTTGGAAGATAGGTTAGTGAAAAATTATATAAAGACTGGTAATTGTGAGGGTAGGATAGAAAAGGATTTCTTTGGTAATCTATTAAATGATTTAGAGGCTGTGAATAGAAAACCTATAACTGCAAGTGAGCAAGAGTTGATAAGAAATCCTCGTTCAAGAAGTGCAAAATTGCGAATAGCACAAAAAAAGTAAGAAGATGAAGATTACAGATATTCTAAGAGGCAAAGTACTTTTAAAACCTTGGTTTCGCAAAAATATTCTATTGTTTTTGTGTATTGCTGTCTTGTGTATTCTTTTTATAGGCAACAGGTATATAATAGAAACTACAATAAATAAGATTGAAGATACAAATAAGGAAATTAAAGAGTTAGAATTAAAACGCACAAGTCTGAAAACAAAATATCAACGTACATCAATGATGATGGAATTAGAGAAAACATTAGAGCCAATAGGAGTTGGAGTGTCAAGAGAACCAATAAAAAAAGTTATACTGATAGAAAAAAATGAGTAGTACAGAGGATAAAAATACGAATATAAAATTACCAAGAGTTGGCTTTATATATGTTTTGGTTTTATTTGCATTTATAATTATAATTGCAAGGGTTCTCTATATTCAAATAGCCTTACACGATAGAGAGTTAGAAAAACAAACTAAGCGATTAGTACAAGAGAGAACATATCAGGCTAAGAGGGGAAATATTTATTCAATAGACTATGACACAGGAGAGCTTTTGATGTTGGCAACCGATGTTCCAATATATGATATGTATATTGACTTAGGTAAACAAAAAAACAAAGATACGGGAGTTAAAGAATGGGTAATTCCTGATAGTATTTTGAAAAAAGATTTAAAGCCAATGTGCGATAGTTTAGCAAAAATATTCTCTTACAAGAAAGATGGCAAAACTTCTGTTGAGTATCAAAAATATTTTTCATCGTTTAGAGCAAAGAAAAGCAATAGAGGTGTTCCTGTTGCAAGAGATATAACATACGAAGAGTTACAAAGGCTTAAAACATTCCCTATAATAGGACGTGCGATAAAGAATAAAAAAGACTCAACTAAAGTAACGTATAGATTAAGTCATAGAGTACACATTATAGAGAAAGGAGAGAGAGTTTATCCTTATTATCCGTTGGCAAGAAGGACTATAGGAATAAAATTAAGTGGTGATTGTGATACTTGTTATAATGGTATTGATGGAGGATTTAATAAATATTTAAGAGGAGAGAAGGGAAAACGTTTAGAGAGAAAAATAAATCCGGGGGTTTGGGTGCCGTATGATAAAGACGAAAAGATAACTGCGAAGAATGGATATGATGTTGTAACAAGCATAGATGTTAGTTTGCAAGAATTAGCTGAAAATTCTTTGATGAATTGCTTAGAAACAAATGAGGCAGAGAGTGGTTGTGTGATTTTAATGGAGGTTGAAACGGGTTTTGTTAGGGCAATAGCTAGTTTTACAGAAATAGAAGGAAAATATTTTGAAAATAATAATATAGCAATTTCAAGTTCGTTTGAGCCGGGCTCTACTTTCAAGACCGTAACTGCAATGATGATGTTGGATAAAGGTCTTGTAACTTTATCGGACACTGTTCCAACAGGAGTAAAGCACTTCCCAGGTAATTCAAAGCCTATTGAAGATGTGGGAAGAGTTAATAAGGGTTATGTAAGTTTTGAAAGAGCATTAGAAATGTCTTCAAATGTTGGTATAAGTCAATTGGTTTTTGATAATTATGGCTCGGCTGCAAAGAGAAAAACATTTGCTGAAGACTTGAAACAGTATTTTAAATTTGAAAAATTAGGTTTGGATATAGATGTTCACGAACCAAGACCTATTATTCAATCATCGGAAAATCCTACAGACTTGTTAAGAATGAGTTTTGGCTATGTTACTCGAATGACTCCGTTACAAATGCTAACTTTTTATAATGCTATTGCAAATAATGGTAAGATGGTAAAGCCGCAATTTGTAACTGAAATTTTAAGAGATGGAGTTGTTGAAAAGGAATTTGGACCTATTGTAATAACTGATAGTATTTGTAAACAAAGTACAAGAGATTCTATTCACAGAGTTTTGAAAGGTGTAGTAAATAATGGTACTGGAAGAAGATTACGTAATACTTCTTATGGTATTGCAGGAAAATCGGGAACATCTGAAATAGGTTATGATTCTAAGGACGGAATGATTCACCATAGAGCCTCATTTGTTGGTTATTTTCCTGCGGACGAGCCAAAGTATTCTTGCATAGTTGTGATAAGTAAGCCAAAAGGAGCAAGAACTCACGGTGGAGATTTGGCAGCTCCTGTGTTTAGAGATTTGTCTGATAGAGTAGTAGGTACAAGAATTGCTTTAAGTAAAGTGGGACAAACAAACGATAAGAAAATACCTACAATGACTTTTGGTAGTAGAGATTCTTATTTAGCGTTTTGTAAGTCTTTGGGTTATGAGGTAGAGTTACCTTCTTCTCCTTGGCTGAAAGTGAGAGAAAATAAAGAAGAAATGATTTTTGCTCCTTACTATCCGAAAAAGGATTTGGTGCCTAATGTTGTTGGATTGACGATTAAAGATGCTTTATATATGCTTGAAAATCTTGGAATGAAGGTTCGTTTTAATGGAAAAGGGAAAGTGATTAGTCAAAGCATAGCTCCGGGAACTAAAATAGGTGATGAGGTAATTATTTTAGAACTTGGCTTAAATAAAGCAAAGAATTAAAAAAATAAAACAAAGAAATAATTTTTTGAAGCAAAGAAAAATGAAAATAAACCTAAGAGATTTATTGTTAGATATTGAAGTTATAGAACAAATAGGTAATCTTGATGTATCTATTTGCGAAATTGTCTTTGATTCACGTAAGGTTAAAAAGGATAGTTTATTCGTTGCACAAAAGGGAACGCAGATTGATGGACACAATTTTATTGATTCCGCAATAGATGATGGCGCAAGTGTTGTTGTTTTAGAGCAAATGCCTGAGCAAATAAAAGAAGGAATAACTTATTTAAAAGTAAAAGATTCATCAAAAGCCTTAGCCTTGCTTGCAAGAAACTATTATGATAATCCTTCTTCTAAATTAAAACTAATAGGTATAACAGGAACGAACGGAAAGACTACAACAGTAACTTTATCTTATAATTTATTTAAGAGTTTGGGTTATGAATGTGGTCTGATTTCTACAATAGTAAATAAAATAGGCGATAGAGAAATAGTTTCTACTCATACAACTCCTGATTCTTTATCATTGAATAAATTATTGAATGATATGGTTGAGGCTCGTTGCGAATACGTCTTTATGGAAGTTAGTTCACATGCGGTAGATCAAAATAGAATCTTTGGATTGACTTATTACGGAGGAGTATTCAGCAATATCACTCACGATCATTTAGATTATCATAAGACGTTCGCTAATTACATAAACGCTAAAAAAGGATTTTTTGATTCATTGAGTAAAGAAGCGTTTTCTCTTACAAATATTGATGACAGAAACGGAGAAAAAATGTTGGAATCAACTAAGTCAAGAAAGTTTACTTATAGTTTGAGTAGAATGGCTGATTACAACGCAAAAATAATTGAAAATAGTTTTTTTGGATTACTATTAAATATAAATGGTAAAGAGGTTTCTACTCAGTTAGTAGGGCAATTTAATGCTTATAATCTACTTGCTATTTATTCAATTGCCGAATTGTGTGGATTGAAACAAGAAGAAATTTTAGTAGGACTAAGTAAACTAAAAGCCGCTAATGGTAGATTTGAAACTTATCGTTTGAAAAATGGAGCTACTGCAATAATTGACTATGCTCATACACCTGATGCTTTGCTTAATGTAATATCTACGATAAATGAAATAAAACTTGAAGGAAAGTTAATAACGGTTGTTGGTTGCGGGGGAAATAGAGATAAAACTAAACGACCTGAAATGGCAAAAATTGCACAGGAAGGAAGTAATATAGTGATATTAACTTCTGATAATCCACGCTTTGAAAACCCAGAAGATATAATTGAGGATATGAAAAAAGGAGTTGTGGATAACGAATCTTTGTTTTGCATAACAGATAGACGACAAGCAATAAAATTAGCCTCACAATTAGCAAAAGATAAAAATGATATAATTCTTGTTGCAGGCAAAGGACATGAGACATATCAAGAAATAGAAGGAGTGAAACATCATTTTGATGATAAAGAAGAAGTTTTAAAATATTGATAGAAAAAAAGAAAGAAATATTATGTTGTATTATTTATTTGATTGGTTAGATTCAAGTTTTGATTTTCCAGGAGCAGGAGTGTTTCAATACATTTCTTTTCGTGCTGCTTGTGCAGTTATCACTTCTTTGCTTATTACGATAGTTTTTGGAAAGAAACTAATAAATTTCTTAAGAAAAAAGCAAGTTGGAGAAACTGTTAGAGATTTAGGATTGGAAGGACAAAAAGCCAAAGAGGGTACTCCAACAATGGGAGGACTTATAATTTTAGCCGCAATCCTTATTCCTACATTATTATTCGCTAAATTAGATAATATTTATGTGATAATAATGTTGATAACAACTATTTGGTTAGGTGCTTTGGGCTTTGTTGATGATTATATCAAGGTTTTTAAGAAAAATAAAGCAGGATTAAGTGGAAAACTCAAAGTTGTGGGACAAGTAGTTTTAGGAATAGTAGTTGGGTGTATGATGTATTTTCATCCAGACATAACAATAAAGGAAAAAACAGAGATTGCTCAATATTCACAACAACATAATTTACAAGATAAGTCGCAATATGAACAAGCAAAAGTTGAGTTTCAACAAGAATCTTCTCGTTCTACAAAAACAACTATTCCTTTTGTAAAAAATAATGAGTTTGATTATAGTTGGTTAATAAAATGGGCGGGAGATAATTATAAGGATTACGCTTGGATTATTTTCATTCCAATAGTTATATTCTTTATTACGGCTATTTCAAATGGTGCAAATCTTACTGATGGAATAGATGGTTTAGCTACGGGAACATCTGCTATTATTGGATCTTGTTTGGCAATTTTGGCTTGGGTGAGTGGAAATATAATTTTTGCAAATTATTTGAATATAATGTATATCCCGAATGTCGGGGAATTGACAATTTTTATTGCGGCATTTGTTGGGGCAACTATGGGATTTCTTTGGTATAATACTCACCCCGCTCAAATTTTTATGGGAGACACTGGCTCTTTGGCAATAGGTGGAATAATTGCTGTATTTGCAATTTTGATTAGAAAAGAGTTGCTAATACCAATCTTATGTGGTGTTTTCATAGTAGAAAATTTATCTGTGGTTATGCAAGTGTCTTATTTCAAGTTTACAAAAAAGAAATATGGAGAAGGACGTAGAATATTCTTGATGTCTCCTTTACATCATCATTATCAAAAGAAAGGTTATCCTGAACAAAAAATAGTACAAAGATTTTTTATCGTTTCAATAATTTTAGCAGTAACAACAATAGTAACACTTAAATTAAGATAATAAAATGACTATCGATAAATTAGCGACACAAGGTAGAGAAATATATTCAACATTGGCTGGAAGACAATATTCAGAGATTGCAAGGTTGAGAAATGAAACTTTAAAAAGTATGTTTGCCAGCAAAGAAAACTATAAACACAAAAAACAAGTTATTGCAAATATTAAAGGAGTCAAGTATATTGATGATTCTAAAAGTATAACTCCTAATTCAACTTGGTTTACTTTTGAAACAATAGGGAATCCTGTTATTTGGATACTTGAAATAAAAGATAATACGGTAGATTTTTCTTCTCTTGCAAGTTCTGTTAAAGAAAAAGTGCACACTTTAATAATAACGGGAGAAAATAATCAAAGAATTACAAAATTATTTCAAGGTTTGACAAACCTAATTCAAGTAAATAGCTTATCTGAAGCAGTAAAAATGGCATACTATTTTGCGAATGAACCAGATGTTGTATTGTATTCTCCTGCGAATGGAAATGAAGAAAATATCGAAACTAACGCAAATAGATTTTTACAATTAGTTAATGAATTGTAGTTTATGAAAAATTTCTTAGGAAAGTTACAAATAAAAGGCGATAAGATTATATGGATAGTATATTTTGCACTATCTATATTTTCGTTGATATTTGTATTTACTTCTATTGGCAAAAATGTCTATCGTTTAGATGGAAATATTTTAACTACGTTTTTTAAACAATTATTTATAATAGCCGTAGGCATTATAGCTATTTTTATTGTACATAATATAAAGTACGTTCGTTATGCTAAGTTTTTGAAAATACTTTATGCTTTTTCTGTAGGACTCCTACTTTTTACTCTTATAGCAGGAAAAATCTTTGGGAAAGTAGCAAATCGCTGGATTGAAATACCGGGAATAGGTCAGTTCCAACCCTCAGAGTTTGTTAAATATATTTTAATAATGTATGTCGCTTCGGAATTAGCCTCTTTAAAAGATAGAATTAAAGAGAAAAATGAGTTCTGGAAGTTGATGGGTAAGATATTTTTAATATGTCTTTTAATCTTTCCAGAGAATTTTTCTACTGCTGCTCTTATTTTTTTATCTTGTTTTTTTCTTGTGTTTATTGCAGGGGCTCAATGGAAACATATTTTAAAGGTTTTAGTATTAGGAATAGGGGCTGTGGTTGTGGTTTTTGGATTAAATTATGTAGGCATTTCAATAGGTAGAGTTGATACTTGGATAAATAGATTTGCGGAATTTTACAATAGAGATCCAAATGAGTATAATCAAGCAAATTCTGCAATAATGGCAATAGCAACAGGAGGAGTAACTGGATTAGGAATAGGAAATACTGTGGAGGGTCGTTTTTTGAGTGAGTCGCATAATGACTTTATTTTTGCTGTTATTTTAGAAGAAGGCGGTTTTCTTATGTGTTTCTTAATTTTATTGGCATATTTTGTTTTGTTTTATAGATGTATTGAGGTGTCAAGAAAAGCAAATGGAGCTTTTGGACAGTATCTCGCATTAGGAATATCCTTTACTATCATCATTCAAGCACTCGTAAATATGCTGGTTGCAATAGGTGCTATTCCTGTAACAGGACAAACCTTACCTTTTTTAAGTTATGGTGGGACTTCTTTCCTAATTACTAGCTGTGCGTTAGGAATAGTGCTAAATATTAGTGCCGAAACTCAAAAGGCAAAACAAAAAAAATTGATGGAAAACGAAGAAGAAAATTCACAAATTGAAGTAGAAAATATAAATATTGAAGAGGTATGAAAGTAATAATAAGTGGTGGTGGAACAGGAGGACATATTTTCCCCGCAATATCAATAGCTAATGCATTAAAAGCAAAATATAATGATGTGGAAATTTTGTTTGTTGGTGCAAAAGGAAAGATGGAAATGCAAAAGGTGCCACAAGCAGGATATGAAATTGTAGGGTTGCCGGTTGCAGGCTTTCAAAGAAAAAAATTGTGGAAGAATTTCTCTTTTCCTTTCAAACTATTATCATCTATGATGAAAGCAAAAAAGATAATAAAAAGCTTTTCGCCAGATATAGTCATAGGTGTTGGTGGTTATGCGTCAGGTCCAATATTACGTTCTGCTGTTTCGCAAAAAATACCTACTCTTATCCAAGAGCAAAATTCTTATCCAGGAGTAACAAATAAGATTTTGGCTGGTGGAGTGAATAAAATCTGTGTTGCATACGATAATATGGATAGATGGTTCCCCTCAAACAAAATAGTTTTTACAGGAAATCCTATTCGACAAAACATTTCGCTTTTAGAAAATAATATTACTGAAATAAGAAGTAAAGCATTTTCAACTTTTAATGTTGTTTCAGAAAAACCAATTGTTTTAGTTGTGGGAGGAAGCTTAGGGGCATTAACTATAAACGAAAGTATAATAAATAATCTTGACTATTTTGTAAAAAATGATATTCAATTAATTTGGCAAACTGGTAAATGGTTCTATGAAAAAGCCAAAGAAAGAGTTGCTCAAATAAATTCTA
>DEPQ01000003.1:26627-63535 GCA_002358855.1 Bacteroidales bacterium UBA3388
TTAAAGTTTACGAATTTATTTACGAAATGGAACAAGCCTATTCTTTGGCTGATGTTATAATTTCAAGAGCAGGTGCTATCGCAATTTCAGAACTTTGTATAGTTGGTAAACCATGTATATTGGTTCCTTCTCCAAATGTTTCAGAAGACCATCAAACTAAAAACGCAAATGCTCTTGTTACAAAATCTGCTGCAATAATGGTAAAAGATGTAGAATCGAGAGAAAAACTTATAGGAGAGTTAGATAAATTGATAAATAATAAAACTTTACAACAAGAAATGTCTGCAAACATAACTCAACTTGGTATAAGAGATGCGGATATAAGGATTGTAGAACAAATAGAACTAATACTTAATAAATAGATGAGCTCGAAAACGTATTATTTTGTAGGAATTGGAGGTATAGGTATGAGTGCTATTGCTCGTTATCTAAAAAATAATGGGCATAATATTTATGGCTATGATAGAACTCGCACCCAACTAACAGCAGAACTTGAAAAAGAAGGAATGAATGTTACTTATGAAGATGATATAAATCACTTGCCAGAAGTAATAGACTTAGCGATATATACTCCTGCAATACCTGCTGAAAATAAAATACTGAAAGAAATTATTAAACGAGGGATTCAATTAAATAAACGAGCGTTTGCGTTGGCTGAAATAGTCAAAGAAAAAAAGGTAATTGCGATTGCAGGAACTCATGGCAAAACAACAACTTCTGGATTGCTTGCTCATCTATTATATAATAGTAAGATAGGGTGCTCAGCTTTCTTAGGAGGAATTGCAAACAATTATTCAACAAATATGTTGTGCGATACAAAATCAGAATATGTAGTTGTGGAAGCAGATGAGTACGATAGATCTTTCTTAAATCTTAATCCGTTTGTTTCAGCCATTACTTCAATTTCTCCGGATCATTTGGATATTTATCAAAACAAGGAAAACTTAGAACAAGCCTTTGCTCAATTTGCAAATCAAACTGATAAAAATGGACATGTCTTCTTGAAAAAAGAAGTAAAAGTAGAAATAGACGAACAAATAAAAACTAATACATATTCATTGACAGATATAGAGTCTGATTATTATGCTTGGAATGTGCGAGTAAGTAATGGAAGTTATTATTTTGACTATCATACTCCTGGAAAGGTTTATTACGATATGCAAATGACTTATCCGGGGATTCATAACATTGAAAACGCAGTCTTGGCGTTGTCAATAGCTTTAAGTCTTGGCGTAAATGAATATGAACTAAGAGCCGCATTAAAATCATTCAAAGGAATGAAACGTAGATTTGACTTGAAGTGCAAAACAGATGAGACTATTTATTATGACGACTATGCACATCACCCAGAGGAAATAGAAGCTACAATAACTTCTTTAAAACATTTGTATCCAAATAAGCGTATTTGTGGAATTTTTCAACCTCATTTATACTCGCGAACAAAAGATTTAGCAGATCAATTTGCAGAAGCATTAGAAAATTTAGATGATATAATTTTATTGCCAATTTATCCTGCAAGAGAAGAAGCAATACCTGGTATAACTTCTAAAACTATTTTGCATAAAATAAATAAGATGGATAAATACCACGTAACAAAAGAACAACTTTTTCCATTACTTTCTGCTTTACAACCAGAACTATTAGTCACTCTTGGTGCAGGTGATATAGATCAATTGGTAGAACCGATAATTCAATTGTTAAAAGAAGATGAATAAAAAGCTGAAATTTATCTTAATAATAGTAGGAATAATTCTTTTAATCATTGCAACAAATGTTACAATGAAAAACTTGCCTGTCTCAAAAGTGGAAATAGAGATGATTTATAAAGGGGAAGATCAGCTAATAGCGAAAGAACAAGTGCAATCGGTACTAAACAAAAAATATGGTAATCTTACAAATTACAAAAGAAAAGAAATAAAGACAGAAGAGATAGAAGAGTTTTTAGGAAACAAAAACTTAATTTATTCGGCAGATGTATATTTGAGTTTACTTGGTACATTAGAGATAAAAATCACCCAAAACAATCCTATTATTAGGATAATAAATAACAAAGGCGAACAACGTTACATAGATGAAGAAGGAAACATTTGTAAATTGATAAAAAACAAAACAGCAAATGTGTTAATAGCAAATGGGGAGATAAAGGAGAACTTAGCAAAATTTCAAAAAATAGACTCAATACAAACACCTGTAATATACAAAATTTATAGTCTTGCCTCAAAAATAAGAAACGATAACTTACTTTGCAATCAAGTAGATCAAATCTATTACAATAAAAATGCGACTTATGATTTTATACCAAAAATTGGTGACTATATTATAAAATTTGGTAAGTTTGAAAAAGTAGATGAAAAATTATTAAAATTAAATAACTTATATAGAGAAGGATTTTCAGAATTTGGTTGGGATAATTATAGTGAGATTAAATTAGAATTTGAAGGGCAAGTAGTATGCGTAAGAAAATAAATAATAAATAACACAATAAATGATATGAAAAACATAGTAGTAGGAATTGATGTCGGTACGACAAAAATTGCAGTTTTTATTGCAGAAAAAAATGAGAACAATGAGATTCATGTATTAGGAATGGGACGTACAGAATCTCAGGGCGTAGAGCGAGGAGTGGTAAAAAATATAGAAGATACAGCAGCTTCTATAAAGATAGCAGTGAAAAAAGCTGAGGAGATGTCGGGTAAAACCGTAGAAGAAGTATATGTTGGAATCGCTGGACACCATATTCGTTCTAAACAACATAGAGGTAATATTATGATTCAAGAAGAAGAACATATTATTACGAAAGAAGATGTGGAAAGACTGAAAAATGAACAATATTCCATTCTTATGGATCACGGAGATCAAATAATAGATGTAATTCCTCAAAGTTACATTGTAGATAACGATTCTCCAACTCTTAATCCTATTGGAAGAATAGGAAAATGTCTTGCAGGAGATTTTCATTTGATAACAGGAAATGTAACAAACATACAAAACATTTATAGAAGTGTTCAATTAGCAGGCTATAAAGTTAAAAGATTAGTTTTAGAACCAATAGCATCAGCCGAATCTGTAGTAAACGAAGAAGAAAAAGACGCTGGAGTATGTTTAGTTGATATAGGAGGAGGTACAACTGATGTTGCAATTTTCCACGAAGGTATAATAAGACACACAGCCGTAATACCATTAGCAGGGAATGTTATTACAGATGATATAAAAGAATGTTGCTCAATAATAAGGACACAAGCAGAGGCATTAAAGCAAAACTTTGGAGCTTGTCTTGAAACACCAACATCTGCTAACGAAATCATATCAATACCAGGGTTTAGAGGAAGGGATCCAAAAGAAATATCAGTTCAGCAATTGACCAAAGTAATCAATGCAAGAGTTACGATGATATTAGAGCAAGTGCTTTATGAATTAGTAAATACAGGTTACGATAAAAAACTCATAGCAGGAGTAGTTTTAACAGGTGGTGGAGCAAAAATAAAGGATATAGATAAATATACAGAGTTTGTTTTAGGATTAGATGCACGAGTAGGTACACCTCACGAACATCTTTCTGGTACAATAACAGAGGAAATGAAACATCCGATGCACGCAACTGGTATAGGACTAATCTTAAAAGCGATACAAGATATAGAAGAAAATCAATCATATACCGCTAAATCCGAAGATGAAGAAGTTGAAATAGAAATACCAACTAATGATGTAAATAATCAAGATCAAGGAAAAACTCCGACAAGTAAAAGTTTTGGTGAAAAAATATCAAATTGGTTAAAAGGTATTCTTGGAGAAGAAAAGGAATAGTATTATTAACAGCATTTTGTGAAAAACTCTGTGTTTTTTAGTCATTATTGTGTGTATAAAAGTAGTAATTTTACAAATTGATATATTATTTATCGTTTAACAATAAAAGTATGGAAGAATTAATGCAATTTGAAAGCGAAATAAACGAAACTAATTTATTGAAAATGGATGCTCCTAAAGAACAATCCTCTTATATAAAAGTATTGGGAGTAGGGGGTGCTGGAACCAATGCAGTAAACCACATGTTTAGAAGTGGAATAAAAGGTGTGGATTTTATCGTTTGCAATACAGATCAAAAATCATTAGATGAATCACCAGTATCAAATAAAATTAAAATAGGAGAAGGTGGTCTTGGGGCAGGTAATGCTCCAGAAGTAGCTCGTCTTGCAGCAGAAGCAGCAGAGAAAGAAATAAAATCTTACTTAGAGCATAATACAAGAATGCTTTTTGTTACAGCAGGAATGGGAGGAGGAACAGGAACAGGAGCTTCTCCTGTGATAGCAAGATTTGCAAAAGAAGTAAAATTAGACTCAACAGAGGAGCAAATATTAGTTGTTGGAGTAGTAACTTTACCATTTTCTTTTGAAGGAAGAAAGAGAAAAACTCAAGCTCAAGAAGGTATAAAAAGATTGAAAGAAGAAGTTGATGCAGTAATCACAATCAACACAGACAAACTTAGAGAATACGGAAACTTTACTATGACAAAGGCGTTCTCAATGGCAGACGATATACTTCTAACAGCAGCAAAAGGAATTTCCGAAATGATGACAGGAATAGGTAGAGTACATGTGGATTTTAGAGACGTTCAAAGCGTTATGCAAAATTCAGGTGTTGCTTTGATGGGAATAGGAATTGCTGAAGGAGAAAATAGAGCGTTAGAAGCAATACAAGCTGCAACAACTTCCAAACTTTTAAATGATAATGATATATCAGCAACAAAACAAATACTTTTATATTTTGTGTCTTCTGAAGAAAACGAAGTAAGAATGGAAGAAATAGATACTATTACATCTTACTTAGAAGAAGTTACTAATAACGAAGTTGATTACATTTGGGGAACAGGAATAGACGATACATTAGATGATAAATTATCTATAACTTTGGTTGCAACAGGATTTGAATCAAAAGAAATTTACATTCCAACAGAAAGAACAAAAACAATATCAATTACACCACCTAAATCTACTCAACAACCAACTGAAATACCAGTCGCACAAGTAGCACCTCAAGAACCATATATTAAATCTACAGACACAGAAACATCAATTGAAGACACAAAAAAGGATACAACCTCAATTGTTGATGAAGGAAAAGAAGAAAAGATTGTAATATCTGTTAATGAATTCGGACAACCTATAAAGAAAAATCCATCTACTACAAGTGTTGAAACAGAAACTAAATTTACAGGAATAATACAAGAACCTCAAATAGCTGTAATCACAAAGCAAGAAGACACTACAAAAAATGAAACACCAGTTGTTGCTGCTCCGCCAACTACCAATATGAATGACCTTTGGGGAGTAAATACTATGCAGAATGTTACTGCAGAAGAACGTATGATAAGGATTCAAAAAATAAAAAAAATGATGGAAACAGAAGAAGGAATCAATCAGTTAGCATCATTTTCACCAATACAATTAATGAATTCAAATCAAGAATACTCTCAAACCAACAATACTTCTAATTATTCAATCAACAAAGAAGGACACTTGGTTCTTATGAAAAATCCAGCTCTTAATGCACAAGTAGATTAAAACAAGCAAAACACAGTGAAAGTAAAAATAATAAACAAATCACAACATCCACTACCTGCCTATGAGACAATCTTATCGGCAGGTATGGATTTAAGAGCCTCTCTCACAGAACCAATAATCCTACAACCAATGCAGAGAGCCTTAATCCCAACAGGACTTTACATAGAATTGCCAGCAGGAACAGAAGCACAAATACGCCCAC
The DNA here is from genome assembly GCA_002358855.1 of Bacteroidales bacterium UBA3388. GTDB lineage: Bacteria > Bacteroidota > Bacteroidia > Bacteroidales > P3 > Onthomorpha. The sequence goes on from DEPQ01000003.1 coordinate 32,388, forward strand.
GCTCAGGCTTAGCATTCAAACATGGAATCACCGTATTAAACTCGCCAGGCACCATAGACGCAGACTATCGTGGAGAAATAAAAGTCCTACTCATAAACCTATCACAAGAAGCCTTTGAAATAAAAGACTCAGAACGCATAGCACAAATGGTAGTCAGCAAACACGAAACAGTAGAATGGCAACTTGTAGAAACACTTAACCAAACCCAAAGAGGCGAAGGTGGATTTGGACACACAGGAAAATAAAAAACCATGACAATAGACGAAGCAATAAAAACCTTTCAAGAAAGAGTAGCAACTCTAAGGAGGTGTCTTTGACGTAGATGCCTTAGAAAAAGACATAGAACAAGCACAACAAAAAACACAAGCAGAAGACTTTTGGCAAGAACCCAAAGAAGCCGAAAAATTCCTTAAACAACTAAGCGAAAAAAAAAGCCGTTTACAATCCTTCCTAACAGTAAACACAGCCTTTGAAGACTTTCAAGTCCTAAAAGAGTTTTATGACGAAGGCTCTGTTGAAGAAACAGAAGTCCAACAAAACATAGAAACCCTTACAACCCTAATAGAAGACTTGGAATTTAAGAATATGCTTTCCTCAGAAGAAGACAGACTATCAGCAATAATAACCATCAACGCAGGAGCAGGAGGTACAGAATCATGTGACTGGGCAAGCATGCTTATGCGTATGTATTTGCGTTGGGCAGAGAAGAATAACTACAAACAATCCCAAGTTGATTACCAAGAAGGCGATGTAGCAGGAATCAAAAGCGTAAGTATAGAAATAGAAGGCGAATATGCATACGGCTATCTCAAAGGAGAAAGTGGAGTACACCGACTTGTAAGACAATCACCCTTCAATGCAGCAAACAAACGCCAAACCTCATTCGCTTCTGTCTATGTTTACCCAATAATAGACGAAAACATAGAAATCAATATCAATCCCGCCGACATAGAATGGGATACTTTCCGTTCCTCAGGCCCAGGAGGACAAAACGTAAACAAAGTAGAAACAGCAGTACGCCTACGATACAAACCCGAAAACATAGTAATAGAGTGTCAACAAACCCGTTCACAACTCCAAAACCGCGAAAAAGCAATGCAAATGCTACGTTCGCAACTCTATGAAATGGAGTTAAGAAAGAAAAAAGAAAAAATAGCCGAAATAGAAGGCAGTAAAAAGAAAATAGAATGGGGAAGCCAAATTCGTAACTATGTCTTACATCCATATAAATTAGTAAAAGACGTAAGAACCGGCGTAGAAACAACCGATACCACAGCAGTACTTGACGGAGAATTAGAACAATTCATCAAAGCCTTCCTAATGGAGTACGGAGACTAAAACAAAACGAGCGTTCGTAAATACAAATCGAACGCTCGTTTTTCTTTATTTGGCGTTTTTAGAATATTATCAAAAATATGTAAATTTGCAAAAATTACTCAAATGGAATCAAATAAAATTAGAATAGAATCTATATTGGCTAATGGTGAACATATCAATTTAGAATGCAAAAAAGCGACAAATGCTATTCCTAATTCTATATGGGAAACCTATTCTTCTTTTGCAAACACTTATGGAGGTACTATTCTACTCGGTATTGTTGAAAATTTAAAAGAAAAAGATATAAAAAAGCGTTTTCAAGTAGTTGGCGTTGAAGAGTCACAGAAAATTATCACTGATTTTTGGAATACAATCAATAGCAATAAAGTTAACGAAAACATTCTTTCAGATAGCGATGTCAATATCATTGATATAGATGGTAAAAAAGTTGTTTATATTAATGTTCCGCAAGCTGATTGGCGTATAAAACCAATATATTTGAACGATAATATTTACAAAGGAACTTACAGACGCAACCAAGAAGGAGATTATCGTTGTACAGAAAGGCAAGTACGTGCCATGATTCGTGATTCATTTGAAGAAGGAAATGATGGAATCTTGATTGAACATTACAATATGGACGATATTGATCTTGATTCATTACATCGTTATCGTAATCTATTCCGTGTATGGAATACAGACCATATTTGGAATGAAGTAGATGATAAAACATTCCTTAGAAATCTTGGAGGATATATAGTAAACCGAGAAGAAGGAAAAGAAGGATTATCAATGGCTGGGCTAATGATGTTTGGTAAAGGACTTTCTATTAGAGAACGATTTGACAACTTCCGTATGGACTATTTGAATTTCTGCAATCTTATCGGAGAAGAACGTTACAGCGATCGCTTAACCTACGACGGACGTTGGGAAAACAATCTTTATCAGTTTTTTAGTATAGTATTGCCAAAGATGACATTTGATCTTCCAAGACCTTTTCGCATGGAAGGAATGCAAAGAGTAGATGATACACCTCAGCATAAGGCTGTTCGAGAAGCTTTTACTAATGCTATTATTCATGCCGACTTAATGATGGAGTCTGCTATCTTGCGAATTGAAAAGCATGATGATAAACTTTGCTTTCGTAATCCAGGACTTTTACGATTGCCATTAGAACAAATATATGAAGGTGGTAATTCTAAGGCTCGTAATCCTCGCATCCAAAATATGCTACGTATGATAGGATTCGGAGAAAACATAGGTTCAGGCTTTCCACAAATTATTGCAGCATGGAAAGACACCAAATGGGGCGAGCCAGAATTAAAAAATAAAATAGATTTAGATGAGGTAGAATTGATATTACCTTTGGTTAAAGAACAAAACAGTAATTCTTTTAGGTTAAATAATGACCGAAAAGATGACCGAAAAGAATTAACTGAACGTCAAAAGTGTATAATTGAACTATTGATTCAAGAACCAACATTAACCGCAAAAGCTATTTCGGAAAAGATTTCGGAAAAGACTTCGGAAAAGACTTCGGAAAAGTTTGAAGTTTCAGATAGGACTATTGAAAACGATTTAGCGCAATTAAAGAAAATGGGAATTCTCATTCGCGAAGGAGGTAGAAAAGATGGTCGTTGGGTGATTATTTAATAAAAAATATAATAGTGAATAAAATAATACTATAGAAATAAATAACAAGTAAATATTATAATATAGAAAATATACAATGGAGTAGAATTAAAAATTCTATCAAAACTTATAGCAAAAATGCTTTTGCAGAACAGAATATAACCATTTCTGAAACAGATATTAATGAAGCAATTGATATTTTTTACAATATTTTAAATAAGAGGATTCCTTATGCCATGCTTAATGGGTTAGGACCTACTATACTCCCTGCTTTACAAGAATCATGTTGTGATAACCCTGGTAGTCTATCCTCTTTCCTTGTACTTAAAACACAAGTTGACAGTATAATAAAAATACTATTAATCCAAACAAGAAAGAAAACTTATACATTTTTATTTTGATTCTAAATCAATCCTGAAGCTATACCCTGTGCCGTTATTTCAGGAGAGAAGTCTTTCATATATTGCTCCCAAATTTCTTTTCTCTCTTGGAGACAATCATTTATCTCCTCTTTGGTATAATTGAAATTCTTCTTTAGATAATTGATTACTTCTTGTATGAAGAGCTCTAAATTTTGTTGTTTTGTATGTTGATTCATTTCCATTAACATTTAAATTTTTTCGTATAAACCACTATTGCCAGAGTCTCCATTAAAAACTATTATTCCGTGCAAGAAACCATACGGATTATCTCGAAGCAATATTCCAAGAGATACAGTTCAATGCTCCACCTCGTCTCACAGCTTCCAATGCCGGTATGCCCACTATTTCGCAATCGGGTAGGGTACTGCTGATTTGCTCCATCGCCTGCTCATCTTCGGGTATTCCTATTTGCGGAACAAGCACGAGAGTGCCTATTTGCAAGAAGTTGATGTACGACCAACTGCGCTTGTGCTTCCGTTTCACATTATATTTCAAAATAGTGACATCAAAATTCTTCTCCAAGATTCGAAGATATTCATCGGCAAAAGCCTTGTCGAAATCGGCATAATTGGTCATCAACACTCGGTTGTCGCCCAGACTATGGACGATACCATCGCTGTGACCATATTTCTCGCTCCTATCCCATGGGAGGAAAACGACCTCACATTGGAACGCTTCTTCTATCTGACGTTGCACCTCTTGTGGCGTTTTATCATTGTTCTCCACAAACACCTTGTCTGTCATCACAACCTTGTCGCCGCATTTCACCACATTGCCTCCATCCATCACCAATTCCAATTCAATTCGGTGGAATAATGGATGACTTATTGAGATAGGGCGCAACCCATCGAAGCGGATTTCTTCCTCCATGCTCATAGGAAGAAGGCGAAGCAACTCGTTTGATTCCTCTTGGAAGACGAGTTCCGGATTGGTTTGTAGGGTGAGGCCCGTCTTGTCCTGCAGATAATCGGGAGTATATCTATAAAATACGAACCTATCCTTCTCGATTTGGATGGGCATATAATCGCGGCACCAGATGTCTTTTGTTCCTTTCAGATAGGTGAATGGAATATCCCGTTTCCGCAACACATCAACGATATGAGCATTTAGAACTGGGCATTTCTCCAGCAACAGGTTTGAGAAAAAGACGGTGTTGGTGATAGAGTCGGTAATCATTTTGAAAATCTTTCAACGTTATATGTTCCTTTTCTTTCAATTACACAACCTTTATCCTTATTAAAACTTTTCTTTTTGGGGTTCCAATAGCCCTTAGAAATAATAATTGAATCATAAAAACAAAGATTAAGATTCCCGTCGATGTTATTATTCATATCTTCTTTGCCCAACAGCCTATACGTTGATTTAACATCAGGTATCCATTCTCTTTTTCTCTTTTTTCTCTCAATAGCTTTTAACACGGGCATTTCCCTTCGTCCACATGAATTCAGTATTATATCTTTACAATTCAAAGGTCCAGCAAAGACTTCATTTTCTTCGTTCATAATACTTCTAACAAGAATACCACCAAATTTTGCTTCCTCATAAGAACTCTTAAAACAGATATCAAATCCGCTTAGATGAAAAAACAAATCACATGCCTCGTATTCATCTCTTGGGTATGTTACTCTATTCCATTTTTCATTCCATTTTTCCTTTTCCCAATAATAGAATTCCATTTCTGCGAAATAATATTCTCTTCCATTGCAGTTGATACAATAGTTGCAAAACAGGTCTTTCGCGATGTCAGAACATGTTTTTTGAAATTCATCTTTTGTTAATCCATCAAAAGGATTATTCAGTTTTTCAATAAGTTTATCCATAATAATCATTTATTTTTTAGTTATTTACTTTCAAGTGCAAAGGTATATGCATTTTTGAGAATGACCCAGATTTTTTTGTTAAAGTTGCTTAAGATTCTCAAAATAGTTATTCTAAATTTTTATCCCCAAAAAACAAACGTAAAAAAATTGATTATTATTGCCTTGCTTTTGATAAATAAACATCGGGTTATTTCGAAGGGGTCATTGCCATTTCATACCGAGTGTTATGCTCTCCATTTTGCTCTGAACTCATCACTGTTGTGAAGCTTCTCTATAATCTCTATGAACTTTCAGTCCTTTATGAGAAAGGTATTCTTAATCGTGAAGGAGGACGGAAAGAGGGTAGATGGGTTGTACTTTTATAAAATAAAGTATTGTTTAAGTAGTAAGAAAGAGATTATTGCTAATAATAACTCCATAAACTATATGTTATTTTGTGTTGAAAGATGCTATAAAAATCTTGTCTTTCTCATATCTTTTTATTTTGATCAACAAATAATTTTCTACGATAAAAATATAATTTTTCTGAAACCAAGATTAAGAAAAACGCAAAGAGTTTTAAATAATTTTTAGGTAACTCTCGGCTCTTGGCTCTTTTTAATGGCTTGATACAACTAATATCATCATAAGATACGTTATGTATCGCTTTATGATATTAGTCGTATCTTATCGTGATACGCATCGTATCAATAAGAAAAAAAATTTTGATACGGTTTTATACTTTTTTTTGTCTTTGAAACGTTGTTATTATATAAAGCGTAAAGATATGGAAGTGAAGGATTTTAATTTTGAAAAGAGACCTTTGGGTTATTTTAATTGTTTAAGCGATTCTTGTCCGCTTGCAGAAAAATGTCTTCGTCGCATTTCGGCAAGGTATAGTGAAGAAAATGATGAGATTTTTAGAGTTGTGAATCATAGATTGCTTGATGAAAATAATTGCAAATACTATGTTGAGGACAAGAAAGTTGATGTGGCCTATGGTATGACAAAGTCTTTTGAAGAGGTAAAGGCGAAAGATATTGTTCAAATCAGAAAAAGTCTGCAAAATTACTTTGGGTATGCGGAGTATTACCGCAGAAGAAATGCGTCAAAGCCTATTACACCGAAAGAACAAGAGGTTATAAAAAAGATTTTTGCTGATTTTGGTTACGATATTGCCTTTGATAAGATTATTAAAGAGACTTTGTGGTAAAAAAATCGTATCTTTGTACCGATAGAAATAAGAATAATACACCTAAATACAAAATGCAAGAAAGCAATATCATAATATATAATACCGAAGATGGTAAAGCAAATGTTGTTTTGTATGCCAAAGATGGTAATATTTGGATGAATCAAAATCAGTTGGCAGAACTTTTTGACACCTCTAAGCAAAATATAGGACAACACATAGATAACATATTGTCAGAAAAAGAATTAGATAAAAATTCAGTTGTAAAGAATTACTTTACAACTGCTTCTGATGGTAAGAATTATAATGTTACGTTTTATTCTCTTGATATGATTTTGGCGATTGGATTTAGGGTTAGGAGTAAACGAGGAACGCAATTTCGTATTTGGGCTAATCGTAATTTAAGAGAGTTTATGGTAAAAGGATTCTTAATAGATGATGAACGATTAAAGAATCCTGATGGACGTCCTGATTATTTTGACGAGTTGTTGGAAAGAATTAGGGATATTCGTGCAAGCGAAAAACGATTTTATCAAAAGGTTAGAGATTTATTATCGTTGAGTAGTGATTATGATAAGACGGATAAAAGCACTCAAATGTTTTTTGCCGAAACTCAAAATAAGTTGCTCTATGCTGTTACTCATCAAACAGCGGCAGAAATTATTGTTAGCCGTGCTGATGCAACACAACCAAATATGGCACTTACGTCTTGGAAAGGAGCAGTAGTGCGTAAGCAAGATATTTATACTGCTAAGAATTATCTGAAAGACGATGAAATAGATATGTTGAATAGATTGACTGTGTTGTTTCTTGATTCGGCAGAGTTGCGAGTAAAAGAACGAAAAGATTTAACACTAAATTATTGGCGAAATAATGTAGATTTACTTCTAAATTTTCAAAACAAAGACGTCTTGAAAGATGCAGGTAGTATTTCTAATGTACAGATGGAGCAAATAGTAGATGCAGTTTATGAAGAATTTAATAATCGCAGAAAACTCTATGCAATTGAGCAAGCAAATAAAGAAGAAAAAGAGGATTTGTTTGCAGTAGAAAAACTTCTTAAACAACGCAAAACAAAAAACTATCAATGATAATTTCTATTATTTTGTATCTTTGTACCGATATAAACAAGTATAAATAGAATTTTTATATGAGAAAGTTATCTTACCTTTTACTCCTTTTGATTTTATTGCCACTCGGATTGTTTGCTCAAAAGAAATCTTCTTTTGAAATCAAGAATGGTGATTTTTATTTGAATGGTAAAGCAACTCCAATCTATTCGGGAGAAATGCATTATTCGCGTATTCCTCACGAATATTGGCGTCATAGATTTCAAATGATGAAAGCAATGGGCTTAAATGCTGTTGCTACTTATGTTTTTTGGAATTGGCACGAGACAGAACAAGGTAAATGGGATTTTGAGGGCGATAAGGATTTGGCGGAGTACATAAAAATTGCAGGAGAAGAGGGTTTAATGGTAATTCTTCGTCCTGGGCCATACGTTTGTGCTGAATGGGAGTTTGGAGGTTATCCTTGGTGGTTACAAAACATTGAAGGCATGGAAATTCGCCGCGATAACGAGCAGTTTTTGAAATATACTAAGCTTTATATTGAAAGACTTTTCAAGGAAGTTGGTCATTTGCAATGCACAAAAGGCGGTCCTATCATAATGATTCAATGCGAAAACGAATTTGGCTCTTACGTTGCTCAACGTACAGACATTAGTTTAGAGCAACATCGTGCCTATAATGCAAAGATAAAACAGCAATTGATTGATGCAGGTTTTGATGTTCCTATGTTTACTTCCGATGGCAGTTGGTTATTCGAGGGTGGTAGCACTCCGGGAGCACTTCCTACTGCAAACGGTGAAAGTAATATTGAGAATTTGAAAAGAGTTGTCAATAAATATCACGATGGCAAAGGTCCTTATATGGTGGCTGAATTTTATACAGGTTGGTTATCTCATTGGGCAGAGCCGTTTCCGCAAACAGATGCTTCAAGTCTTGCTCGTCAAACTGAGGAATATTTGAAGAATGATGTGTCTTTTAACTTTTATATGGTACATGGAGGAACTAATTTCGGATTTACAAGCGGTGCAAATTACGATAAAAAACGTGATATTCAGCCCGATTTGACAAGTTATGACTATGACGCTCCTATAAGTGAGGCAGGTTGGGTTACTCCAAAGTTTGATTCTGTTCGTAATGTTATGAAAAAATACGTAAAGAATATTCCTGATGTGCCCAATGCTATGCCTATTATAGAAATTCCTTCAATCAAATTAGATAAAGTAGCAGATGTTTTGGGATATTCTTCACTCATAAAACCTGTTCTTGGGGATAATCCTATGACTTTTGAAGAATTGAATCAAGGATATGGTTATGTGCTTTATTCTCATCATTTCAAACACCCGATAAGCGGAACGCTTGCAATAAATGGCTTGCGTGATTATGCTGTGATTTACATCGATGGCGAAAAAGTTGGGGAACTAAATCGTAATACACAAACTTACGAAATGGAAATCAATATTCCATTTAATGCAACCTTACAAATCTTGGTAGAAAATATGGGACGCATAAACTATGGCAGTGAAATAGTTCATAATACCAAAGGAATAATCAGTCCGATTACTATTGCGGGTCAAGAAATCAAAGGAGAATGGGAAATGTATCAATTGCCTATGAATGAGATGCCAGATTTTGCTAAGTTAGGTAGCAGAAATGTGTTAAAGAACCCAAGTTCGCAAGCAAATCGTTTAAAAGATTGTCCTGTTTTCTATGAGGGTAGTTTTATCCTTGATGAAATCGGTGATACTTTTATTGATATGGAAGATTGGGGAAAAGGTATTGTCTTTATAAATGGACACAATATTGGTCGCTATTGGAAAGTAGGTCCACAACAAACTCTTTATATTCCTGGCGTTTGGTTGAAGAAAGGAGAAAATAGAATTGTGATTTTTGAGCAACTAAACGAAAATCCTATGATGGAAATAAAAACTGTAAAAACTCCTGTATTGAAAAATTTGAAATAAAAAAAGCGAAGAATTTTTTCTTCGCTTTTTTATTATTTTTTATCGCAAACTGAATATAATTGGTATACTAATTTGCGTCCTTACTACTTTTCCTTTGTTTTTTCCTGGAGTCCATTTAGGCATTGATTTTATTATTCTAACAGCTTCCTCTCCGCAATTACCACCTATGTCTTTTGCAACTTTTATGTTTGTTAAAGAACCATCTTTTTCGATAACAAAAGAAACAATAACTCTACCTTGTATTCCTATTTCTTTTGCAATTTGAGGATATATTAGGTTTTTGCTAATATATTTCATCATTTCAGCTTGACCTCCTGGAAAGATTGGCTTCTCTTCTACAATTTTGAAAATTAAATCTTCATCTTTTATCTCAACGTTGTTTTCTGTTTCACTTCCTATTTCTTTTAACACAAAGTTATAATCTGCTATTTTATTTTCTTCTATTGTGATTTCGGATTCAAAATTTTTGTATCCTTGTTTTTGTAATTTTATGTTATGGTTGCCAATTAAAATTTGAGTAATTATCATTGGTGTCTTACCAATATGTTCTCCATCAATGTAGATATTTGCATCGTCAGGAGTACTATTTAAGTTTAGTTTTCCATATATGGCTTCAAGTTTCGCAATATGTTCCGTAAAGTTTTGTGATTTTGTTATAGTAAAACTTTTTGAGAAAGTGAGATGATTAGCTTTTTTTACTTCTAATCGGTGCATACCTTCTTTTAATTGTCCTTTAAACTCTCCTTCTCCTCTACGTGTTCCATCAATGTAAATTTCGGCATCTTTATCTTGGCAAGTTATTTCTACTATTGAGGAGTTTGAAACAAGGTTTATATTTATTTCAGTGGTCTTTCCATCTTCTACTTTTACGCTTATTGGCTGGGATTCAAACATTGATTTAAAGGCTTGTACTGTATAGGTACCACTTTTGAGTTTTTTACTTGTTAAAGGAGTTTTGTCTTCTTGTAATTCTCCATTTATTTCTATTTCTGCATCATTTTCTGGTGTTGTATTTATTTTTAAATATCCAAATGCAGGCTCTAAATCTATATTTAGAGTAGTTTTTTCACTTTCATTAAGTTTTACTTTTCCGCTTTTGGTGTGATATAAAGCCGATTCTATTCTATAAGAATGTTCTTGTGAGATGGGAAGAAATTTTGAGACTCTATTTCTTCCTACATATTCATCATTGATATATATTTTTGCATCTGGGGTTTGGCTTTCAATAATTAGATATTGTTCTGTGATACGCTCTTCTATTACTTGTTTTATTCTTGCTGTGCTTAGTTTCATTTCATAAGTTGTTCCAGATTTTATGCTTTGAGGAAAAGGATAATTCCTTATTGTTCCAAATTCTCGATGTTTTATTGTGATAAATTTCACACCTGGCGAAACGAATATCCAAATCTCTCCTGTTTTTTGCTCTGTTTTTTCAATGTTGCAACTGCTAAATTCAAAGCCTTGCTCAATAGTGTTGAGAATAATTAATGCACATAATTCTCCGTTAATATCTTCAATTTTTGCAACTCTTGCATTTATATCGTTTTCAATACACCTAAACGATTCAATTGACATATTTTGTGAAGATGCAAAATAACCAATTAATATTGCAAAAAATAAAATCAATATCTTTCTCATAGAAAATAAAATAATAGTTATGAACTGCAAAGTTAAAACATTTTTGCGTTTGGATTACAAAAATGTTATGTTTTGTTTAGCAAAAATATTTTTAAAATTTAATTTTCTAAGATTTTATTTTGTTTTTCTTAAAAAAAGTAGTAATATTGCAACGTATTTAGAGAGGATAAATAAATATATTGTAAAATATTAAAAAGGAGGTTATAAATTAAGGAGAAAAAGAAAAGTGATTTTTTTGCAAAAAATATAGACGGATAAAAGCGTTTTTACTTATATTGACAGGTCTGAAATCCGCAAAATTTCAACAAACATATCATCAGTAAAACGATAAGCGTTCACAGATATTACATATTCGTGAGATTTTTTTGTTTGACTGATATGGTTGTTAAAACCTTGAAGAAACAATAAGAAAAAAGTCTCACGTTTTTATTTCGTCTCTAATCTAAACGAAAAAAACATATCGCCATTTGAGACTTAGGCAAATAAAATTAAAAAATTAACAAATGAAAAAAGTATTGTCTTTTTTTTGCACAATATTATGTGCAACTGCACTTTTAGCACAATCAGATGGTAAAGAGTTAACATCTTCTGTTCAAACAAGTATGAATCGTGCTTATATTCGTCCAACTATTACACGTATTTATATTACAGATAATAGTCAATATGCGAATTCTTTTGCTCAACAGTTTGCTACGGCTGAGCCTTCTAAGTTTAATACCATAGAAGCAAAAAATAAATTTTTTCACATATCAAAAATTCCAACAACTAAAAAAGAACAAGATAGTTGTGTACATGCAAATTTAGATAAGATTTTTAATCAAGAGAAAGTGTCAAATCAAATTATGCATGCTTGGTTTCCAGAATTTGATGATACGAGAGGAGCATATACTACAAAGGTGTTGTTAGAAAAAGGAAGATATGCAATGACAGATGAAGATGTTGCAACTGCAAATAGTAGTTCTCGTAGTATGGAAACATTTGCAACTACGTTTGGACGAAATTTAATAGATCGTTCTTATGTTGTATGTTTTTTAATAACAGAAAATGTAAATGCAGAAACTAAAAAATCAGAAAGTGTAAACATTACTCCATACGTTTACAAGCTTGATTACGGAGCAAAGGTAGCAACAAATTTCCAACGTAATTATTTTAAAAAAGCAAATGGTATAGATGAATGTCAGTTTCCTTTAATACACGTTTTAGATGGGAAGAGAAAATATACTGCTTCTATACCAGAAGAACCAACGAATTTAGATTGGGAAGAAGATTTTGACAATTCTATGGTTCTTGTTAATGAAATTTCCGATTTTCAGGTTAAAGCCACTGTGTTAAGTGCATTTCCTATAACTGCAAAGATTGGAACAAAAGAAGGTTTGTATGTAGATCAACGTTTTAATGTTGTTCGTCTTGAAGAAGAATTTGTTACAGATGATCAAGGTAATACAACCACCCAACAAGTTGCAAATCGTAGAGCAACTGTACGTGTGAAAAAGGTTATCGATAACAAAAGTGTGGCAACAGGAGAAACAGAAGGTGTATCGAAATTTTATAAAACACGAGGCTATATGATTCGTGAAGGATATACATTAGTAGAAAATAAAGATATGGGATTAGGAGTTGCTTTTGAACTTTCGTATGCACATCCAAATATAACAATTGATTACCGTTTAGGACGATTTACAAATATTCCAGGATTACTTGCTTTTGTCAGAGTAGGATTAAATTTAGATCTTTCTTCTCAATATAATTGGAACTATTATTTTTTAAATACATCAATTGGTGTTGCAAAAGAAATAAACTTTGCTCCATTTACATTAACACCAAGTATTGAAGTTGGTAAATTAATGGCCACATCTACTGAAACAGACACCGAAATAGATTTGGGCTATTTTGCAGCATTAAATGCTAAACTTGGTTTTTATGTAACTCAAGCCTCTCAAGTTTATTTTACATTAGGCTATAATTTATTTTTAAGTAACCCAGCATTCCCATTAAATGTAGGTATAGGATTTAAATATGGTTTTTAATTTAAAATAATAGAAATATGAGAAAGTATTTGATATTATTATTAGTGGTTCTTTTAGGAATAGGAGAGGTGTCTGCTCAAAGTAAAAAGAAAGAATATCGTTATGAAGTAGCTCCAGTTTCAGTCGGAGCTCAAGGTACGTATTTAATTAAAGTATTTTCTTATGCAAAATCCAAAAAGAAAGCATTAAATTTAGTAAAAGAAAATGCTATTCATGCTGTTTTATTTTCTGGATTTACAGGAGGTAATGGCATTGCAACACAAAAACCATTGGTAAGTAATAAAATTAAATCTGAAAACGAAGAATTTTTTGAAAAATTCTTTGAAAATAAAGAGTATGAACGTTTTGTTAATCTTTCTACAGATTCAACTGTAAAACCAGGAGATATGATAAAAGTGGGAAAACTTTATAAGATAGGTTTTGTAGTGTCTGTTAACAAAGATGGGTTAAGAGAATATCTTGAATCTCAGGGAATCTTAAAAAGTTTAGGTGGAATGTTTTAGCTTATTGAATGAATATGAAAAAGGTATTGTTTATTTGCGTTAGTATATTACTAATGTGTTCAAGTTTAATAAATGCACAAAGCATGAAAAAACCCCACCTAATGGTTATTCCTTCACGTGCATTGATGCATCAAATGAATTTATTAAAAGTTGATGAGTCTATGGGAATGCGTATAGAGATACCTGATTATAATACAGCTTTCTTAAATACTGAATTTAAAGGTTGTATTGCAAAAATTTCAGAGTTGTTTGCAGATCGTGATTTCCCATTAGAAATGTTAGAACAAAAATTAATTGCAGGACAAAATGATTTAAAACCTTTTACTGTTGATTTAAAAATAGAACTAAATTATAAACTCGTAGGAGATGGTTTGGAAGATGCTGTTTATTTTGAATTGACAGCTATTGATGCTTATAGTAATAAGCAAGTTGCTGCATCAAGTGGCCAAGGGCCGAAAGCAGTCGGTGCAACTACGATAGAATTATTACATGAGGCTGTTTTAAATCATATTGACAAGTTTGCAGGTGATGTGCAAAGATATTTTGAAAATATGTATGATAAAGGACGTGAATCAGAACTTCTTGTAATATCAGAAGAGTTTTCTTTAGATGAAGAAATAGATGGAGTATCTACTTCTGATTTCATAGATGAGTGGTTATCTAATAATTGTGTTGGAGGATCTTATTCAATAGATAGTCAAGATGAAATGTCATTTAGTGTAAGTCAATCTATGATACCGTTGTTTAATGATAAAGGGCGTTCAATAGTTGCTTATAATTTCTATCAACCTTTAAAGAAAGCACTTGATGCAAGATTGTTGAATGCAGGTTATAAAACAAAAATTACAAGAGGAGCGGTAGGAGATAAAGCAGGAACGAAAGCCTTAGGTATGGCCACTATCACGATAATATCGCTTTAACTTGTGAAATGTAAATAAAAAGGTTATGAAATTAAAAGTTTTTTGTATTATAATTTCTACTATATTTACAGTAGGATTATTTGCTCAAACATTTACAGTAGCACCTGCTCATCTCGTTTCTGACTATAATTTATCAGAAAAGTTAGATTCACAAGTACAACAAAAGTTGCAAAAAGCATTAACAAAAAATGGAATAGGATCTCTTCCTCACATTTCTCGTTTTGCAGTTGTCCCTACGGTTATTATCACAAATGAAGTAGTAACAGCAACAGTGCCTCAATTTTTTGATGTTGAATTTGAGTTAGTCTTTAATATGTGTGATATACAAACAGGTAAAGTTTTCGGTTCAACTTCAATTGAAACAAAAACAAGAGGTTCTAGTAGAGAAAATGCTTTAACAAAAGGAATTTCTTCAATGAAGTATGATAAAGATCCTGCATTTGTAAATTTTATCGCTCAATCAAAAAAAGCAATATTTGACTACTATGAACAAAACTTATCTGCAATATTAAGCAAAGCGGAACAAGCTGCAATGAATAATGATTATGCTCAGGCGAATTTTATAATCTCTGAAATACCATTAGAAATACCTTCTTATGAAACGATGGTACAACCAGTTCTTTTTGTTTATGCTCAAAAAGCAATAGATATGGTAGTAGAGCCATTGTTAAATCAAGCTAAAGCGGCTTGGGCAGCTAATCCGAACTCAGAAGGTGCAGAAAAGGTCGCACAAATATTGATGAAGGCGCCAGCAGGAAGTTCTTTTTCAGAAGAGATTAATAATCTTATCATAAAAATTGAAACAGATGTTAAAAGTATTGATCAACGAGAATGGAATTTAAAGGTGCAACAATTAAACAATGAACATATTGAACGAATGGATCAAATAAAAGCAGCTCGTGATGTGGCAATATCTTGGGCTGAAAATCAACCAAAGGTTGTAAACAAGATATATTTGTGGTAAATATTCATTGTGCTAATTAAAAAAATGGGCGAAAATATTTTTAAAAAAGTTTTCGCCCATTTTCTATTAGTATGCTTTTGCAAATATTACTCTTCGATGTGAAGGTTTGCCTGTTAGAATACATTTGCCTTCTTCCTCTTCTGCGTCAAAAGGTATGCAACGTATTGTGGCTTTTGTTAGTTCTTTGATTTTTTCTTCTGTTTCTGGTGTGCCGTCCCAGTGTGCTGAGATAAAGCCTCCTTCGTTTTCTAATATGTTTACAAACTCTTCCCAAGTGTTTGCTTTTCTTGTGTTTTCTTCTCTAAATGTTTTTGCTTTTTGGAAAAGGTTTGCTTGAATTTCTTCTAACAATCTTTCTATTGTTGCAACGGCATCTTCTACTGCAATGGTTTGTTTTTCTAATGTATCACGTCTTGCTATTTCGCATTTGCCTTCTGCCAAGTCTCTTGCACCCATTGTTAAACGTACAGGTACGCCTTTGAATTCGTATTCGCTGAATTTCCAACCTGGTTTGTATTCTCTGCGGTCGTCATACTTAACACTTATGCCTTTTGCTTTGAGTTCTGATTGGATTCTTGCTACTTCGGCATTTATTTTTTCGCATTCTTCTTCTGTTTTGAAGATAGGAACGATTGCTACTTGGATTGGTGCAAGTTTTGGAGGAAGTACTAATCCGTTGTCATCGGAATGCGACATTATTAAGGCTCCCATAAGTCTTGTTGATACGCCCCAAGATGTTGCCCACACGTATTCTAATTTGTTTTCTTTGGATAGGAATTTTACGTCAAAGGCTTTTGCGAAGTTTTGTCCAAGAAAATGTGAGGTTCCTGCTTGTAATGCTTTTTTGTCTTGCATCATCGCTTCTATACAATAAGTATCTATTGCTCCTGCAAAGCGTTCGTTTGGTGATTTAACTCCTTTCAAAACAGGCATCGCCATATAGTTTTCTGCAAAGTCTGCATAAACTTCCAACATTTTCTTTGTTTCTTCTACTGCTTCGCTTTCTGTTGCGTGTGCGGTGTGTCCTTCTTGCCAAAGAAATTCTGCTGTTCTTAAAAACATACGTGTACGCATTTCCCAACGTACTACGTTTGCCCATTGATTGCAAAGGATTGGTAGGTCACGATATGATTTTATCCAACCTTTGTATGTATCCCATATTATGGTTTCAGAAGTTGGTCTTACAATTAGTTCTTCTTCTAATCTTGCATCTGGATCTGGTTCTAAGCCTTTTGAGCCATCTCTTTTTGGTTTTAAGCGGTGGTGAGTAACGACTGCACATTCTTTTGCAAAGCCTTCTACGTGTTCTGCTTCTTTTTCAAAGAATGATTTTGGAATAAAAAGAGGGAAGTATGCGTTTTGGTGTCCTGTTTCTTTGAACATTCTATCTAATTCATCTCTCATCTTTTCCCATATTGCGTATCCGTATGGTTTTATTACCATACAACCTCTTACAGATGAGTTTTCTGCTAAATCTGCTCGAACTACTAATTCATTATACCATTCTGAGTAGTTCTCAGAGCGTTTTACAAAATCTTTTGCCATATTTATACAACTTTTTATCTCTATTTAACGTTTAATTATTTGCAAGACAAAAAAATCTTTGTATTTTTGTCTTTTCAAATATGTTGCAAAGATACAAATATTTTATTAACATTTTTTAGAAAAGGAGTGTATTATGAAGAATAAAGGTTTGAAATGGAAAATTAAAATAGCGTTTTGTAGCTTGATCGTCTTGTTTGTTTTCAGTAGTTGTGGAATGTCTATCGCTACAATTGGTTATGACGATGTGTATGCTACAAATTTAAAAGAGCATGAACCATTTATTGCGGAAGATAGTGAAAATGTTATTTATCAAGATAGTACATACGTTAAGCAAAAAAGACATTATAGAGAGTTGGTAAAGGTTGAGGATAGTATTGCTGAGAGCGAGTCTTATCAAGCAGACGAATCATCAACCGAATATGATGTTAATTATGCGGAATTTGACGAAGATGATTATTACGACTATGCTTATAGTGCAAGATTAAGAAGATTTTATCACCCCGTTGTGTATCGTGATTATTATGCAGATTATTATACAAATTTATATTGGTATACCCATGATCCTTTGTATTGGGGTACGTCTATTTATTTAGGATATAGTTGGTGGTATCCTTCTTATTATTCTGCTTTGTATTGGGATCCGTTCTATAATCCTTATTGGTATTCTCATCATTGGCATCACCACCACCATCATCACCATCATCCACATCATGATGTTTGTTATTTCAATTCTATGGACTATAATTCAAATATGTATAGAGGTAGTTCCATTGGTGGAAGCATAAAAAGAGCTGGTAATGTTAATGGAAGTTCTATTAAAAAAGAAATAACAAGAACAAGTACAACTGTTAAACCAACAACTAATAATAGAGTTGTTCGTACAAATAATAACGCAAGAAAATATAATAAACCAATTCGCTCAAATAATACAGTAAAACCAGGAACAGATAGAGGCGGAAAGGTTTCTACAATCAATAGACAAACAAATAAAAATACTAATTTATTTAATAGATCAACTTCAAAAAGTAGCAATAACAATAGAACAATAAATAGAAGTAATGGTTCTTCTTTTAATCGTAGTAGTGGAACACGTTCTTCTGGTAGTTCATTTGGAGGAGGTTCAAGAGGAGGTTCTCGCAGTGGCGGTTCAATAAGAAGATAGTTTAGAAATCAAAAATAAAACTTGAAAATATGAGAAAGATAGTAGTATTTATATTAAGCATTTGTGCTTTTGTAGGAGTTAAAGCACAAAGTGAAGTTTTTCCTTTGTATTTTAGTCAATTGGGCTTGGAAGGAACAGCAAATTATATGGGAAGAGCAGGTGCGATTGGTGCAGTTGGAGGAGATATTATGTCGGCTCATTACAATCCTGCTGGTTTAGGTATTTATAGAGTGGCAGAAATGACATTCTCTGCTGGATTAAATTTTGCTAATACATCTGCTTTTACAAATGAATTAGGATTAAAAGATGATAAAACTAAATTAACCTTTGGTAATTTTGGAATGGTTTTACCTATAAAAGTAGATGAATCTTCGTTAAAGTACGTTCAGTTATCTTTTGGGGTCAATAGATTAAAAACATTCTCAAACAATATTGCTATGAGTAGGGATATTGTGAATAATTCTTTCATTGATGCTGTGGTAATGAACAATATAGTTGATTATCAAGATATGGAAAATGAGTTTATAAGAGCAGGAGTTGTGGAATTAGATACAAATACATACGAGATATCTTCTTTATTTGAAGCGGGTACTTTTAATCAATTCCAAAGAATACAATATAATGGTTCTCTTAATGAATTTTCTTTCTCTTGGTCAGGAAACCTTGATGATAAGTTGTATTGGGGGATAACAATAGGTATTCCATTTGCAGATATGACAACTTTGACAACTTTAACCGAAAGTAAAATAGGAGCAGATGATGAAGTAATAGCTTCGTATATGCATACCAAACAACAAGACTTGTCTACTGTTGGGGTAAACTTAAAATTAGGAGCTATATTTAAACCAATTTCTCCTTTAAGATTAGGAGTTGCAGTTCATACTCCTACATATTATTCTGTTACTGATGATTTTTCTGCAATAGTTAAGTATGAACAAACAGCAGGATCAATTGCTCCAACTTTCTTTTATGGAATACAAACTCCATTCCGTTTTTTAGCAAGTGCAGCTGTAGTTTTAGGAGATATTTCTTCTTCAATTGTTGGTTCAATCAGTGCAGATTATGAGTATTCTGACTATTCTCTAATGAGATTTGATTTTACAGAAGATGTACTTGCTGAATATGAATTTAATACAAGCATAGAAGATATTTTCCGTCCAGCACATACTTTTAGAATTGGTGGAGAAGTGAAATTTGGACCTTTTGCACTAAGAGCAGGTTATGCAATGGAGGGTAATCCATACGTAGAAATACAAAACGATGCTTCTATGAACTATGCTACATTTGGATTTGGATACAGAAAAAGTAAAATTGGATTTGATTTAGCTTATGTTCACTCTTCAGGAGAATCAAAATATTATTGGTATGACGGAGCAGAAACAAATATGAAAGAAATACACAATATTATTCAAGCGACATTAGTTTTTAAATTCTAAACAATAAAAATAAATTATAGTTATGGCATTACAAATCACAGACGCTACATACGATGAAATGGTAGCACAATCAGACAAATTAGTAGTTATTGATTTTTGGGCAGAATGGTGCGGACCTTGCAGAAAGGTTGCTCCAATTATTGACGAACTTTCAGGAGAATATGAAGGTAAAGCAGTTATAGGAAAGTGCGATGTAGATGGCAATAGCGAAATAACATCAAAATTTGGTATTAGAAACATTCCTACTGTTATTTTCTTGAAAAACGGAGAAGTTGTTGATAAACTTGTAGGAGCACAAACAAAGGCAACATTCGTTGAAAAAATAGAAAAATACTTATAATTTCTATTTTTTATGTCAGAAGAATTAAGAGATAAGTCTCTTTATAATTCTATTGATTTCAAAACTACACAAATTGTAGAAGGATTTATGACGGGCTTTCACAAAAGCCCGTTTCATGGTTTTTCAGTAGAGTTTGCCGAACATCGTTTGTACAATACAGGAGAAAGTACAAAACACATTGATTGGCGTTTATATGCTCGGACTGATAAATTGTTTGTAAAAAGATTTGAAGAAGAAACAAATTTGCGAGCGATGTTTGTTCTTGATACTTCCTCCTCAATGTTTTTTCCTTATAATCAAAATTCAAAAATTGAAGAAAGCAACAAATTTTCGTTCTCTATTTATGCTTGTGGAGTGATTATGCAGATCCTTTACAAGCAAAGAGATGCTTTTGGATTATCTTTTGTTTCTGAAAACATAGATTATATTTCTCCAATTAAAACAAATCTTGCACATAAGCAGTATCTTTTCACTCTCTTAGAGAATAAAATCAAATCAAAAGAAGAAAAACTCTCAAAGATTACTTGCATAGATAAAGCCTTACACTCACTATCAGAACAAATTCATAGACGTTCTTTATTTATTGTTTTTACCGATTTGTTTTCAGATAGTTTTTCTGCCGAAGAGTTAATAGATTCTCTTCGACATCTAAGACACAACAAACACGAAGTAATACTTTTTCATGTTTTTGATAGTAAAAAAGAAGTAAACTTTGACTATAAAATGGGATATTACCGTTTTATTGATGTAGAAAGTGGAAGTGAATTAAAAATAAATCCAGATGAAATTCGCAATCAGTACTGTGAAATCATAAAAAACCGATTAGATTTCATTAAGAGTGAATGTAATAAAATGAGAATAGACTTTGTGCAAGCTGATATAAACAAAGGCTTTGACCAAATCTTATTCCCATTCTTAATAAAACGATCAAAATTAAAATAAACAAGTATGAAAATAAAACAAACCTTGCAAAATATTTGGGCAATAGAGGATAACAGAAATATTATAAAGGACGGTGCTATTTTTGGTGCTGTTACAATTGTTTTTCACTTCCTTTATTGGAATACAAATATGAATTCATGGTTATTTGGCCCTTTTACAACAGATGTCTTTGACTTTTTTACACGTCTTGCATACAATGGAACACATATACTTTTAAATGCTTTTTCTTCATACCCCTTTGTAGCAGAAGGAATGAGCTTTCACTTTTACGATGATTTAGGAACCTATGCCACAATTACTATTATTCACGATTGTTCTGCAATAAAACAATGTATGCAGTTTCTTTTAGTAATGATTTTCTGTCCAAACAAATGGTATAAAAGGCTTTTATACTTTATTATTGGCTCAATAATAATCCTATTGTGCAATATAGTTAGATGTTACTTGCTTTCAGATGTCTTAGCAAGCGGAGGAGATTTTCAATACGTACACGATTGGGTTGCACGTCCTTTAATGTATGTTGTAATCTTTGCATTATGGTATGTTTGGATTACATTTTTTGCAAGAAAGAAAAAGAAAATCAAGATTGAACACCTTGAAGAGTAACACTAACACTCTGCATTTGTCCGCCAAGAGGTGGATTCATTTTTTGAACTCTAACTTTACATCTTTTAACTTCGGGATAAGTTTTTAGAATAGCCTTAATAATTCTTCTTGCAACGTGTTCCAAAAGATGCGAAGGTTTTCCCATTTCTTTTTTTATAAGTTGATAGACATCAAGATAATTAACTGTGTCATTTATATCATCACTTTCTTCTGCCAAAGTAGTATCTGTTTCAAATTCACAATCAACTACGAAATTTGTTCCTATCTTTCTTTCTTCTTCAAAGCAACCATGATGAGCGAAAAACGCCATTGAATTTATATGAATCTCAGCCATAATCTAATAAAAAAAGCAACGAAAAATATAAAATACTCTTCGTTGCTATATTTATGTTAATAAATTAAAAATTTTGTTTGAACTGATTTAAGAATCTAACGTCGTTTTCAAAATACATTCTCAAATCGTTTACTCCATATTTGAGCATAGCAATTCTTTCTACGCCCATACCAAAAGCAAATCCAGAATAAACTTTGCTATCTATGTTTGAAGCTTCCAAAACGTTAGGGTCAATCATTCCACAACCCATAATCTCTAACCAACCCGTTCCTTTACAAACATTACAACCCTTTCCACCACATAGATTACAAGAAACATCCATTTCTGCACTTGGTTCTGTGAAAGGGAAATAAGAAGGACGCAATCTTATCTTTGTGTCTGCCCCAAACATTTGTTGAGCAAAATACAATAAACTTTGTTTAAGGTCTGCA
This sequence comes from Bacteroidales bacterium UBA3388, assembly GCA_002358855.1. GTDB lineage: Bacteria > Bacteroidota > Bacteroidia > Bacteroidales > P3 > Onthomorpha. The sequence goes on from DEPQ01000003.1 coordinate 54,629, forward strand.
AACGATACATTCTTATCAATATATAATCCTTCAATTTGATGAAATATACAATGAGCACGTGCAGATATTGCTTCGTTTCTGAAAACTCTTCCTGGAGCAATAATTCTTATAGGAGGTTTTTGAGTTTCCATTGTTCTAACTTGAATAGAAGAAGTATGAGTTCTCAAAACCGCATTGTTGCCATCTTCTCTGTTTTCAATAAAGAAAGTATCTTGCATATCCCTTGCAGGATGTTCAGCAGGGAAGTTCAAAGCCGAAAAGACGTGCCAATCATCTTCTATTTCAGGCCCCTCTGCAACACTATAACCAATTTGAGAGAATATATCAATAATTTCTGCCCTTACAAGTGAAATAGGGTGTCTTGATCCTGTTTTTTCTAACAAAGCAGGCTTGGTTAAATCGTCTATTTGAATTTTAGATTCGTTCTTATTCTCAATAACTTCTCTTAGACTTTCAATTTTATTTTGAATAGCTGTTTTCAATTCATTAAGCATTGCACCCATTTCTTTCTTTTCTTCATTAGGCACAATCTTGAATTGAGCAAACAATTCATTCATTAAACCTTTCTTTCCAAGATATTGTATTCTTAGTTGTTCTAATTCCTCAGCAGTGTTTACACTCAACTGCTTTAAATTCTCTATTGCTTGTTTTAATCTTTGCTTCATAATACTTACTCAACAATGCTAATTGTCATTTTAACATCTTCCACAGGACGATCATAACGATCTTTTTGAACCTTAGCAATTTTGTCAATTACCTCTAAGCCTTCTATCACTTGACCAAACACTGTGTATTCGTAATCCAAGAAAGGAACACCGCCCTCATTAACATAAGCATCTTTTTGTATTTGATTGAACTGTTTTCCCATTCTTGCTTGCAACATATTCAATTCATCAGAAGTGTAACGTTTGCCTTGTGCAATGTAGAATTGACTTCCTGATGACGCTTTTTGAGGATTTACATTATCACCCATTCTTGCAGCAACCAAAGCACCTTTTTTATGAATCAATTCTTGCTTAAATTCCGCTGGAACAGTATATCCTGGTCCTCCTTGACCTAACATTTGATTTGGTTTTGCGGTTTTTGAATCTGGATCACCTCCTTGAATCATAAATCCGTCAATAACTCTGTGAAAAAGAGTTCCATCATAATACCCTTCTTTGACCAATTTTATGAAATTGTCTCTATGAAGAGGTGTTTCGTTGTAAAGAATGGCTTTCATATCGCCAAAACTTGTGCTAATCAATACCATAGTTGTCATTACTTTTGTTTCTTCTTTATTTTCCTTAGGATTTACGGGCTCTACTTTTGCCATTTTACTTGAACAAGCACCGAATAAAATTCCAATAAAAAGGATTAAAAATAGATTTTTCTTTGCATTCATACTTTTTTTTATTAGTTTTGCACTCTGTAATTAAGAATTAAAGTGCAATAGTACAAAAAAAAACTGTTATGGGAAAGAATATGATAAGATTTTTTTTAATCGCAATCTGTGCAGTGCTTGTTTCTCCGCTGTTTTCTTCTTGTGCAGAAGATGAATTAGACGGTTGCGGATTGACAGTTGTGGTTAAAGATGCTAAAAACCCGTCTAAGAAATATAGCAATGCGACTGTGAATATCAGTAAAGAGTCTGGCAGCGTTAAAAGAACGGGAAAAACAGAAGCAAATGGAGAAGCGTATTTCTTCTTTGACAATGAGGCAATTTTAGACATCTTTGTAACTCACGTTTCAGAAGATGAAATGCCTGTTACACGCACAGGGAAAAGTACAGTAAGATTAAAAGACGGAGAGGTAGTAGTTAAAGACGTTTTGATTCAGTTATAATCAAACGATTCTTTCAAAGCGAAATCCCTTTTTGCTGTAAAAAGACAAAACCCTTTCAAGACAGAAAAGCATATTGCGTTCTGCTTTCGGGTTGTCGTGAAAGAGAATTATATCACCAGCTTTTAGTTTGAGCGAATTTTTCAAACAAAGAGCTGGTGAATATTTTTTGTTGTAGTCAAAGCTTATTACAGTCCATAATATTATGCGATAACTTTTGCTTTTTACGTATCTAAGTTGTTTTTTCGTTATTCTGCCGTAAGGAGGGCGAAACAAATTGCTCTCACATAAAGCTTCACATTCTTCAACGCTTGTTTTATAATCTTCAAATGTTGTCCTAAGTCCGTTAGAGTGATACATAGTGTGATTTCCTACCGAATGACCTTCGCTTAACAAAGATTGATAACACTCAGGGTGTTTTCTAATATTATCACCTACACAAAAAAATGTTGCTTTCGCATTATAGCGTTTCAAAATCTCTAAAACCTTGTTTGTAACCTCAGGCACAGGACCATCGTCAAAAGTAAGAAAAATTACTTTCTCTTTTGTATTTTGTCTAAACTCTACATTCTTTTTGAAAAGTTGTTGAAGAAATCTTGGAATTTTAGAAATCATAATCCTCTTCTTTAATTGCTTCTGCTATGTCGTTATAAGCAAATCCTTTTCCTAAAAGATAGTCAAAAGATTTCTTTGTTTTAATTTTTTTTTCCTTTGAAATAGAAAAATATTTCTTTGAAAAAATTTCACGAATCAAAGAAAAATATTCCTCATCGTCAATAGCCTCTAAACCTTTGTTTATACAAGGTTCGCTAACTCTTTTTTGACGTAAATAATACGCTATTTTAATTTTTCCCCACTTATTTTGATGAAATTTACTGACAGCAAACAATTCTGCAAATCTTTGTTCGTTGATATATCCCTCACAAATCAATTCTGCAACACAGTCTTCGCTTTCCTCCTTTGTAAGACCTAAGCTCGTTAATTTCTCAATTACTTGACTTTGACAGCGTTCTTGCTTTGCACAATAGTCTTTTGCGTATTGTAAACCCTGAGAAAAAGTATATAATCTTTGTTGTGTCATAGAATTTTTTTGCAAAGATAAAAATAATCTTAAATACAATAAAAAACAAGATAGTATAAAGGTTGTAAAACAAAATATTGACAAGGTAGATTAAAAAAATGAGTGATTTTTTTGGTGAGCTGAAAAAAATTTTTATCTTTGCCCTATTCAAAACAATTAAATAATTTAAACTAATAAATATAGTTATGAAAATTTATCATACCTCAGAGATCAAAAACATAGCTCTATTAGGAGGAGCTAAATCAGGAAAAACCACATTAGCAGAAGCAATGTCATTTGAAGCAGGAATAGTTTCAAGAAAAGGCTCAATAGAAGATAAAAACACACTTTCAGATTACAGAGAGATAGAAATAGAGAGAAAATCTTCGGTTGTATCAAGTCTTTTGTATGCAGAATACAACAATAAGAAGATAAACATAATAGATGTTCCAGGATACGCAGACTATCAAGGCGAATTAGTAGCAGCACTTCACGCAGTAGAAACAGCAGTAGTAGTTATCAATTCACAAATCGGAGTAGAAGTAGGAACAGAAATAGCTTTCCGTCACACAAAAAGGCTATCAATTCCTTTAATGATAGCAATGAACCAATTAGACCATGAAAAAGCAAACTTTGACGAACAAATAAAAGAATTAAAAGAATTCTTCGGAGAAAAAATCACTGTTATCCAATACCCAATCAATGCAGGAGTAGGATTTGATAGCTTTATCGACCTAATAATGCAAAAGATGTACAAATATCCTAAGGGAGGCGGAAAACCAGAAATATTAGAAATACCAGAAAGTGAAAAAGCAAGAGCAGAAGAACTAAGACTTGCATTAGTAGAAAATGCAGCAGCAGGTTCAGATGAGTTAATGGAAAAATATTTTGACGAAGGCGACCTTGCAGTTGATGAAGTAAGAAGAGGATTACGCCTTGGTATGGCAGCAAGAAACGTATTCCCTGTAACATGTATTTCAGCTAAGGAAAACATAGGAGTAGGAAGATTGATGGAATTCATAACATTCAACGTCCCTTCACCAACAGAAGCACTTCATACTAAGACATTAGTATCAGGAGAAAAGATAACATACGATGAAGCAGCACCAACAACATTGTTTGTCTTCAAAACAGCAAACGAAACACACGTTGGAAACATTGCTTATATGAAAGTAATGAGCGGAGAAGTAACCGAAGGAATGGATGTTGTTAATTCATCAAACGAAAGCAAAGAAAGAATAGCACAAATCTTTGTAAATTCAGGTAAAAACCGTACAAAAATTGAAAAAGCATGTGCAGGAGATATTGTTTCTACAATAAAACTAAAAGATGTTGCAACAAACGCTACATTAACTTCTCCTAAAAACGCAGGCGACAAGTTAAACGCAATTCAATTCCCTGAACCAATCTACACAACCGCAATAAAAGCAGTAGATAGTGGTGATGATGAAAAACTTGGAGCAGCACTTAACGAATATTCTTCACACGATTGCTCACTAAGAGTAGAGATTGCAAGAGAATTAAAGCAAACAATCGTAAAAGGAATGGGAGAATATCACATCAATACATTGAAATGGTATTTAGATCACGTATATAAAATTCCAGTAGAGTTCTCTGCACCAAAAATTCCTTACAGAGAAACAATCACAAAGAGTGCAGAAGCATCATATCGTCATAAAAAACAATCAGGAGGAGCAGGACAATTCGGAGAAGTCTTTATGATGATTGAACCATACTACGAAGGAATGCCACAACAAAAGAAATATCCAATCCGTAACACAGAAGAAACAACACTACCTTGGGGCGGAAAACTTATATTCAATACATGTATCGTAGGAGGAGCAATTGACGCAAGATTTATGCCAGCAATCCTAAAAGGAATCATGGAAAAAATGGAAGAAGGTCCATTGACAGGTTCATACGCAAGAGATATAGTAGTAAATATCTTTGACGGAAAGATGCACCCTGTTGATAGTAATGAAATGGCATTTAAACTTGCAGGACGTAATGCCTTCAAAGAAGCCTTCAAATCAGCAGGTCCAAAAATCCTTGAACCAATTTACGACATGGAAGTAACAGTTCCTTCAGAATTAATGGGAGGTGTTATGACAGACCTTCAATCAAGAAGAGCAATAGTAATGGGAATGGATTCAGAAGGAATGAATTCAATCGTAAAAGCAAAAGTTCCGTTAGCAGAAATGTATCGTTACTCAACTGCACTTTCATCTTTAACATCAGGAAGAGGAACTTACACAATGAGCTTTGCAGAATACGAAGCAGTTCCAACAGATGTTCAATCAAAACTATTGAAAGCATACGAAGAACAAACAAAAGACGAAGAATAGTCTTAAAGATAACAAACCAAAAAAGGCGATTGAATTTTCTCAATCGCCTTTTTTTATTTTTTTTCTTTGCTTTTTTTAAATAAATCAAAGAAATATTTTACTAAAACAAAGAAAAAAATAATTTTTTCTTTGCTTTATTTTTGCGATTCTTTTCTTTAATTTTTTTCTTTAAAATTTTGTTGGATTAAAATAAAGTTATATTTTTGCGGTGCACTATTGCAGTAATACACATTAAAGAAAATTATGATAGAAATTAAGAATCTTTGCTTTGGATATAAGAAAAGCAAAATGGTTTTGGAGAATGTTAATCTTAATTTAAAGAAAGGTTGCATTTATGGTTTATTTGGAAAGAACGGAGTCGGCAAAACGACATTGTTAAAACTGATTGGAGGATTGCAATTCCCCGATAAAGGCGAAGTAAAGGTAGGAAAGTTTACTCCTTCTGAGAGAAAAGTAGCATTTCTTGCAGATATGTCTTTCATTTCAGAAGAGTTGTATGACTCACACCTCACAATAGAAAAATATGTCAAAATAAACTCAGTTTTTTATCCAAACTTCTCGCAACAAGACTTTGAAGCCTACCTAAAAGACTTTGAAATAGAAGACACAAAACAATACCTGTACAAATTATCTTACGGTACAAAGAAAAAAGTCTTCATTTCCTTTGGCTTAGCTTGTCATTGCAAACTAATATTACTTGACGAGCCAACAAATGGACTTGATATTCCTTCAAAGAGTCAATTCAGAAAAGTAATATTACGAGCAATGAGTGATGAGACTTGCGTAGTTATTTCAACACATCAAGTAAGGGATTTGCACAATCTTATAGACTCTGTATTGATTCTTGATGATACAAACGTATTGCTAAATGCTACAAACGAAGAGATTTGCAATAAATTATTCTTTGGTATATGCGATACTCTGCAATCAAAAGAAGAAATGCTATATAGCGAAGACGATGTAAGAGGACTTAAATTTGTTAAAGAGAATACCGAAAACCAAGAAAGCGAACTTGATATAGAAATGCTCTTTAACGCAGTGCTTTCCAACAAAGCAAAATTCAAAGAATTGTTTTCATAAGTAATAATCCCTAAAACCTTACAACAATGGAAATAAGTATAATAAGAATTAAGCATATTTTGAAAAAGATTTGGCAAGAAGAAAGAATGTATTTCTTACTCCTTTTCTTGATAACTTTTTTCGCAACAATAATGTGTGCAAGCAATCAATTATTAAGCATAATAGGCATAAGTGTTTTAAAATTGACTATTTATGCAGTTATATCCGTTATAGCATTTAAGTTATATAAAGACAAAAACACAAGAATACACACAATAAACCTGCCAGCCTCCAATTTAGAAAAATATATCTCAATATTTATTATTCATTTTCTTGGAGTAATTATTACAATATATGGAGCTTTTCTTTTAGGGTATTATTTAAGTTTACAAATCTTTCCAAATCAAATAGGTTTCCCTGAAAATATAGAATATCAATTTTCCTTACGAAGTATTATTTCTCTGCTTAGCATAGCTGCAATTATGTTTTACGGCTCCTTGTTTTTCAAAAAAAATAGCCTAGGCCTTACTTGCTTTATTATTTTTATGTGTGGTCTTATTTTTATGGCACTTACATATCTTATCAACGGGAAATCACCATACGTATATAACTATTATTTTGATGTTACTTTAAACTCAATCATTACAATAGGCTTTCTTTTACTTACATATTTAAGATTAAAGGAGGAAAGGGCGTAAGACTATGATAAAACAACAAACACCAATCTTTCATCAGCTTGCCAATAAACTATGTGATGAAATTCTTGCAGGCAAATACCAAGCCGACAATCGCATTCCTTCAAGTAGAGAATTAGCTGTTTACTTTGAGGTAAATCCAAACACGGTTGTGAAAAGTTTTGAGGTGCTTTCTAACTATGAAATCATATATGAGAAAAGAGGAATGGGCTATTTCGTTTCTCCTTCGGCAGTTGAAAAAATATTAGAACTAAGAAGAAAACAATTTTCCGAAGAATACTTGCCACAATTTTTCAAAACAATGGAGCAACTCTCCATAAACATTGAGCAACTTTCGAAATTATATGAACAATATAAACAAAACAAAAAATAAAGACTTATGAAAATTCGTAAAACCACAGTATTAACAATCATATTCGTAGCTTGCATAATTATAGCACAAGTAATAGATGCAGTAATTTAAAGAAAGAAGATTATGGAATTAAGTATTAGAAGATTAAGCCTATTATATAAGAGACTCTTTGCAATAAAGGGCTTGGAATTACTTGTATTAGCAATTACCTATTTTTTATTGTGTTGTTTTTTTCCTTGGATTCTCAAGATAATTGATGGTATTGAGTTAGATGTTTGTGAAACGACTTACTTTATACTTTTGTGGACGTTTATTGTTACGCAGAATGATTTTAATGTTAATAAGGAAAACTCACTCCTTGCTCAATTAAATCTTCCAGCCTCTTGCTTAGAAAAATATATTCTATCGTTTACATACATTTTTGTGTTGTTGAATGGAGCTTTATTGTTTGCTTTATTTCTAAGTATTCCGATAAGCAATTTGTTAATTGGCAATCCGACGAATCTTATTGAAAGTTGGCAATATTTTATCTCTTTTCTCTCTCTAAAAAATTGGGTGTTGATAGATCATTTTTCACTTCTTTTTATTTTTGCTTTGACATTCTTTTGCTCATACTTTTTTAAGAAAAATGCAAGTCTAAAAACGCTTGTTGTAATTCTTGCATTTGCTGGATTGAGTTTTCTAAATACATATTTAGTTGATTGTAATCCTTTGTTTATGTATGATTTTATCTATGACGATGAGCCATTTCTTGATTACTTTAACACAATGTCAGAAATAATGCATCAGTGTATGCCGATACTTCTAACAATAGCCTCAATATTTCTTTTTGTGCTTACATATTTTCGTATGAAAGAAGAAAGAGTTTAAAACATTAAAACTATGAAAATAAGAAAAACAACAATTGCTTTAATAATAGGTTTATTTATATTCTTAACTTGCTTATATATAACAATAGGTTATGCTGACAAAGAGGCAAACAAAGCATATAGAATAGCAAAAAAAGCAGGCAAACCATTGATAGAATACAAGCAAACAGGAGCCTATTTTGGTTATATTGAGATAAAAGAAATTGGAATCGACACTACCGAAAGCGGTTCGTCAATAATCTATTCTACATCATTTGAAATAAAGAAATAAAATCCAACTTTTGTAATTTTTTATTTGGTTTTGCGACTAATGAGGTGTAGAAACAAAAAAACAGACAATGGACCTGAAAGAACAATACACCAAAATGGTTATGCAACACAAGGACATAATCTACAAAGTCTGCTATATTTATGCCGAAAAAGACTATATTGAGGATTATTACCAAGAAGTGTTGATAGAATTATGGCGAAGTTTTCCTCACTTTCGCTCAGAAAGCAAGGTAAGTACGTGGATTTATCGCATAAGTCTTAACACTTGCATATCCTTTGTAAGAAAGAAAAAACGCAATCCACTCTCAAAGATTTTCCCACTTGAAGTAGATTTAACCTTTGAAGACAAGGAAAAACAGCAACAAATAGAATTTTTGCACACTCTAATAAATCGTTTAGATATATTAGAAAAATCCTTGGTCTTGCTTTGGTTAGA
>DEPQ01000003.1:63617-63897 GCA_002358855.1 Bacteroidales bacterium UBA3388
ATAACAGGACTTTCAATCTCAAACGTAGGAGTGAAACTTAGCAGAATAAAGGAAAAATTAAAGAAAATGTCGAATCAATAAAAAATTACAGAAATGGAATTAGAAGAATTAAAAAAACAATGGGCAGAAATGTCCAAAGAATTGGAACAACAAAAGATTATCAACCGTCAAATCATAGAACAATCCTGCAAATCAAAGGCAAATTATCTTACATTCAACTCTGTTTTTGCTATTTGTTTGGCTGTGATGGCAAATTGCATACTAATTTGGAATAATGACC
>DEPQ01000008.1 GCA_002358855.1 Bacteroidales bacterium UBA3388
TTGAAAATATCGCACGCATTCGGCGTTAAATTTATAGAAATTTTGTTTACATACAAAAAATAGTGGCGATTCTAATTTATAGAACCGCCACTTTGTGTTTTAATTCAAAGGATTATTTCCTCAACTCTTATTTATATTCTTTGCATTCTATTTCTTTGTTCAAGAACATAGTTGCATTCATTGCTAAGGCACCCATTTCGTCTTCGCCTGCGTAGATTTCTACCGGTGCAATGAATTTTACTCTTTCTATTACTTCTTCATCGAAAGGTTTTCCGTAAGCAATTCCTCCTGTAAGAACGATTGCATCTACTTTTCCATTCAAAACAGTTGCTGCTGCACCGATTTCTTTTGCTACTTGATAGGCCATAGCTGATTGAATAAAGGCATGTTCTTCGCTTCCTTCTTTTGCTTTTACTTCAACAGTGTATGCGTCATTTGTTCCTAAGTATGCAACAAATCCTCCGTTGCCTACTATCATTTTCTTTATTTGTTCTTTTGTGTATTGTCCGCTAAAACATGCGTTTACTACTTCATTTACTGGTAAAGAGCCTGTTCTTTCTGGTGAGAATGGACCTTCTCCGTCTAAGGCTTGGTTTACGTCTATTACTAAGCCTTTTTTGTGTACTCCTACTGAAACTCCACCTCCTAAGTGTACGATTATAAGGTTAAGGTCTTCGTATTTTTGGTTGTGGTCTTTTGCATATTTTCTTGCGATTGCTTTTTGGTTCAATGCGTGGAAGATTGAACGGCGTGGGAATTTAGGATGTCCGCTTATTCTTGCCAATGGCTCCATTTCATCTACAACAACAGGGTCTGCAATAATGGCTGGTACATTATTTAAGCCACTTGCGATGTCGTTTGCTATAAGTCCTCCTAAGTTACAAGCGTGTTCTCCTGATACTCCTTTCTTTAAGTCTTCTATCATGGCTTGGTTTACGCCCCAAACACCAGAAGAAATTGGTTTTACTAAACCTCCACGTCCTACGATTACTTTAAATTCGTTTAAGTCATAGCCTGCTGCTGCTACTTCTTCCAAAATAAGAGCTTTTCTAAACTCATATTGGTCTGCTATGCGTTCAAATTTTGCTATTTCTTCGGCTGAGTGTTTTATATTCTTAACGAATAATTGTGTTTCGCCGTCATAGACTGCTACTTTTGTTGAAGTAGAGCCCGGATTTATTGCTAAAATCAATTGTTTGTTGCTCATGTTTTTTTATTTATTAGTTTTATTTTTTCTTCTTTTGTGCAAATATATGAATAAAGTTTAACTTACAAAAAAAATCCTAAGGAATAATTTTTCAAAACCTTAGGATTTGCATTTGGCGAAAGTTAAAAAATTTTAGATTTTTAGTTTTAAACCTATATAATAAGTTCTTGGTTGTGTAGGTCCGTATATGTATCCTGCATCTCTGTTAATTCCTTGGTCAAAGTCTTTTTGGAATGAATTAAAGATGTTGTTTACTCCTATTTTTACTTGAATTGTATTGTTTTTTGTTATTTTAAAATCATAGTTTACAGCGGTATTTAAGTCAAAAAAGCGTGGAGTGATTTCCAATCTATCGTTTTCTATGTAGCCTGCAAAGTGTGGAACTAACATTTTGCCTGTATATGTTCCCGAAACATTGATTCCTAATTTTTTTGTAGGATTGTAGTCCACGCTTACAAAGCCATAGTCATCGGGAGAACGAAGTAATTTATCTGTTCCTTGAACCAAAGTATCGTTTGACCAGTATTCTGTTTCTTTATAGCGACTTGATTGAAGTGTATAAGCGGCTGAAATTACTAAAAAGTCTTTATACGATAGTTTTGCAGTCAATGATGCTCCTAATACTGTGGCTCCCGAAGCGTTGTAACGCTCTTGAATCATTGTTTGTGTGTTTGTGTCGTGTCCAATAGTCCTTAGTGCAAATACATCATTCAATACTGTGTAGAATCCTTCAAACAAAAAGTTTGCTTGTAAGTTTTCGTTAATACGAACATAGTAATCGGCAGATAAACTTGTGCTATGTGAGTATTCTGGACGCAAATTTTCTGCTAATTGAATCCTTACGCTTTCTCCTCCTACTTGTGTAACGTGCAAGTCTTCGTCATAAACTTGTGGAGCACGATATCCGCTTGAATAACTCGCACGTAATTGTAAGTTTGTTGCGGGTTTGTATAGTAAATTAACTCTTGGCGAAATCACAGGAGTGTTTAAAAGACTGTGTTTATCGGCTCTTGCTCCCAAAAGCATGTTTAATTTGTTGCTTTTCCACTCCGACTGCACGTATCCTCCAAAAATATTTGCAGTTTGTTGTGTTCTTATATCATAACCTTCTATTCTATCATCTAAACTATTGCTACTAAATTCTAATCCATAGGTTATGTCGGCTTTCGCAAAGAGAAATCTATCTAATTTATGGTTTGCCATCGCTCCTGTTAAGTATGTCAAATCGTTTGTTTTGCCGTATGCGTTTGGATCTTGATTTGCTCCATAGTAAGAACTCCTATTGATTGCTTGTGTAGAGGCATAAGCGTTTAATCTATGCTTTCCGTCAAGCGAAACAAAGTTATAATTAAGGTTTATAGAGTTTATTTGATGCGAAGTCATCTCACAAATATCGCTGTTATGTGGTTGCAAGTCTAATTTATTACCTCCGCGTCTGTCTTCTTTGGTTGCGTGATATTCTATGTTGATTTTGTTTTTGTTGTCTATATTATAGAATATGTTTGTACCTAATGAAAGATTTTCTAAGGCACCTAATTCGGTGAATCCATCGTTATCGGCATCGAAAGCAGAGCGATTTCTATATGTTTGATAGAATGATGCTCCTGCTTTTTTGTCTTTGCTTAATAATGCACCATTTAGATTGAAGTTTTGTGCAAAGGATTTTTCTCCTATAAGTTGAACGTCTGAACTTATAGTCAAACTTGGCGACAAAGGTTCTTTTGTGATTATGTTTATAGTACCTGCGATTGCGTTTGCACCAAATAAAGCCGATCCTCCGCCTTTTACGACTTCTACTCTTTCAATCATATTTACTGGAATTTGCTCTAAGCCATATACTCCGCCTAATGCACTCATCACAGGACGAGAATCTATTAGTATTTGAGTGTATGGTCCGTCTAATCCATTGATTTTTACTTGAGGAAATCCACAATTTTGACAATTATACTCTACTCTGACTCCACTTTGAAAAGGAAGAGCTTGCACAAGGTCTTGTGCATTATTTTTTTCAAATTGTTCTTCGCTCAAAACGTTTACTATAACAGGTGCTTCTGTTCTTTTGGTTTCGTTTCTGTTTGCCGAAACAACTACTTGCTCTATTGTAACAGCGTAAGGCTTTAATTCAATGTGAATATGTGGTGTTTTGGCGTTGGTTAATTCTACATTCAGTTCTTTTGTTTCAAAGCCTAAACAACTTATTTGTAAGACATAACTCCCTGCTTTAAGGTTTCGGATCATAAAATTACCCATTTCGTCAGTCGTAGTGCCTATTGTGGTGTTTTTTAGCATAACGGAGGCGTACATTACAGCCTCTTCGGTTTCTTGATTAAAGACGTGGCCCTCAATCGACAGTCCTTCGTTATGTGGTTTTTGTGCAAAAATATATGTTTGTCCTAAGAAGGATAAACATATCAGCAAGTTAAAAATACATTTCTTCATTTCTTTAATCCTAATTATTATTTCAGTTGCAAAATTAGATAATAAAAACACACGCAACAATACTCATTTATAGTGATTTTTTGATTTTTGAATAAATATTTTAGTAAAATAGTCGTATTTTTGTGCGTTGTATTTTTATAATTCTTTGAATTTATGTTATTAAATAAGCGTTTTATTTTTATCCTTGTATTGTTTTTATTGCATCAATCCTTGTCTTTTGCTCAACAAAGCGAGAAACTATATTTAAAATTAGGCTTTGAGGGAAGTTATTCTCAGAGAAAAGATAATGGAAATACTTTTTCAACAGCATTAAGTGATGGAAAGGATAGTGTTTTCAGTGAAA
>DEPQ01000010.1 GCA_002358855.1 Bacteroidales bacterium UBA3388
GCTTACTCTTACATGGCGTTAGTACCGGTTATTCAACCTCCTATTATGAAAGCTTTGACTACTGAAAAAGAACGTCAAATTGTTATGAAACAATTGCGTAAGGTGTCAAAGACTGAAAAAATCATTTTCCCAATACTTGTAACAGCAATCATTGCTTTATTGTTACCAGCAGCGGCACCGCTTGTAGGTTGCTTGATGTTAGGAAACCTTTTGCGTGAATGTGGAGTTACAGAACGTTTAAGCAAAACAGTACAAAATGAATTGATGAATATTTGTACAATATTCTTAGGAATATCTGTGGGAGCTACTGCAACCGCATCGTCATTCCTTAACCCTCAAACCTTAGGAATTCTTGTTCTTGGAGTAACTGCATTCGCATTAGGTAGTGCTTCAGGGGTATTGTTTGCAAAATTGATGAACGTATTCTCTAAAAATAAAATCAATCCTTTGATTGGTTCTGCGGGAGTATCGGCTGTGCCAATGGCAGCTCGTGTTTCTCAAAACGTAGGACAAGAAGCAAATCCAAGTAACTTCTTGTTGATGCACGCAATGGGACCAAACGTAGCAGGTGTTATTGGTTCAACAGTTGCAGCGGGTGTATTGTTAGCGTTCTTAGGATAATAAGAAATAAAAATAAAAGAAAAAATGAGGTGTATCATAACAGGTACACCTTATTTTTTTGTAATTTTGCAAGCGAATATGAAAGTAAACGAAGAAAAAGCCCTAATCTTAGGCAGAGAGAAAATAGGAACTTTGTTGTTGCAATATGCAACTCCTGCAATTATAGCACAGATTGCATCAAGTTTATTTAACGTTGTCGATAGAATATTCATAGGACAAGGAGTTGGAGCCTTAGCTATATCGGGCTTAGCTTTGACTTTTCCTTTTATGAACTTAGCTGCGGCATTTGGAGCCTTAGTTGGCGTTGGAGCATCGGCTTTAACCTCAATCAAATTAGGAGAAAAAGATTACAAAACCGCAAGACTTGTTTTAGGAAATGTAATTATACTAAATCTTATCTTTGGAATTCTTTTCACAATTGCGTGTTTGCCTTTTTTAGAACCGATTTTATATGCACTTGGTGGAAGTGAACAAACCGTAGGCTATGCAAAAGAATACATGTTCATTATTCTAATAGGAAATGTCTTTACTCACCTTTACTTAGGCTTGAATGCAGTATTGCGTTCGGCAGGTTATCCATCAAAAGCGATGTATGTAACGATATTTGCCGTAGGCTTGAATGCAGTTTTAGACGCATTATTTATTTTAGTCTTTAAATGGGGAATAGCAGGAGCAGCATGGGCAACGGTAATAACACAAGTAATTGCAACCTTTGTTTTGATTTTTATATTCTTAAAACAAAATCAAATAGTACACTTTACAAAAGATTGTTTCAAGTTAAAAAAGAAAATAGTTTTCGATGCGTGTGCTATTGGTATGTCGCCTTTTATGACAAATCTTGTTGCGTGTTTAGTAGTTATAATAGTGAATATTCAACTAAAAAAATACGGAGGAGATTTAGCAATAGGTGCATACGGAATCATAAATAGCATTGCATTTACATTTGTTATGATTATACTTGGTCTAACGCAAGGAATGCAACCGATTATTGGCTATAACTATGGAGCAAAGCTTCAACATAGAGTTTTATCTACTCTAAAAAAAGGAATGATAGCAGGATTTGTAATCACAACCATAGGATTTTTATTAGCAGAGTTGTGTCCGAGACTAATAGCCTCTGCTTTCACAAACGATGAAGAAATGATAAATCTCTCAATTACAGGATTTAGATTGTTTATGATGACCTTTCCTGTGGTAGGAATGCAAATTGTAGCCTCTAATTTCTTTCAATCAATAGGCAAAGCACAAAAAGCAATCTTTCTTTCCCTAACACGACAACTAATATTTTTAATTCCATTGCTTTTCATCTTACCAAAATTCTGGGGATTAAATGGGGTATGGCTTTCTTCCGCTTTTGCAGACATACTTTCTACATTTGTAGCCTTTGTAGTGTTATATTTGGAAGTTAAATACATGCAACAACTCCTAAAAAAATAGAAATGCTATGAGAGAAAAATTATGGAATTCCAATTACATAAAAGTATGGCTTGCCAACTTTATGATATTTTTCTCTTTTATGTTGGTAACACCCTTGTTGCCTATTTATCTTAGTGAAACATTTGCAGCAGATAAACACGTAATAGGAGTAGTCCTTTCAGGATATACACTAACGGCTCTTTTAGTGCGTCCTTTTAGTGGCTTTATTGTTGATTCTTATCCAAGAAAACAAGTCCTTTTGATTTGCTTTTTTCTAATGTTTATATTCTTTGCAGGTTATTTAGTTGCAGGTTCGCTTTTACTTTTTGCAATCGTTAGAACACTTCACGGAGCCCCTTTTGGAGCTACAACAGTTGCAAATAGTACTGTTGCAATAGATGTTTTGCATCCTTCAAGGAGAGCAGAAGGAATAGGATATTACGGATTAAGTAACAATATAGCAACAGCAATCAGCCCTTCTGTTGCAATATATATTTATCAACTAACTCACAATTTTGATTTAATTTTTACAATCTCAATGATTGTTGCAGGCATTGGCTTAGTAATAAATTCCACAGTAAAGTTAGAAAAAAGAGAATTGATAAAAGACAAAAAGGTGATTTCGTTAGACAGATTTTTCTTATTGAAATCGTGGAGTCAATCGCTAACAATGGTTTGTTTTGCTTTCTCTTACGGAATACTTTCTACATATATAGCTATCTATGGTAAAGAACAATTAGGAATAACAAGCGGAACGGGATTATTTTTCTTGTTAATGTCTTTGGGATTGATATGTTCACGCTTAATAGGCAATAGAACGTTAAGTAAAGGCAAAATTGTAGAAAATGCTTCAATAGGAATATTGATTTCTCTTGTAGGATATTTTATTTTTGCAGCAGTAAATAATTCCTTTGGCTATTATTCTGCTGCTCTTATCATAGGATTAGGAAACGGACACATGTTTCCGGCTTTTCAAACAATGTATATAAATCTTGCACCACACTCTCAACGTGGCACAGCTAATTCTTCCTTACTTATTTCTTGGGACGTAGGAGTAGGATTAGGCATTTTAATCGGCGGAGTCGTAGTAGAATATTTCGGATACAACGCATCGTTTTGGGTTTCTGCCGTAGTAAATCTTTTAGGTGTTGTAGGATTTCTTTTCTTTGCTCGTAAGAGATATTTAATTGATAGATTAAGATAGTAACATCAAAGATAAAAACAACTTAAAAAGTAATTAAAAAAAATAAAAGGCTGATTCTTATTGTTTGAATCAGCCTTTTTGCTTTTCTTTATTGCTTAATCATTTTTTGCAGTGAAGTCTTTTCTTCATTTGTTAGTCGCAAGTAATAAACACCTGCTGGCAATGATTCAATATTTATTGTTTTTGCATTAGTGAAAGTAAGGATTGCTTTACCGCTTAGGTCTATTACTTCTACCTTTTCTATTGCTTGGCTGAAAGTAATTTCGCTTTTTGTAGGATTAGGGTAAAGTGAGATTTCAGTTTCTTCAATATCAAGTAAAGAACTATTAACCGAAAGCACAAGAGTAATAGTACTATCACAACCATTTACGGTTTGAAGATTTTGAACGTAAGTTCCCGCTTCACTTTCGTTGAAACCAAACTCAGCATAAGTTTCTCCTGCGTTTATTGTTGCATTGATAGTAGTATCAAAAGTAGGATATTCAGTAACAACCAAAGTAACGATACTATCACAATCGTTTGCAGTTTGTAAAGTCTGTGTATAAGTACCAGCTTCCGAAACATTAAATCCGTTTTCGTTGTAAACTTGTCCTTCGCAAATAGTTGCAGTAATATCATTATTTACAACCATAACTTCAAAGTTAGCAGTTAGAGTTGTATCGCTTGAAAGGGTAACTAATCTTGAGTTTTCGGTGTTGCCATCGTTCCAACCAACAAATTGATAACAAGCATTTGCAGTTGCAGTAAGCGTAGCAGTAGAGCAGTTGTTTTCTATCGCAACGCTACCAAAAGCATCGTTGTTTACATTAGCAGTAATTGTAAAAGCAATTTCTTCAATGATATTTGCAAAATAATCGTTCCAAGTTGAATTTATATAATTATCCAATGCACCACAAGGAACTATTAAATTCTTTTCATTAGGAGTATTAAGAAAAACTTCTTCTGCTAATATAGGTGCTGTTTCGGAAAGACAAGTAACAGAACTTAAACTACTGCAATTATAGAACGCATAATCTCCAATAGAAGTAGCACTATTACCAAGAATAACAGAAGATAAGGTGTTGCAATAAGCGTATTTACAACCA
>DEPQ01000018.1 GCA_002358855.1 Bacteroidales bacterium UBA3388
ACAAAAATAGTCAGCGGTTCAGGGGATGAAACCATTAAGATATGGGACGCAAACACAGGAGAATGCCTTCAAACCTTGGAGGGACATTCAGGAAGTGTCTTATCCGTAGCCTATAGTCCCAATGGCACAAAAATTGTCAGCGGTTTAGGGAATAGACACATTAAGATATGGGATGCAAACACAGGAGAATGCCTTAAAACCTTGGAGGAACATTTAAAAAATGTCGAATCAGTAGCATATAGTCCCGATGGCAAAAAAATTGTCAGCGGTTCATGGGATAGAAAAATTAAGATATGGGATGCAAACACAGGACAATGCCTTAAAACCTTGGAGGGACATTTAGATAGAGTCTCTTCCGTAGCATATAGTCCCAATGGCAAAAGAATAATCAGCGGTTCAATTGATAAAACCTTTAAGATATGGGATGCAAACACAGGACAATGCCTTGCAACCTATGGTGCAGGTGGGGGTCGTGTCACTTCCGTAGCATATAGTCCCGATGGCAAAAAAATTATCTGCGGTTCAGATGATAATACCTTTGTGATATGGGATGCAAACAAAGAAGAATTTCGTCAAACCTTGACGGGACATTCAGGATATGTCAGTTCCGTAGCATTTAGTCCCGATGGCACAAAAATAGTCAGCGGTTCAAATGATAAAAAAATTAAGATATGGGGAGAGGAATAGGATTTTAATAATTATTAAAAATAAATTAAATATGAATAATATGTGTAGGTATTTGACTACAAATAGAAGACAAGATGATGGTTCAATCTCAGCAAAATGTTCAATAAAAGATATAGAAAATAATACTGAACAAACACAAGAGATTATGGCTGCCTATAATAAGGCGACTAAAACTAATAAAGCCCTTCCTAATAATGAGTGCCAATTTTATTACTTAGGAATAACGGATAAATGTCCTGGTAATCCTCCTAATGAATAATAATCTTAATTCAAAAGAAAAACGCTCGTGAGTCTTTGAAATATTTTGGCAAACGAGCGTTTTATTTTTTTATTTCTTTGATTTTTTTAATTTTTTCTTTGCTTTATTTTTCTATTTCTTAGAGTTATTTCTTAACTTTGCAGACTTAAATAGTTTGTAATAAAAATCAATTAGTGATGAAACAGATAAAGGGAGCTTTAATTTCGGTCTTTTATAAAGATGGCTTAGATGAAATAGTAAAAAAGTTAGATTCGCTTGGTGTAGAGATTTATTCAACAGGTGGAACTTATGATTACATAGTTAATTTGGGTATAAAAGCAAAAACAGTTGAAGGTTTAACTTCTTATCCTTCTATTCTTGGAGGTAGAGTTAAGACTTTACACCCAAAGGTCTTTGGTGGAATACTTTCAAGACGCGATAACGAAACAGATATTCAACAAGTACAAGAATATGATATTCCAAATATAGATTTAGTCATTGTGGATTTATATCCTTTCAAGAAAACAGTTGCAAGTAACGCTCCTGAACAAGACATAATCGAAAAGATAGACATAGGAGGTATTTCTTTAATTCGTGCAGCGGCTAAAAACTTTAAAGATGTTGTGATTGTGCCTTCTGTAAACCATTATGCAGAATTGTTAGACATTCTAAACAAAAACAATGGCTTTACTACATTGGAAGAAAGAAGACGTTTTGCAACATACGCCTTTATGGAAAGTTCTGATTACGACACTGCAATTTTCAATTACTTCAACAGAGAAACTAATCTTACTGCATTCAAGGAAAGTTACAATGAAGCAAAGGTTCTTCGCTATGGAGAAAATCCTCATCAAAAAGGAATGTTCTTTGGAGATTTAGATTCGTTTGTAGAACAACTTCACGGAAAAGAAATTTCCTATAACAATATTGGAGATATTGACGCTGCATGCAGATTGATTGATGATTTTGAGGACACAACCTTCGCTATAATCAAGCACAACAATGCTTGCGGAATTGCAACACGTCCTACATTGAAAGAAGCCTACGTTGCAGCTTTAGCATGCGATAATGTATCGGCTTTTGGTGGCGTTCTGGTTTGCAATCGTCCTATTGACAAAGAAACTGCCGAAGAAATGAATAGTTTATTTATGGAAATATGTATCGCTCCTGACTATTCAGCTGAGGCATTAGAGATATTGAAATGTAAAAAGAATAGAATACTTCTTAAACGTAAAGAAACAGTAGCAAATCCTTTACAATTCCGTTCTGCTTTAAATGGAGTTTTGGTTCAAGAGCAAGACAACAAAACCGAAAAAGTAGAAGAATTATCTTCAATCACATCAACTCCTTTAACAGATAAACAAAAAGAAGATTTAATCTTTGCAAACAAGATTGTGAAACATACAAAATCAAATGCAATTGTACTTGCAAAAGATTTACAACTTTGTGCGAGTGGAACAGGTCAAACATCAAGAGTTGATGCTTTACGACAAGCAATTGAAAAAGCAAAGAGTTTCAACTTCGATTTGCAAGGAGCAGTAATGGCATCTGATGCTTTCTTCCCATTTCCTGACTGTGTAGAAATTGCAGACAAAGAAGGAATAAAAGCAGTTATTCAACCAGGCGGTAGTGTTAATGATCAAAAAACTATAGACTATTGTCAAGAAAACGCAATAGCTATGGCAATAACAGGATTCAGACACTTCAAACACTAAAAAAGTCATGGAGTTTTGAAACTCTAAGAATAAAAGAACGTAAAAGAACGCAAAACAAGAAATTAGATAAATGGGATTATTTTCTTTTTTGACCAAAGAGGTCGCAATAGACTTAGGAACTGCTAATTCGATTGTAATTTGCAACGATAAAGTTGTTGTAGATGAGCCATCGATTGTAGCGGTTGATCAAACCACCAAAAAAATCATAGCAGTTGGGAAACGTGCTATGCAAATGGACGGTAAGACACACGAAAACATCAAAACCATAAGACCATTGAGAGATGGAGTGATTGCAGATTTTGATATGGCTAACGATATGATTAGAGAACTTATCAAAATGATGAATCTAAGAAAAACAATCGTTCCTCCATCACTTAGAATGGTTATTTGTATTCCTTCGGGCATTACAAACGTAGAAGAAAGAGCCGTTAGAGATGCAGCAGAGCAAGCAGGAGCAAAAGATGTTCGTCTTATTCACGAGCCAATGGCTGCCGCAATCGGTATAGGTATTGATGTATTGGAGCCAGAGGGCAATATGATTATTGATATAGGAGGCGGAACAAGCGAAATTGCAGTTATAGCCTTAGGAGGTATTGTTTGTAATAAATCAATCCGTATAGCAGGAGACGAATTCAATAGAGACATTGTGGAATACATGAGAAAACAACACAATATCCATATTGGAGAACGTATGGCTGAAAGAATAAAGAAAGCAGTCGGTGCAGCAATTCCAGATTTAGAAAATCCACCTGATGATTTCGCTGTTCAAGGACGAGATGTCTTGACAGGAATTCCAAAAGAGCTTTCTGTAAACTACAAAGAGATTGCTCACGCTTTGGATAAGAGCATCGCAAAGGTAGAAAGTGCAGTTTTGGAAGCCTTAGCAATGACTCCACCAGAATTAGCCTCTGATATATATCACACAGGTATATATCTTGCAGGAGGAGGTGCTTTATTGAAAGGCTTAGACGTGAGATTACAAAACAAAACAAAACTTTCTGTTCACGTAGCCGAAGACCCGCTAAGAGCAGTCGCAAGAGGAACAGGCATGGCCTTAAAACATTGGGACGAATACACATTCTTAATAAAATAAAAACAAAAAGCGTTGAAAAATTTCAACGCTTTTTTTGTATGATTTATGCGAAAGATTTTAGCAATCGCTTAATAAAAAATGGTATTCTTTTGTTTGCAAACGTCCAAACAATCATTGGTATAAACAACGCCAAAAATCTATCTACTAAGAAACATGATTTATTACTTAGTGCATTGAAAATAATTTTTGATTTCCAATTTTGAGATACCAACACTTTAACAAAATCATTATTTTCATTGATATGATTTTTCACGATCTCTAATTTCTCTTTTCTTTCTTTGGATTTATGATAGCAAGCATAAATTGAAAGTACCAAAAGTTTAAGATGAACAACTAACCATTGGTATTTAAAGCGTGAGGAGAAAGATTTTTTTAAGTTGATTTCTATTTCAAGAAAATTTATCATTTCTTTCTCAAAATCTTTCATAAATTTTGAGGGATTAAAGTTGTTTACATAGTTATAAGGAAAAGTTTTTTCGTTGTATATCACTCGATTTATAAAAGCGGCATATTGCATTGTAAAGAGTTTATCTCCTCCATAAAATACGTTTTCATTGTATCGAATATCATTTTCTATCAATCGCTTTCTTAAAAACAACTTTCCCCAAGTTGTTCCATTATTTGAGAGTAATTGAAGCATAGTTTCATTGGTTTCTCCTGAGGCATAAATATTGTATTGTAGCTTTAAAGAATCTATACTAAAACCTTCTTTCACCCCAACTACATAGAAAGTATCTTCTCGTAACGCTTCCTTTTGCATAAACGAAGAAAGATAGTTGGAATCTACAAAATCATCTTGGTCAATAAAGGTAATCCATTTTCCTTCTGCCCTATCTACTCCATAATTTCTTGCACTTGATTCCCCACCATTAGTTTTTGAATAAATTTTTACATTAGAAAATTTAGCATATTCTTTATTTAGGATTTCAAGACTATTATCTTTGCTGCCGTCATTAACTATTATTAATTCAAAATCCTTGAAATCTTGTGCTAACATACTATCAACACAAAGTCGAATAGTGTCTTTACCATTGTAAACAGGTAGAACAACCGATATAAGTGGAGTTTGATTATTTGTTTTTCTCATTATTTTTAGTCTATTCTTAAAAAATAACCATCTGCAAAAGTAAGAAAAAAAATAACTCTTTGAAATAATTTTTTAATTCAAAGAAATAAAAAAATAAAACAGCGTTTTAGAAAAATAAATCAAAGAAATAATTTCTTAAAACAAAAAAAGAGTTTCCGAATACTTGGAAACTCTTCTTTCTTTCGCTGTGCGGGCGAAGGGACTCGAACCCCCACGCCTCTCGGCACTAGATCCTAAGTCTAGCGCGGCTACCAATTACGCCACGCCCGC
>DEPQ01000009.1 GCA_002358855.1 Bacteroidales bacterium UBA3388
TCAAAAGCATAACCTACCTTTGCAAGAACAATTTAAGCAAATAGAGATGTTTGCTTCATCTCTTGCTTTGAGCAAACATCATTAAAATAAATCCAATCAAAGCAAGGAGAAATTAAATTTTTTATATTCTAAATTTAAGGAGGAATAAAATGAAAAGAAGTATAATATTACTATTGGTATTACTGCCAATAGTCGCATTTTCACAAATGCAAAATATAATAAGTCAAGGAAATACCGCAACAACACAAAGGCAAATTACATATGGTAACAATATTGCTATTGATTCTAATTTGATTAGAATTAGAAGTATAGATGAAAACAATTTAGTTACATCTATACCATTTATTAATCAAGAAACAATATTTTCACTTTCTACAATGGGTACAGTTACAGTAATTGAGCGAAAATTGTTAAGTGTAATAGTTTATGATTTTCAAATTTTCGAAGATTATATTTATTTTTGTGGAAGTGCTCTTAATGGAGGATTTATCGGTTGGACTAAAATAAACGACTTATTTGGTACAACACCTACTCCAATAACAATACAAAAAATAGAAAAACCAATAAAAGCTATTGCTGTAAAAGAATTAGAAGTATATAGATGGCCTGATGGCATACATGTTGCTGCATTAGCTGATAATAGCTATTTAATAGATATGAATACTGCTAATCCAAGCACATATGAAATAATGGAAAGTAGATATGCTTATAGAAGATTGTCTGTTGGTAAAAATAAAATAGCTACAATAGGAACCGTCAATGATACGTCTATTATAGTAACAGCCTTTGATGCAGGAAATATTTCTCAATATACCTATCAAGGTTTTACCCACCCTGAATTAAGATATGATAATTATGTATTAGAAAATTCAAAGTTAAATGCAAATGTATTTACCTTTGCTTATACACATAGAAAGCATACAACAAACGTTTCCTATAAAACAGATTTTATTACATTTGATGCTACCACAGGAATAAATATAGTAAACGACCAATGCTTAGAGGTGCCTGAAGCAAAATTAGAACCAATAGATTTAGAATACTGCCCAGAGGATAATAGTTTGTTGTATCTTGCAGGAGGACATCATGGTTTTGATGAAATATTCCCAATAGAGCCTTTTTTAACTAATACTTATGTTTCGATATCTATTCAACCAAATACATTGATTAATAAAAGAATTAAACAATACAATAGTATAATAAGATACGATAATTATTATTACGCCACAGTATCAAAACTATTACAATCAAATAGACTAATTACATTTGATTGTAATAGAAATTCAACAGCACCTTTAAATTGTGCAATTTCTTACAATGAAAACGTATTTAATTATTCTTTTTTGAATATAGCAACAATTAATCCAGCTTATATATATCACGTGGGGCAACAAGTGACTGATGTGTTAAATATTACAAATAGTACTAAAAAGTATTCAATATTATGTCAATAATAATTTTAAAAATAATCAATATGAAAAAGAGTTTATTTATTTTAGCAATTCTATTTTGCTTTACAATAGTAAAGGGGCAAAATGTATCAGATACAATATTTGATGATTATTTCTTGCCTGATTTTATAGATGTAGAAGGTTGTGGTGATGTTCGTTTTTACGACAATATTGATTCTTTGAATTATCCTTATGAGGGTAATAATTTTTGTCTGAAACGAGGACATTATTTTTTTTGGAATCAGGATTGTGGATGTACTCATTTGAACAAGGTACTTTGATGCCATATATATTAGACAGAGCTCAACCTTGTTATACAGATACTTTATTAACAATAAAAGGAGTTGCAGTCGGAGTATATGCTCCTTTCGTTAATCCTTACGTTGACCCTAAAATGAGACATATTCTTTGGGAAGCGTATAATGCTTCTTATCCTTATCCCTCTTATGATTATTTTGTAGGAATTTACAACTCAAACCCAAAAGGTAAATTAAAAATAATGAATAGTACATTGGAACGAGAAATTGCTTCTACTGATATAGATACTAATTCTGTTTTAATACGTGGGAATGATTATACTTATATGGAGTATTATTTTGATAATCCTGTTAATGTCAATGGGTTGTTTTATATAGTAGAAGATGTAACAGGTTCATCTACTCGTTTATTTAATATGATATCAACCATAGATTGTTATTCGGAGTGGCCTGCTTTGACTAGGATAGCAGAAGAAGATGCAGAAGATAATGCTTGGGTGGAATGGGGACAACAATCATTTTACGTTTACCTTGATCCTTGGTTTCCGGAAGATACTATTTGTTCATATTATCTTCGTCCTAATCCTTTTGAGGAAACCCAAGACAATTATATTCCAAGTACTTGTCAAATGTATATGTTCCCAATCTTTGCAGAAACAGACACTACATTAGGAGATGGCACGTATCCCGATACTAATGTTTGTCTTTATGATGTAAATGTTGATAGATATTCCAATGTTTATCCAAATCCTGCAAGTGATATTGTAACAGTGCAATCATCATTCAAGGTAAAGGAAATAGAAATACATAACGCCTTAGGACAAGTTGTGTTAAGAAAACAAGGAAGTCAAAACATTGAAACAATAGATGTGTCAAATCTTCAAAGTGGTGCTTACATTGTAAGAATAAAGACACAAAGAGGCTTTGCAAACAAAAAGATTTTGATAGAATAAAGAAAAGAGTTAGAAAAATAAAGCAAAGAAATAATTTAATAAAGCAAAGAAATAATTTTTTAATTCTTTGCTTTATTTTTTTTATTCTTATCTTTGCATAAATAAAACTTTTAAACGCAATGAAAAAACTAAGATTAAGTATTTTAATATTGGCTATTTCAGCCTTTTTTTCACAATCCTTTGCTTGCACAAGCATATTAGTAACACGTAAAGCCTCAAAAAATGGCTCTACAATCATCACTTACGCTGCTGATTCTCACACTCGTTATGGCGATTTATACTATTTACCTGGTGGAGTGCATAAACCGGGCGAAATGATACAGATTTTTGACTACGGAGATGGCAGACCGCTTATTCAAATCCCACAAGTAGAACGTACATTCACCGTTATTCGTAATGCAAACGAAGTAGGCTTAGGCATAACCGAAACAACCTTTGGAGGAAGAGCAGAGCTTGAAAGCAAAACCCCTGCAATCGATTACGGAAGTCTAATAAGACTTGCACTGCAAAGAGCATCTAATGCAAGAGAAGCAATAAAAGTAATAGCCGAATTAACAGAAACTTACGGTTATTGTTCATCTGGCGAAAGTTTTTCAATAGCAGACGACAAGGAAGTTTGGATTATGGAAATTATAGGAAAGGGAGAAGAAAAAGGAGCTGTATGGGTAGCGATGAAAATACCAGAAGGCTACATTTCTGCACACGCAAATCACGCTCGAATCACAACTTTCCCTCTTCAAACAAAGAAATCCTTTAAAAGTATAAGTTCAAAATCACTTAAAAACATATTTCGTCCAGAAGTAGAAGTAGTTTATAGCCACGATGTCATTACATTCGCACGCAAAAAAGGCTATTTCAACGGCAAAGACGAAGAATTTTCGTTCTCAGACACATACGCACCAATCAATTTCTCTGCTGCACGCGGTTGCGAGAGTCGTGTATGGTCAATTTTCCGCCGTTGCAATTCCCAAATGCAACAATACGAAAACTATGCTATGGGATTAGATTTAAAAAATCGTATGCCACTTTGGATAAAGCCAGATAATTTACTAAGTGTTCAAGATGTAATGGAGTTAATGCGAGATCACTTTCAAGGAACAAAGATGGATATGACACAAGACTTAGGAGCAGGTCCATTTAAATGTCCTTACCGTTGGAGACCAATGGGTTTTTCGGTTGATGGCGTAGAATACGTACACGAAAGAGCAATTTCAACACAACAAACAGGCTTTTCAATGGTTATAGAATCAAGAGAAAATATGCCAACTTTTGCAAAAGGATTGATGTGGTTTGGAGTTGATGACACTTATTCAACAGTTTATATGCCAATTTACACAGCATTGCAACAAGTAAGTGAATACCTACAAGAAGGAAATGGAGCAATGATAGAATATAGTGAAACATCAATGTTTTGGTTATTTAATTTCGTAACAAATTTTGCCTACACACGCTACTCTGATATGATAAAAGACATTCGTAAAGAACAAAAACGCTTAGAAGACTCTTTTGTTAGTCAAGCAAATGCTTTTGATAAACAAATTCTTTCACTCTCTCAACAAGGCAAAGACATAAAAGAGGCGATAACATCTTTTTCTAACGAGAAAGTTAAAACGACTTTTAACGCTTGGACAAAACTAAAACACTATTTATTGGTTAAATACATTGACGGAAACATTAAAAAAGAAAAAGACGGCAAGTTTTTAGAAAGTCCATATCGCAAAGGACAATGCGTAATGCCTGATCAACCACAATATCCTGCAAAATGGTATGAAGTAATCGTTAAAGACAACGGCGAAGTACTTAAAGTAGTAAAATAAAACAAAACTATGACATATCTTATTATAATATTAGCAATACTTCTTGGTGTAATAGGAATCATAGGTGCTATTATGCCCGGATTACCTGGCACTCCGCTGAGTTATCTTGGCATATTAGCCTTGATTTTTCTTCCTAATTTTCCTGTAAACTCTACCTATCTTGTTGTAATGGGCGTAATCGCTGTGGCAATCACAATACTTGATTACGTAATTCCAATAATTGGAACAAAAAAATTTGGAGGCACAAAAGCAGGTGTAAGAGGTAGCACAATAGGTCTTATAATTAGCATTTTCGTTTTGCCATTATTAGGAATCACAATAGGACCTTTTGGAATTTTTGGAATCATTTTAGGACCATTTCTTGGAGCATATTTTGGCGAAATGATTGCTCACAACGACCAAAACGCTTTACGCTCTGCCTTTGGTTCATTTATAGGATTTATTGCAGGCACTTTCCTCAAAATTATCTTTGGAATAATAGCCTTTATATTTATAATAAAAGACTGTTGGACTTATTTATTTTAGTAAAAAATGGAAAAAATCAAAATACTATTTGTTTGCCACGGCAATATTTGCAGAAGCCCTATGGCAGAGTTTATAATGAAAGATTTAGTCAAGAAGAAAGGCGTGGAATCTCGCTTTGAAATTGCCTCATGTGCCACAAGCCGAGAAGAAATTGGCAATAGCGTTTACCCTCCTGCAAAAAGAAAACTTGCAGAGCATAATATATCTTGCGAAGGCAAAACTGCACGTCAATTTACCAAAGAAGACTATAATTATTACGACTACATAATTGCAATGGATCGCAATAACCTAAGAAATCTCACACCATTTGTAAAAGAAGATAAAGAAAACAAAATTTCTCTTATGATGAGTCATTGCCAAGAGAATAAAAACGTAGCAGATCCGTGGTACACAGGAGATTTTGATGCCACTTGGCAAGATTTATTCAAAGCCTGCAACTCACTACTTCAAAACCTTCTCGTAGGCTAACCTTACACTTTCGTACATAACCTTACCACAATATTTATAATGCAAGGAAGCAACAAGTCCTTGCATTATTTTATTATCAGGGTGCGTATCTATTCTTATGCTATCGGAAGAAAGTTTTGCTTCATTTTCTGCAAAAATCATAAATAACTTACCATACCCCTCTCCTACGCAAGAATCACTAACGCAAGCTCTATGAATAGTTGCATAATTCTGCGTTTGCAAAATCCACTCTCCTCCTTTAAGGTCATCATACGCCTTTTCACCCGTAAAAACCAATGCTCCGTATGCTAAAATCTTTTCTTCCTTGCACAAAACTCTACCTACACCATTTTCAATATCTTGTAAAACGACTTCTTTATTTGGATAGCCGTTTTGCCATTGAGAAATCCCTGCATCGCCAAGTCTTTTTATTGCACAATTTATGATTTCCACTACATTATCCACCTCATCAAGAGTTGGCTTCCTAAAAACAAATCTTTCTTGATTCATAAAAAATTCAATAAAACTTTGAATTAGCAAATATACAACAAAAAATTTTCTTTATATTTGCAAAAACAAAAAAACAAATGACTATGAAAAAATTGTATCGTTCTAATACAAATAGAAAACTTTGCGGAGTATGTGGTGGATTTGCAGAATATTTTGATTTAGACCCTACTATAATGAGACTTTTAGTTGTAATTCTCACTCTTTTTGGAGGAGGTGGATTATTGATATATTTAATTTGTGCATTAGTTATTCCAAACAATCCAATACAATAAGCTTTCCGTTTTCGTATTTTATAAGATACGAACGTTCTTTCTTTGTTTTAAAAGAAAGTTCTTTGTCTTTATATTTTATTTTACACTCTTGACCTTGAAGAGATGTGGTCTTTATTTGTGTTAATTCACCTTCTTGCCAATATATATCAACAACAAATCCTCCTCTTGCAAGCAATCCTTTTACGTTTCCTTGCTCCCACGCCATTGGAAGTGCTGGTAAAATATTCAAAAAGCCAAGATGAGACTGCAAAAGCATTTCTATAATTCCTGCACTTGCTCCAAAATTTCCGTCAATCTGAAAAGGAGGATGCGAATCCCAAAGATTATCTAATGTTCCTTCGGAAAGCAAATTATTAAACAAAAGATAAGCTCTATCACCATAGCAAAGTCTTGCCCATTGATTAATTTTCCAACCCATACTCCAGCCTGTTGCTCCATCGCCTCTATGATTTAAAACAACCTTTGAGGCTTCTGCTAAATCAGGTGTAAGAATTGGAGAAATAGTTGTGCCGGGGTGAAGTCCAAATAAATGATTTACGTGTCTATGTTCATCTTTCGGATCATCAATATCTTTGCTCCATTCCATAAGTTGCCCATAACGCCCAATTTTATAAGGCATTATATTTTTCAACACTTTTTTCCATTCTTTTCTTTGGCTTTTGTCTTTGCCAAGTGTTTCACTTGCCTTTATAGCACAAATCAATATTTCTCTTGCTACTGCATTACAAAATGTAGCTCCTTCATCTATTGGCCCATGTTCAGGAGATGTTGAAGGGCAAGCGGTGTATATTCCATCGGGTCTTTGCCATAGATAATCCACCGTAAAGTTTGCACTTTCTTTTATAATATCGTATGCTATGTTTTCCAAGTATTGTTTATCGCGAGTGTAATCATAGTAATCCCAAATATGAAGAGCAAGCCACGGACCAGCCATTGGAGAAAGATTCCAACTCATATCCTCACTTGCAAGAGGCGAAGTAAATCCAAATATGTTAGAAGAAATTGATGCAGTCCAACCTCTTGCGTTGTAATACGCCTTTGCGGTTTTCTCTCCCGGCAAAACAAGGGTGCGAATATAGTCAATCAAGGGCTGATTACACTCAATAAGATTTGTAGGACAGGCAATCCAATAATTCATTTGCAGATTTATGTTATTATGATAATCAACTCTCCAAGGACCATCAATACCTCTTGCCCAAATTCCTTGTAAGTTTGATGGCAAATTACCTTCTCGCGATGAGGCAATAGTCAAATATCTTCCGAATTGAAAGTATAATTCCTCTAAGCCATAATCTGCTTTCCCTTTTCTATACCTTTCAAGACGTTTGTCTGTTGGTAAATCCTCAAAACTTTCATTTGGATTGAGATTTAACTCCACTCTATTAAACAAATTACAATAATCATTTAGGTGTCTTTGCTTTAAGTCTTGATAAGTCAATCCTTCAATTCTTTCAAAGGTCTTTTTCGTTGTTTCAATCGGGTTAATTCCAACGTATGTATTGCAATCGGAAAAATCGGGCGTGAAATTCATAAAATAATCCGTATCCCCTGCCAAAAGCAACACTACCTCATCGCTATCTTTTACCTTTATACGTCCGTCTTTCCCTATTTTAACCTTACCACCCTTTGTTTCAATTTGTAGTCTTAAAGAAAACTGCATATCATTGTCCTTCAAACGCCCAAGAAACAAGACTTGATTATCGTTAATTTGCTGAACTTCTACCTTGGATTGAGGATTTGACCTATAAAAAAACTCTAAATTTTGCTTTTCTTTTTGATTTGCCGAAAATCTACAAACAATCACACTATCGGGATAAGAAGCAAAATATTCTCTTTGATAAATTGTGCCATTGTTTTCAAACTCTACTTTTGCCAAAGCTGAATCAATAAAAAGAGAACGAGAATAATTCTTTGTTAAGTCTTCATTCAAAGATGTATAAATACATAATTCTCCCAAAGTTGTGTAAGAGCCAAAACGAAAAGGATTTTCATTATAGTCCTCATACGCTGCATAAGAGTTGAAATTCTGCCTTGTAAGTTTTTCTGCCTTTGCATAATCTCCTTGAAGAAAGGCTTTGCGTATTGAATCTAAAAGATAAGCAGAATATTTATTCACATTCCAATAGTAAGAAGCAGAATCAGACACATTAGGCCCTCCTCTCCAAAGCGATTTCTCGTTAAGAGTTAATCTTTCTATTGAAACCGAGCCCAAAACATTTGCTCCTAAGGAGCCATTTCCAATAGGCAAAGAAACATTTTCCCACTCCCAATCAGCAGAATAGTCATAGAAAGAAAGCGTATCAAGAGAACGAGTAGGCTTATCAAACCAAACTCGCATTTGAGCCTGAGAAAAAACACTCAAAAGGCAAAAAACAACAATTATATAACGTTTCATAATTTTTATTGCATTCCCCAAAGTTTTAAAGTATGATCTCCCGATGCA
Organism: Bacteroidales bacterium UBA3388; assembly: GCA_002358855.1. Taxonomy (GTDB): domain Bacteria; phylum Bacteroidota; class Bacteroidia; order Bacteroidales; family P3; genus Onthomorpha. The sequence continues at coordinate 8,676 of DEPQ01000009.1, forward strand.
GAAACGATTTTTTTACCATCAGGAGAAAAGTTTGCATCCATTATTCTTTCATTATGACCCGATAAGGCCTTGACTAATTGACCTGTGTTAGCGTCCCATATTCTTAACACAAAGTCGTGAGCCGCAGAAATCAAGTAATTACCGCAAGGACTCCAACTTACAAAACTCAAACCAACATAATCTCCCATTATATTAAGAATACACACACCTGTATTAGCGTCCCATATTTTTATAATATTCTCGTGAGAAACAGAAGCAATGCGAGAGCCATCAGGACTCCACTCTACGTCCATAGGATATAAAGTATGTCCATTTAAAGTTTGAAGACACGTTCCAGAATTAAAGTCCCATATTTTTAAAGTATTATCATTAGAGCAAGTAACTAAGCGTGATCCATCAGGACTAAAACTTGGAGTTGCAACTTCGCTCGTATGCCCTGTTAAAACGTGAATACAGTTTCCAGAATAAGCGTCCCAAATTCTTGTAGTGCTATCCCACGAAGAAGAAGCAATGTATCTACCGTCTGGACTCCAATCTAAATAATTTACTCTGCCGGTATGCCCAACGAAAGTGCGAACACAATCCCTTCCCTTTGTACTCCAAAGTTTCACAAGGCTATCTGTACCACAAGAAGCAATAAATTCTTTCGTTGAATTGAACTTTGCATCATAGATAATATTGTTAACATCGGCAAAAGTATCAACAACGCTCCATGAATCAACATCTATAACCTTAAAATCACGATTTGCACACGAATAAACAATATTTTTACTATCCGAACTCCAATCTGCCGACATATAAAAGTCGGTTGGATTTGTTATAGTATTAAGACAAACAAATAAATCAAAATCTACCGAGTCATTTATTGGCTCTTGCTCCCCATTATTCTCTTCTTCACCTTCCGTAGTATCAGTTTGAGTTTCTCCACTCCCACCTCCACCAAGAGTAGTGTTTGTTTCAGTACTATTATTCTCTAATGTATCTATCGGATCCTCACAACCAACACACAAAAGCAACGCTATTACAAATAAAAACAAATATTTCTTCCTCATAATCTCAACAATTAAAAGTCAATACAATAATATAGACACTAAAAAACAAAGAAACGTTTTATTTTTTCAAAGAAAAATGAAAAAAAATCAAAGAAAAAATAAAATATTTCTTTGAAATATTTTCTCAAATGAGCGTTATTTTTCAAAAATGCTAAATGATAGCGGTTTTATATTTGTAAAAAAAATAAAAAAATCCACTTTTATGGTGGAATTTCAAAAAAGAAACATTATCTTTGCAAAATAAAAATGAATAAAACGAATAATGCAAATAACCTTTGATAAAGAATACTTACGAGAACTATATGAGAAAGGAAAAACTTCTGAGAAAAAATATAGGTTTCCCTCGCAAATAGTATCACGTTATCAATTACGTATCAAAACTCTTGAACAAGCTGATAATATTGAGGAACTATTTACTCTCAACTCACTGCATTACGAAGTTTTAAAAGGCAATAAAGCAGGTATTTCTTCAATAAGAGTAAATGATAAATACCGAATAGAGTTTACGATGAAACAAATCTCATCTGAAACTGTTGTTACAATATGTAATATTTTAGAATTATCTAATCATTATAAATAAACAAATTATGGAAAATTATGTTTGCAGTCGCCCAATCCACCCAGGAGAAATAATAAAAGAAGAAGTGGAATATCGCAACATAAAACAAATAAAACTTGCTGAGCAAATAGGAATTTCATACAAGATTATGAATGACATTTTAAATTGTCGCCGTCCGCTCACTCCTCAAATAGCGATGTTATTTGAAGCAGTTTTAGGCGTAAGTGCTAGTTTGCTAATGAGAATACAACTTGATTATAATATGCAAATTGCAAAACAAGACGTATCTTTTATTAACAGACTTGAAAATTTAAAAAAAATTGCTTCTATACTTTAAAATATACTTTTTATTCATTCATCACCTGCACAATAGGCACAGTTTTTATAGTTTCCATTCGTGTTTGATACTCATAAACTCCTATTTGACGCATACATTTTCCTTCTGGAACTTTTATAACTTGGTCATCGTAATACAATTCTCCGTTTTCATTTGTTACAAGAACTAATATTCCTCCAACATAACCTTTTTTCTCTCTCGCTAAGGCATACCCTTCACCTACCACTTGCATAACTTCAAAATCTTTTGTTGAGATACACTTTCCCGGCTTATCAAAATAAGTCATTCCATCATTGGTTGCATAAGTTTTCCCAATAATTAACAATACAAGGAATAGAAAAACAATTCCTGAAACAACGCCTAAAACAAATACTATCCATTTTTTCATAATCAATACTTTTATTTTGTTAATAAATTATAAATCACTTCCATTTGCTTCATTGTATCCGTTTTCGTAGAACATAGTTATATAATATCTTCCATAAATATCTCCTATCGTAAACCACACTAATTTTTTGTAAGCATTATTTAAAATTTCTTTCATTTCTATTTGCGAAATCTCCAAAGCCCATTCAGATATTTTTTCCATATTTTCTTTAAGTTCTCCTTGTGGATTTTCAAATTCTTCTTCTGAAAACTTTGCTTTATACTCTTCTATACGCTTAAATTCATTTGCATACTTGGTTTGAAGTATTTGTCTATATTGAGTAGAGTCAATATTAGGTTTTTGATAGAATGCTGTTTGATATTGTTTGTTGTCAACTATCATTTTATACCTAATATCTTCATCTTCGGACAATTCTTCGTTTTCAGAAATTGCCATATAATTTTCATTATTCTTGAATTGATTAATGAGTTTATTGTATCTTATTTTAATTTGTCCTTCATCTCTTCCTTTAACATCTGAAACGGCTAATCTCCAAACCTTATTTCCTTGCGTTTGTACGCTGATTTCAACCTGTTCTCCGTTAAATTCTCCTTTTAAAATATCTTTTTGCTGATTGTAAACAAAGCCTTTTGCTTTTAACTTTTGAATCATTTGGGTTTTTGTACCATCTACTGGAATTCCTAAGAACTTTGTAACGTCTTTTTGTGCGAATGTTACTGCTGAGAGCAAGCATAAAGCAACTAATGCGAATAATCTTTTCATTTTGTATTTTAATATGATTTTACATTCGCAAATATATGAAAAATTTTTCAAAGAAAAATTAAAATAAATCAAAGAAAAAAATAATTTTTTCTTTGATTTATTTTAAAAAAGCATAGAAATATTTTTTTAATGATTGCTATTTTTCAAGCAAGCCTTGTTGTTGTAAAAGATTTCTTAGGTAGGCTATTTCTTTTTGTTGTTCGGCTATTGTATTTTTAAGGTTTTGAATTTGATTGTCTTGATCTTGACGATAGTTTGTGCGAGCTTTGTACATTCTTTCTTTTATGCCTCCTTTTGAAACAAAATCTTTTTCCAAGGTAATCAAGTAATGATTGAGCATTGTATCAACCATATAGGCTAAGGTCAATGCTATATTTGACATTTCTTCGTTATTCCAAATCTCAAAGTAAGGTTGATATTGTTCTATTTTGTTATTATTGCGACAAAAGGTTTGCATATTTTTGTATCGTTTATGTTCTTTTGTCCAAATCTGCAAATTGCGTGATTTTATGTAATCTTTATAGTCTTCTCTTAATTCTTGCAATGATGCTCTTGCTACATTTAAGAGTTTTATCTGCATTTCCGAAGAAGCAACTCCGTCTTCCATCCCTTCTATTATGTTTTGTTTTCCACTTCTTGCGGCTTGTATCATTTGATCAACGGTACGGTCGCCATAGGTTGGCAGAAAGCGTTTGCAAAAAGTGAAAGTAAGATGATAAAGCACTTCTGATTTTTGGTAAAAGTATGAATCTCGCCAAGGAATTTGTCGTTTAAGAATTTGGTAAGACATTTGTTTGATTTTTTTATATTTAACAAATAGTTCCTATAGATACTTATAGTTCCTATAGATACTTATAGTTACTATAGGAACTATTTTCCATCACTATTTCTTTGTTTTAGCTAATTGTTCCGCCGTTTTTGATTGGTTTTTCTGGCGAAATAAAGCTTAAACTGCCGTCAAGGTTTTCTGCCATTAGTATCATTCCTTGACTTTCTATACCTTTTAGTGCTTTTGGTGCAAGGTTTACTAATACTGATACTTGTTTTCCGATGATTTCTTCTGGAGAATAATATTCAGCTATTCCACTTACTATTGTACGTTGGTCAATTCCTGTGTCAATTGTTAATTTTAAGAGTTTTTTTGTTTTAGCTACTTTTTCGGCTGCAAGTATTGTTCCAACTCTTATGTCCATTTTTGCAAAATCATCATATTCTATGTTAGCCTTTTGAGATTCTACTGTGGCAGATGCTAATTCGTTTGCTTTTTTTGTTTGTTGTAGTTTTTCTAATTGTGCTTCTATTTGTTTGTCGTCTATTTGTTCAAATAGCAATTGTGCTGGATTGATTTGTTTTCCTTCGCTTAACAATTCTGAATTACCTGCTTCGTACCAAAAAGCTAAGTCTTGGTTTAACATTTCTCTTAGTTTTTGTGCTGAGAATGGTAGGAATGGTTCTGAAAGTAAGGCAAGGTTTGCACATATTTGTAATGAAATATTCAAAACTGTTGCTGTGCGTGCTTCATCAGTCTTTATTGTTTTCCAAGGCTCGTTTTCTGTTAGGTATTTATTACCAAGACGTGCAAGATTCATTAGTTCGTTTAGGGCTTCGCGGAATCTGTATTGTTCTATGCTTCGTCCTATTTTTTCAGGGAATTGTTTTATTTGTTCTATTGTTTGAACGTCAAGTTCGTTTAGTGCGCCTCTTTGTGGTACTTTGCCTTCAAAATATTTGTGTGTTAAGACTATTGTTCGGTTTACAAAGTTTCCAAAGATTGCTACAAGTTCTGAGTTGTTGCGTGTTTGGAAATCTTTCCATGTAAAGTCGTTATCTTTTGTTTCTGGCGCGTTTGCACATAGCACATATTTCAAAACGTCTTGTTTTCCTGGGAAATCTTTTAGGTATTCGTGTAACCATACTGCCCAATTGCGAGATGTAGAAATTTTATCGCCTTCAAGGTTTAAGAATTCGTTAGCTGGTACGTTTTCTGGTAAGATATAGCTTCCTTCTGCTTTAAGCATAGCTGGGAATATAATGCAATGGAACACTATATTGTCTTTTCCTATGAAGTGAACAAGTTTTGTATCTTTTTCTTTCCACCATTTTTCCCAATTTTGTGGGTATAGTTCTTTTGTGTTTGAGATATATCCTATTGGTGCGTCAAACCATACGTATAATACTTTGCCATCTGCTCCTTCTATCGGCACTTTTACTCCCCAATCCAAATCTCTTGTTACTGCTCTTGCTTGAAGGCCTTGGTCAATCCAACTTTTACATTGTCCATATACGTTGGTTTTCCATTCTTTGTGAGAGTCAAGTATCCATTCTCTCATAAATGTTTCGTATTCTTCAAGTGGCAAATACCAATGTTTTGTTTCTTTTAATTGAGGTTCTTGTCCTGAAAGTGTAGATTTAGGATTGATAAGGTCAGTTGCAGAAAGGCTTGTGCCACATGCTTCACATTGGTCGCCGTATGCTTTTTCGTTTCCGCAATGTGGGCAAGTTCCTGTTATATAACGGTCAGCAAGGAATGTATTTGTTGCTTCATCGTAGTATTGTTGAGAGGTTTTTTCTACGAATTTGCCTTTTTCGTATAGGTCTTTAAAGAATGCTGATGCGGTTTCTTTATGAGTTTGAGAAGATGTACGAGAATAAATATCAAATGAAATTCCTAAATCTTGGAATGATTGTTTTATTATTGTGTGATAACGATCTACTATGTCTTGTGGTGTAACGCCTTCGTTTCTTGCTTTGATTGTGATTGGTACTCCGTGTTCATCGCTTCCTCCGATAAAGAGTACGTCTTCGTTCATCATTCTTAAATATCTTACATAAATGTCTGCTGGCACGTAAACTCCTGCTAAGTGTCCTATGTGTACGGGTCCGTTTGCGTAAGGAAGGGCTGTTGTTACGCAATAACGATTAAATTTATTGTCTGTCTCTATGTATTTCATCTTTTTCTATGTTTTTTTGTTCTTTTTCTATGTTATCTTCGTCTATTATGTATAAAGGTCTATTGCGAACGTCATTATTGATTCTCGCAATATACTCTCCTATTATTCCTATGGTGATTAGTTGAACTCCTCCTATGAATAATACACTTATTATTAAGGAAGTCCAACCCGATACGGCTGAATCGAATATGAAGTGAGAGAATAGGGCATAAATAATGGCTAAAAGTGAGATTATTGCAGAGAGTATTCCTATTGCTGATGCCATTTTTAGTGGTTTGTCGCTAAATGCGGTTATGCCGTCAAAGGCTAATCGAAGCATTTTTTTGAGTGGATAGTTTGTTTTGCCATAAAGTCGAGCGTCTCTGTGATATTCTACAAAGGTTTGTTTGTATCCAATCCAAGAAATTTGACCTCTTATGTATTTTGACTTTTCTGGCATATTGCGAAGGTGCTTTACTATGACTTTATCTATAAGACGAAAATCTCCTACATCAACAGGAATTTCTATGCTTGTCATTGCCGAAAGGAATCGATAGAAAAGTTTTGCTGTTATCTTTTTAAACCAAGTTTCTCCTTCGCGTGATTTTCTTCTTGCATAGACTACCTTGTAGCCTTCTTTGTATTTTTTATACATTTCAAGAATTAGTTCGGGAGGGTCTTGTAAATCAGCATCTATTATTACAACTGCCTCGCCTTTGCAAAGCTCTAAGCCTGCACTAACTGCAATTTGATGTCCGAAATTTCTTGAAAAACTAATGTATTTTACGTGAGAATCTTTTTTGGATAATTGTTTGATTACTTCAAGTGTGTTATCCTTGCTGCAATCGTTTACAAAAATTATTTCGTAATCGTCAGAAATTTGAGATAACGTGCTTGTTAATCTTTCATATATTAAAGGCACGTTTTTTTCTTCATTAAAACTTGGTACTATTACTGAAATTTCCATATTCTTAGAAAGAAAAAATCTTCTCAATAGCGTTTTGAGTTTGCACTATTGAGAAGAAATTTCTTATTTATTTAGATTTTGTTTTTCCTTTTATTCATTAACAATTAGTTTGTTAACAAAAGTTTTTTCTTTGTTTGGTGTTATTGTTTTAACTACATATACTCCTGCTTCAACTCCTTGAAGTTCTATTGTTTGACTTGTAGAATTTACAACAAATGATTTCAATACTCTTCCTTGAATATCAATTAATTCAACAACACTACCTATTTCTGCATTGTTTAATGAAACAAGATTTGTAGCTGGGTTAGGATATAAAGTAATTCCTCCATTTTCTACTTCATTTAAACCAGAAACTAATGTAGTAAAAGGAATAATTGTCATTTCTCCCCATTGTTCTGCTGCGTTTTGACCAATTGCAAAAGCATAGTATTCCATTCCTGGTGTAAGATCAAGCCATTCCCAAACATCTGTTTCATATAACCAATAAGGTTGTGCTACTAACATAGTCATCAAAGAGTCTTGTCCAATTTCATCTAATAATGCTTTTTCAACTAAACCATCTAAAAATCTAGAAGTTTGATCGTTTGGAGTAGCTGTCATAATAACAGAAGTTTCTGTTATATTTGATAATTCTATTGTAACAACGCTTGCTCCTTCTCCTCCTGCTTGTGGTGTAGTGCAAGTAGTCATAAGAACTTCTGATGTATCTGTTTCATTAACTGCAACAACATAAACAATATAATCTGTATTTGGAGTCATATCTGTCCAAGTGTAAGTTGTATCTGACTCAACTCCTATTGACCATGAAATAACTAAATCTCTTAATGGCATACCGAACATTTGAACCCATTGATCCATTACTCCAACTACATCGGCTAAGATATGATATTTTGTACAATTTTCATCCATATCAAAAGATGCTGTAATTGTTGTTGGTGTTAGGTTGTCAATTGTTGTTGTTACGCTTGGTGCTTGTGCAAATACGTTTAAGCCAAACACTAATGTTAATGCTAATGCTAAAATTTTCTTCATACTTTTCTTCGTTTTTTTATTTGTTTATAATTTCTTTTATTTCTTCTATTATTTTTTGAGCTAATTTGTTTGCAGAAGCCAAATCTTTACTTTCAGAATAGATTCTAATAATTGGTTCTGTGTTACTTTTTCTTAGATGTACCCATTCTTTTTCAATGTAAATTTTCACTCCGTCAATAGTTGAGATTTCGTAATCCTTGTATTTTTCTGCCATTTTCTCCAAAATAGCATCTACATTCATATCTTTTGTAAGTTCCATTTTGTTTTTAGAAATCTCATAGTTAGGATATGTCGCTCTCAATTCAGAACATTTCATTTTGCTTTTTGCAAGCAAAGTAAGGAATAAAGCAATTCCCACCAAAGCATCGCGACCATAGTGAATTGCAGGATAGATAATACCTCCGTTTCCTTCGCCTCCTATTACTGCATTGTGCTTTTTCATCATTTCAACTACGTTTACTTCTCCAACAGCCGAAGCAAAATATTGTTGATTCTTAGCTTCTGTTATATCTCTTAATGCTCTTGTTGAAGACATATTTGAAACAGTTGCACCAGGAGTATGCTTCAAAACATAATCTGCAATAGAAACCAATGAATATTCTTCAACAAAAGGAGTTCCGTCTTCACTTACTATTGCTAATCTATCAACATCTGGATCGACAATAAAGCCAACATCACATTTTTTCGCTACTACTTCATTGCAAATTTGTGTAATATTTTCTGGAAGTGGTTCTGGATTGTGAGGAAACACTCCTGTTGGCTCTTCATTCAAAGCAACAATTTCCTTAACTCCCAATGCTCTTAACAATTTATTAAGAACAAATCCTCCTGTTGAACAAACTGCATCAAAAGCTACACGAAAACCTGCTTGCTTTATTGCTTCCACATCTACAAGTTCTAATGCCAATACTTTTTCTATATGTTTATCAACAGTAGTATCATCAGTTGTATATTTACCTAAGTGTTCTACTTGTGCAAAATCATAATTATCATCATCTGCTATTTCCAAAACCCTTTTCCCTTCGCTTGCTGAAATAAATTCTCCTTTGTTATTTAAGAATTTAAGTGCATTCCATTGCATCGGATTATGACTTGCAGTAAGAATTATACCTGCATCTGCCTTTAAATCTGTAACTGCAACCTCAACAGTAGGAGTTGTAGAAAGTCCTGTATCGATTACATCAACTCCCATGCCCATTAAAGTTCCTACAACAAGGTGTGAAACCATTTCACCTGAGACTCTTGCGTCCCTTCCTAAGACAATAGTAATTTTATCTTTACCATAAAGTTCTTTTATAAAAGCTGCAAATGCCGCAGTGAACTTTACTGTATCAATAGGTGAGAGTCCTTCTCCGACTTTGCCACCTATTGTTCCTCTAAATCCTGAAATTGATTTTATTAACGCCATAATAGTTTCTTTTTGTCGTGCAAAAATACTCATTTTTTGCGTAAGACAAGCATTATTTGTTTATTTGATTGTTTTAAAGTGTATTTCATCTTCTGCAACCAGCATTTCAATCTTAGTATTCTCACTTACCGCACCATTTATCAAAAGAATTGATAATCTATTTGTTACATACTTTTGAATTGTTCTTTTTACAGGTCTTGCACCAAGTTGAATATCGTATCCTTTCTCTGCTAAAAAATCCACAGCCTCTGGTTTTGTAATCAATTCTATATTTTTGGTTTTTAGCATTGCTTTTAAATTATTTAATTGTAGGCTTACAATTTCTCTAATCTGTGCTTTCATCAACGGTTTAAAGACAACAATTTCATCAATTCTATTTAAAAACTCTGGACGTACCGATTTTCTCATCACAGCCTTTATTTCACTTTTCACTTCCTCCCATTTAGAAATCAAAGACTCTTTATCGCTTTCCAAATACTCTTGAAGAATATTCGAACCTATGTTTGAAGTCATAATTATTATTGTATTCTTAAAATCAACTACTCTTCCCTTGTTGTCTGTCAATCGTCCGTCTTCCAAAACCTGCAAAAGAATATTAAAAACATCAGGATGTGCTTTCTCAATCTCGTCTAAAAGAACGATAGAGTAAGGTTTACGTCTTACAGCCTCAGTTAAAAGTCCGCTTTCCTCATATCCGACATATCCCGGAGGCGCTCCAATCAAACGAGAGACTGTATGTCTTTCTTGATATTCACTCATATCAATTCTAATCATCAAATCATCTTTATCAAACAATTGTTCTGCCAAAGCTTTTGCTAATTCTGTTTTTCCAACCCCTGTACTACCAAGAAAAGCAAAAGAACCTATCGGACGATTCGCATCATTCAATCCCGAACGACTTCTTCTAATAGAATCAGCAACTGCTTTGATTGCTTCTTCTTGTCCAATCACTCTACGATTCAATTCTTTTTCAAGATTTAATAGTTTTTCCTTTTCGCTTTCCATCATTTTAGCAAGCGGAATGCCTGTCCAACGCGATACAACCTCTGCAATATGATTAAAATCCACTTCTTCGGTTATCAAAGCCCCTGAAACTTGAAGTTCTTTTAATTGATTCTTATAATTTTCTAAATCATTTTCGGCTTGTTTTATCTTTCCGTAACGCAATTGTGCCACTTTCCCATAATCACCCTCCATTTCCGCTTTTGAAGCCTCAAATTTATAAGATTCTATCTTCTTTACCTCATCTTGAATCGCATCTACAAGTTTTTTTTGTGCTAACCATTTTTCTTTTAACACATCTCTATCTTTCTTAATCGCATCAATCTGAGCTGAAAGTTCAGAAACTTTTTTCTCGTCCTTTTCTTTCTTGATTGCAACTCGCTCAATTTCCAACTGCATCAGTCTTCTTTCAAGTTCATCTAACTCTTCGGGTGAAGAATCTATTTCCATTCTAAGTTTTGCTGCTGCTTCGTCTATTAAATCTATTGCTTTATCTGGCAAAAACCTATTTGTAATATAGCGATTTGACATTTCGGCTGCTGCAATGATTGCACTATCTTTTATTCTTACGTGATGATGTACCTCATATCTTTCCTTCAATCCTCTAAGTATGCTAATTGTGTCTTCAACGCTTGGTTCGTCTATCATTACCATTTGAAAACGACGTTCCAATGCCTTATCTTTTTCAAAATATTTTTGATATTCATTTAGCGTTGTTGCTCCTATTGCTCTTAATTCGCCACGTGCTAAGGCTGGTTTCAAGAGATTTGCCGCATCCATAGCACCTTCTCCCGCTCCTGCACCAACTAAGGTATGTATTTCATCAATAAAAAGTATTATTTCACCATTTGAGGCCACCAATTCATTGATTACTCCTTTTAATCTTTCTTCAAATTCTCCTTTATACTTTGCACCAGCAATCAAAGACCCCATATCCAAAGAATAAATCAACTTATCCTTTAAATTTTCTGGCACATCTTTCTTGAAAATTCTTTGTGCTAACCCTTCGGCTATTGCAGTTTTTCCAACGCCCGGCTCTCCTACTAAAACAGGATTGTTCTTTGTTCTTCTCGATAAGATTTGCAATACTCTACGTATTTGTTCGTCTCTTCCGATTACAGGATCTAATTTACCATCTCTTGCTTCTGCAATAAGATTATGAGCAAAACGATTAAGATTTTCTAATTTTAATTTTGTTGTTTCCATAGTTTACTTTTTTTTAATTTTGATATACTAACAGCAAAAACTATTCCAAGTTCAACAAAACGCCATTTTGTCAGATTTTTTCTTTGTTTTAAAAAATTATTTCTTTGATTAAAAAAAATATTTCTTTGATTTATGAAACGATTTCTAAGAAAAAATTGTCTTTTATTATGAGATAATGATTATTTTTGCGTTAAATATAGAAATGAAATAAAAAATGACTATGAAATATTTAAGAAAAACTTCGCTATTATTGTTATTTATTGTTTGCAATCTTCAAGTTTTTGCTCAATATGACATAAAAATAGAAATAACTGACAATAAAGATACTGCACTTATTTTGGGACATTACTATCTTGATAAGACTTACGCTTTTGATACGGCATATAATAAGAAAGGGACTTTCACATTCAAGTCCAAAGACAAGAAATTAGATAGTGGAATTTACTTTCTAAGTGATTTAAAAGGGAGATTTGTTGAGATTATACTGCAAAACGAAAACAAAGTAAGACTAAAAACAAAGGATTCAAATTGGAATCAAAATATGCAAGTCAAATCAGGTAGCGATGAACTTAAAGCCTACTATGAATATATGAAATCTACCGAGCATATACAAGAAATTGCAAAACAATTAAAAGAACAAAAGGTAGAAAAAGCAGTTTACGACAAGGAATTAAAAAAATTAAACGAACAAAACGATAGCATAAAACAAGCTTTTATTGAAAAATATCCAGATTACTTACTTTCAAAAATATTTAACGCCACAAAACCAATAACAATTCCAGAATTTTCTGTACCAACCAAAGAAGACGGAACAGCCGATTCAACACAATGGAATGCACAACGTTGGTATTATTACAAGAATCATTATTTTGACAACATAGATCTTTCTTGTGCAGGATTATTGCGCACACCTAAGATGGTTTTCTTTCAAAACTATAATCGCTATTGGGAAGATGTGATGAAATACGAAAGAGTTGATTCAATAATTGACTATGCCCACAAAGTAATTGAAAGAGCGAAAGATTCAAAAGGAATGAAACGCTTCTTGATTCACAACATAACTGAACGTTATCTTCAAAGTCCATATATGGGACACGACAAAATCTACGTAGAACTAATAAAAGCCTATTACGAAACAGGAATTGCCGATTGGGTTTCGCCCTCTGATATGGACAAAAACATAGAAAGAGCACACAAATGGGAAAACATTCTACTTGGAAAGCAAGTTCCCGACTTAGCATGTATGGATTCCGCAGGCGTTTGGCATAGTACAAAAGAATGCAATAAAGATTACAAAATCATACTCTTTTGGTCACCCGGTTGTGGTCATTGTTCAGTAGAAGTTCCCAAATATTTAAAATTCTATAACGAAAAGAAAGATATATATTCCATTGAGATATATGCAATAAACACCGAAAGCGATCTTGAAGCGTGGAAGAAATTTATCAAAGAAAAAGACTTACAATGGATAAACCTTAACGGATTGGTTGCAAACTATGATTGGAGAGAATATTTTGACATAGAAAAAACACCAATTATGTTTGTATTAGACAAAAACAATACAATAGTTGCAAAAAACGTACCTGCTGATAATATAGAACAAATAATCAAGGCAATAAAAGAAGGAAAAGTATTATACTAAATAAAGAAAAGAAATGAAAAGACACATAATTGCCATAATATTACCATTGATTGCGAGCCTTAGTCTTTGTTCTCAAACAACAAACTACAAAATCACTCTATGGATTCATCAAATGGAAGACTCTACTCTTTACATTCATTCCTCTTACGGAGAAAAAGAGAACTTGCTTTTAGACTCTTTGCAAATGAAAGAAGACGGAAGTTTTATCTTAGAGGGCAATTACCGACAAGGAATCGTTGTTGTATCGACTAAATATCAAAAATTATTTTCATTCATCTTAGATAAAAGTCCTGTTTTCACAATAGACATCTATCCATACGGCTATTATGAGGTCAAAGGCTGTGAAGAAAATGAACGATACCTTGAATACCAAAAACGAAACAAAGAATTAAAACAACTAACCAATCAATACGAATTAGAAATCAAGAAATACCCAGAAGACAAAGACTCCTTAATGGCTTTAATTCATCAAACCAAAGAAAGATTCAACAAATATCAAACAAATTTTTTTGAGAAATATCCTGATAATTTAATGACTTCACTAATGAGTTCAATGCAAAACCCAAAGCCAAATCCTGAATACTTTCATCAAGGCAAACTAATAAAAGGCAAAGAGTTAGAATACGCATACGATATTCGCAAAAGATATTGGCAAAACTTCAATTTCAAAGACCAAAGAATACTTTCGACACCATATTTCTATAAAAAATTCAAAACTTATATTGATAAAATCACAATGCAAACCTCAGATTCTGTTTATCAAGCAATGGAAGATTTTGTCAATACAGCCACTCAAAAAGGCGACACATTATATTCACGCTATATTATAGACCTTTACCTAAGCAAACTACCGTTAATGCCATTTTCTTTTAATGAAAATTTATATGTTCAAATCGTTGAGAAAATGATTAACAAGGGAAAAACTCCTTGGTTAAGCCCAAGCGAAATAGAAACACACAATGTGAACATAGAAGCAATAAAGCCTTTTCTTCCAGGCAAGGAATTTCCGAATATAAATAACTTATATAAAATTGATTCAAAGTATACTATTATTTATTTCTATTCTTCAACTTGCGAGAGTTGTAAAAAAAACATAGAAGACTTATTTGATTTTTATAATAACTTCTCTAAGAAATACAATGCAAATATAATTTCAATAAATGTAGGAGAAAAAACAGAGAAAAATCCTTTTGAGTGGACAAATTGGCAGATAGCACCAGAAATTTTAAAGAAAGAATACGGAATTGATATAATTCGTACTCCTGAAATCTATATTTTAGATAGAGATAAAAAAGTTTTAAATAAGACAGTGATTTATTCGCATATCAAAAAAGCGATAGAGGATTGGGAAAACCTTTAATCAAAAATATTCATCTGCTTTGGTTTGAATAATTCCAATTGATTTTCAGCCTCAGTCTTTATCGGTTCAACATTTTCCACCAAAAAATCGTGCAAAATCTTTTTAACAGCCCTTTTAGGTGTTGTTTTATTTGACAAACAGTACTTTATAAGCAATTTTTCGTCCTTTGCAGACAAGGCAATCTTTATATTTTTAGATTTTTGCTTTTTCATTTCTGAAAATTTTCTCAATTTTGTAGATTAAAGTGCGAAAATACAAAAAATAATGGAACTTTATAGAAAACTAAAAGACAATTCAAATAAATTTTTCTTAATGGCAGGTCCTTGCGTTATTGAAAACGAGCAAATGCCTTTTGAAATATGTGAAAAACTCAAAGAAATATGTGAGCAATTAGATATAGATCTAATATTTAAAGCCTCATATAGAAAAGCAAATCGTTCAAAAATTGATTCATTTAGTGGAATTGGCGATGAAAAAGCCTTAAAAATCCTTGGCGAAATAAGAAAAAAATACTCCCTTCCTATTGTTACCGACATACACTCGGCAGAAGAAGCAGAATTAGCAGCAGAATACGTAGATATTCTTCAAATTCCAGCTTTTCTTTGTCGACAAACAGACCTTTTACTTGCAGCAGCAAAGACAAATAAAATAATAAACATAAAGAAAGGGCAATTCCTATCGGCTCAATCAATGAAACACGTTGCCGACAAAGTACTTTCTGTTGGTAATGAAAAGATTATTCTAACCGATAGAGGAACAATGTTTGGTTATCAAGACTTAATTGTGGATTTTCGTTCAATTCCAATTATGCAATCATTCAATCTCCCTGTTGTAATGGACATTACTCACTCCCTTCAACAGCCTAATCAATCAGAAGGCGTAAGTGGAGGAATGCCTCAAATGATTTCTACAATTGCAAAAGCAGCAATAGCAGTTGGAGCAAACGGAATATTTATGGAAACCCACCCTAACCCAAGCCAAGCTTTAAGCGATGGGAAAAATATGCTTGCATTAGACCAAGTAGAAAGC
>DEPQ01000075.1 GCA_002358855.1 Bacteroidales bacterium UBA3388
ATTCTTGCAGCCAACACCTCTTTACTCCACCTATTCGCAAGGGCTTGACGAATGTAAAACAGACGCTCTGCAAGAGAATTGGTCTTACGAACTATAATCATATGATGCGTGAAGCCTAATCCCAAGAATGAAGCCACATCAAAATCCTCTTTCTGAGGGCTTTCACAAGGTATCAATAGTTGGGTGTCAATTTCGCTAATCGCAGTTAGCGATTTGTTGTTACCTATTCCGCTAACCGTAGTTAGCGATTTCAAATCCTCACACCACACCTCATAGAATTGACGCATAAATTTGATGTTGGCAGCCGAGAATCCACGAAGTCCGGGCAATTCCTTTTGTAGCTGCTGACTAATGGTCTCAATTGCACCTTTGCCCCAAAAGCCCTCACGAGAATTTTTAGAAACATAGCAACCTATACCATAATACAACGAAAGTTGTTCTTTATTAGCCGCAGATGCTGCACGATACTGACTACACAATATCGCTTCCTTAATAATTTTTACAGCCTCAACGTATGTTTGTAAATCGCTCATATGCTTATTATTTGCCAACAAAAGTACAAATAATATATGAAATTTGACCATTAGACCAAAAATCAAGAAAAAAAACTACCAAAAAAGAAGAAATCACAGGAAAAAAAAGAAGAAATTTCTCGCTTAAAAGAATATCAATTCTTCCTTTTTTGCATACCCCTATATACAGGTAGATAAACAAATAATATCTTTTGAATTTTATAGCGAAGATAGAGAATAAATCTACTACGATAACGTAGTAGATTTGATAGCATACAGACAAAAACTGTGTAAAGACACACTTTGAATAAAATACAAAAAGCAGAAGTCGTTTCTTACTTCTGCTTTTATTTCTTATTTCACGCATTAGATTTTGACTTTTACATATTTATATAAAAACTAACAAGAACTATCATCAAAAGATATAGAGTATTGATTAGGATTGTTTATTCTCTTACAAAATTGATTTACATTCTTTTCTATAATAAATTCATCAAGCCAACCATTCTTTCGAGACACTTCATAAGCCCCCTTATATTTTTTCACAAATTCGGATCTCGTTGTACATTGTTTTGCAGCATTCTTACATGCTTCGTATGTCCATTTTCTCGGAGCAATCTTGGGTTTAGGTTTTTCAAACCAATAATAATTATCTAACCATTTATTTTGTGATGCAACTTGATATGCAGAATGATTTCCTTTACCAAAATCCCATCGTGTTTTGTATTTTAATGCCTCATTATAACAAGTGTCATAAACCCATTTTTTATTTCCAAGCGTACTAAACCAAATATAATCATTAAGCCAACCTTTTTTTAGTGCTTTTGCATAAGCTGATTGACAATTACGCGAAAATTCTGTTCGGCTATTATATTTCTTTGCTTCGTTATAACATTCTTTTTTTGTCCACTTTCTATCAGAACAACCCACTGAGCCATGACCTATTCCTGTTTTAGACTTATTTAACAATATCCATCCTTGTTCTTTATATTGTTTTATAATCTCATCTTCATATTTTTGTCCGTCTAAAATTGTACACTTTTCATACCAATAAATAGGTTCAGGAATATTTAATCCGTATTTTTTTGCAAATTTTAATACTGGTGATATTGATTTACCAGACGAATGTTTTCCTAAATGTTGTAAATGTCTTCTTTTTTTATCATCAGTTAAACCAACATATACAACATTATAATCTTTAAATTCGTAGGAATAAACACTCCTTATTTTTGCATTCATATCAATCTTAGATGGAATAAAATCTTCCATCCAACTATTATTTACAGCAACATTATATACAAATTGATTCTTTTTGTAAAATTCCGTCCTACTGGAATATTTTTTTGCTTCCTCTTTCACTCTCTCATAATCATTCCAATAACCTTTTGGCTTAAATATAGGAACCATCCATTCATAATTATCTAACCACCCTTGCTCCAATGCTTTTGCATATGCACCTCTACTATTGTCTTGAAATTGTTTTCTTGTAGAATACTTTTTAGCCTCATTATAACAAGTTTCATAAGTCCACTTAATAGTGCGATAGTTTGGAATAAACCAAGTAAACTCTTTTAACCAACCACGTCTAAGAGATGATTTATATGCACGTGAGTCTTTTTCTTTAAATTCAGAAGAACATTTACACGTTTTAGCTAATTCATAACATTCTTCAAAAGTCCATCTATGTCCCATAATCTAATATTATAATGTTATCAAGACTATTCAAAATACATAAAAAACCTCTTTTATATTTATTCCAAAAGATGATTATCCAAAACACTTTTAAATCTTCCACAAAAATAATAATTATTTTAAATAAAATACAAAAAGCAGAAGTTGTTTTTACTTCTGCTTTTTATATTATTTTACGTGTATTACTTTTTGGTTTGAAAGAATTCTTCTTCAAAGTAGTTGTCTATGTCGTATATTTTGATTACAAAAATCATATACTAAGTTTTTTTTATAAAATTACAATATACGCAACACTTATTAACCCCATAGTAATCTTTCCTATTTCCCTATTATATTCTTAATAGTAGTTATTAACAATTCTTTTCTTTTAGTTAAAAATTCCTCAAAGTTATCAAAATCAAGACTAACATCTTTTGGAATAATTTGAGAGTCTAAATCAATATTCTTTTCTTGTACCCAACAAGCTAAATCTTCATCATTCTTAGATTCATTAGTAGAATTTGAAATTAGTTGTAAATTTAATATCGAATTCCAATTCTCTGGATTTTTATAAAATTCATATTTCTTTTCATTATCACTAAAATCGTTTAGTGCAAGTTTGTTAAACTTGCTTGCAGGATGTAGATGATCTTTATGATATACTACAGTATCATAATGTAGATGAGAATATAATAATGCCAATATCGTGTAGCTGTTAGGTGAATCCTTTTGAGTTTTCAATATATCTTCTATCACCTCATCACTTAATGACAAACTCTTAGCATCATTATTAGCAAATTCTGCTTTAATTTGTTCAAATGGAAACTCATTCGTGTCTTGATTATTACGGAGAACTTTTCTTATGCTAGTAAGCACACTATCTGAGTGACCACCAAAAACTCCTTTAAGAAGAGATATACAAAGCCATTTTCGCATAGATTTTCTTTCCTCTTTATGTATATGATCTTTTAATATATCATCCTCTAGATTCTTATGATAGATGTAATATACAATAGGGATCACTGCATTCTTAGCTCTAAGACTTGAATCATTGAAGCCCCATTTTTTAAGCAACTCAAAAGTCACCTCAATACATTTGCGAATCCTACCCCAATTCTTGTCAAAAATTCTAACACTCTCTGCATCAAAATTCGCCACCTGGAATTTTATGTTATCTTTAAACAAAACCAAACAACATTTAAGGATTAGATCTGCAGAGATTATAAAATTATTACTATAAACAACATCTACCAACTCTTTAAACACTTTTCGAGCATCTTGCTCCCAATTTGCTGTAGTGATAGACATTAATAGGTTGGAAAAGCTAAGAGGCTCA
>DEPQ01000030.1 GCA_002358855.1 Bacteroidales bacterium UBA3388
CATGGAACTCCTAAAAAATATGAACAAAATATCATTAATAGATTTAAAAATAGTGATAAACCGGAAATTATAATAGTGGTAGATAAATTATTAACAGGATTTGATGAACCTAAAAATACAGTATTATATCTTGATAGAAAACTTAAAGATCATACATTACTGCAAGCTATTGCAAGGGTAAATCGTGTCTGTGATGATAAAGACTTTGGCTATATTGTAGATTATTATGGAGTTTTTTGTAATTTGCAAGATGCTTTGGAGATATATACTGAATTTGATAAAGAAGATATTGATGGAACGTATACAGATATAACAGAAGAAGTTGAAAAGATTTCACAGCGTCATAGTGATGTTTGGGATATTTTTAAATCTGTTAAAAATAATAATGATTTAGAGGCTTACGGAGAAGTATTACGATTAGATGATATACGAAATATCTTTTATGAAAAATTAACTGATTATACTCGCACTTTGAAAATAGCTCTTTCTTCAATAGATTTTTATAAAACAACTTCACAAGAACAGATAGATCGTTATAAAAGTGATTTAGCTATGTTTCTTAAAATTCGAAGAGCAGTTCAAGAAAGGTATTCGGATACAATTTGTTTTTCTCAGTATGAAGGACAAATTCAAAAACTCATAGATACACATATCGAAAGTGGAGATGTACAAGTGATTACTGATTTGGTTAATATATTTGATAAAGAGAAGTTTTCGGAAGAGGTAGAAAAGATTGTAGGTAAAACAGCAAAGGCGGATACGATTGCTTCAAGAACAGCAAAATATATAACAGAGAGTATGGATACAGATCCTGCTTTCTTTAAAAAATTCTCTAAAATGTTAGAAGAAACTATTGAAGAGTATAAGCAAGGTCGTATAAGTGAGGCAGAATATTTGAAAAGAGCAGAAGATATTATGCAAAAGGTTTTAAATCATACAGATAGTGAAATTCCAGAGTCTTTGCAAAATAACAATGCTGGTAGAGCATATTTCGGTTTAGTATTAGAAGTTTATAAAAGAGTTTGTCAAAATGTTGAAGACTTTGATTTTACAGATATAGCTTTAATAACGGCAAATAAGATAGATGAAATTATTAAGGGACATATTATTGTGGATTGTTTTTCTAATGATAGACTTATAGGAACTATGAAGTTAGAATTAGAAGATTTTCTAATAGATGTGATAAAAAAAGAATATAGTGTTCCGTTATCTTTTGAGGATATAGATTATATTATTGACAATTCTGTGGATGTTGCTTCAAAATGGTTTCGCTAATGGATAGTAAAATTATATTTGGTTTACACGAAATAGAATACAGATTGAAATATTCGAATCGTAAAACGCTAGGAATAAAAGTTTATCCGTCTGGTAATGTAGAAGTGTTGGCTCCAATTGATGCAAAAACAGAAATGATAGAACAACGTGTATTGAAAAGAGCACAATGGATTTTAACACAACAGCGTTATTTTAAAGAATTAGGAGAATGTTCACCTGAAAAAAGGTTTATTAGTGGAGAATCTCATTATTATCTTGGTCGTCAATTCTTATTGCGAATTGAAGAGGGAAAGCCTAATAGCGTACGATATAAAGGAAGATATTTTGAAATAGTATGTTCTCCTAAAAGTAAGGCGAAAGAATTGATGAAAGAATGGTATAAACAACATGCTAAGAGTAAATTTATTGAATATGCAGAACCAATTATTGCACGTTTTTCTAAATATGGTGTAAAACCATCTTCTTTATATATTCAGGAAATGGAAAATAGATGGGGAAGTTGTACACCTAAGGGAAAAATAATTCTTAATACACGATTGATAATGGCTCCTAGACCTTGCATTGAGTATGTTATTACCCATGAGTTATGCCATTTGATATATCCAAACCATACAAACGCATTTTGGGAATTATTACAAAAGGAAATGCCAGATTGGGAAAGGTGGAAAAATAAGTTAGAAATTTTTATGCTATAAGTGTAAAATAATAGTAAATATATTTCCTTTTCTTTTTTTACTTTGCAAGCAAATAGCCACAGGCGGTTAGTAATAGCCCGACAAATATGCTGATTGCTACGTAAATGAAGGCATTAAGATAGTTGCCACATTGAATCATTAGAAATGTCTCTTTGGAAAAAGTAGAAAAGGTGGTAAATCCCCCACAAATTCCATAGACAAAGAAAGTGGAAATGAAATTTTGTCCGCTATTTGTTTTGAGTAGGTAGCCACAAAGTAAGCCTATGGCAAAGCAACCAAGAAGATTCACAATCAAAGTCGCCCAAGGAAAAGACGTATTATAGCCTTTTATCAAGAAAGAGAATAAATATCTTACACTTCCGCCAATAAAACTACCTGCTCCAACAATTAAATATTCTTTAACAACTCTATCATCAATCAAAAGCTTATTTCAACTCCATCAAAATAGGAGTTTTTACAGTTTTTACCTCTGTCATAGGAGTTTTATTTAATTGCTCAAAAATAACAATTTTGTTTTCTCCTTTTTTCAACCAAACGCCCGGAATGTAAAGAGTTTGTTGTGGACCAACTTGCCAATAACGACCGATGTTGTGCCCATTTATGAATACAATACCTTTTCCCCAATCGGACATATCAATGAAAGTATCCCCCGTTTCATTAAGAGTGAAAGTACCCTCATAGAAAACAGGACAATCCTTCAAACGATTTGCTTGCGAACCAGAGTTCTTTAATACATTTCTGCTACCTAACTTAGAAAAATCGGGCATTTGGCTCATTGGCAGTTGATACATCTCCCATTCTCCTTTGATTTCCTCTCCCGCAATGGTGATTGGGCTGATTATCCCTTTGGTGTTGTGAACAATCTCGCTACCATAATTTATTCGTCCCATATTTTCCACCAAGATTTGCAAAGTAGCATTGAAAGGAATGTTGATTTCCATTTCGTAGGTCTGAGTGTTGCGATTAAGTTCTCCAACCTTTTCGCCATCGATGTAAATTACAGCATAATCACGCAAGCCATTGATAGCAAGCGTTCCACTTATTGGGTGTTTGAAATGACGAGAATAAAGCACATAACCATAACCTTGATTCAACTGCTCAAAAGTCTTAGGACTATCTCCAAGAATAGGTTTTATTAAAGAAGAATAACCCAAAACATCTGCTACTTTATCTAACTTGATTGAAGGAATTTCGATAACAGGCATAGCAGAAGGCACAGCAGGAATGTCTTTTACATATTTTTTCATAACATTACGAATAGAATCATACTTTGCTGTTGCCCAACCAGCCTCACTTATAGGAGCGTTGTAGTCATAACTTGTCAAATCGGGTTGAATATCACGTTTCTTATCATAATTTGCACCACTTGTAAAACCGAAATTAGTTCCACCATGCACCATATAAAAATTAAAAGACACATCATTTTTCAAATATTCCTCTGTTTGTCGAGCAAGACTTGAAGCATCTGTTTGAGGAAACGGCTCAGCCCAATGAGATAACCAACCGGAATAAAACTCAGCCACCATATAAGGACCTTGGTTATTATGATATTTATTGACAACCCTTTTCAAATTCTCAATATTGCTTTCACCGTTTGCAGTAGGAAGAGCATTAGGAGTGCTACCACCCTCAAATAACCAACTACCATCGGAAGTAAACATAGGAACATCAAAACCTGCATCAATCAATTGCTGTTTTATCTTCGCATTATAGGCACGATGCTGCTCTAAACTAATGTCTGTACGTTGAGCAACGTAAGAACCAAATTCGTTTTCACATTGAATCATTATGATAGGACCGCCTTTTGTGCATTGCAAATGACCAACCTCTTTGAAAAGTCTTTCAATATAAAGCTTAGTATATTTCAAAAATTGCTCGTTATCGCGGCGAATTTCCATGCCTTCAATGTTTTGTAACCACCAAGGATAACCTCCAAACTCCCATTCGGCACAAACGTATGGTCCGGGACGAAGAATTACCATTAAACCCTCTTCTCCTGCAATTTTTATGTACTCTGCCAAATCCTTATCACCCTCAAAATCCCATTTGCCTTGCTCTTGCTCGTGCCAATTCCAAAAAACATAAGTAGCAACAGCATTTAAGCCCATTGCTCTCATCATTTGAAACCTATGACGCCAATATTGGTGTGGAATACGCGAGTAGTGCATCTCTCCCGAATAGATTGGAGTTGCTTTACCATTCAAATAAAAATCACCATCCTTGATTTCAAAAGATTTATTCTTTTGAGCAAACAATCCAAGTGGCAATAACGCCAAAAATAACAAAAGGTAAGATAACTTTCTCATACAAAGATTCTGTTTACACTTATTTATATCGGCACAAAGGTACGAATTTTTTACCACAAAGTCTCTTTCACAATTTTATCAAAAGCGATTTCGTAGCCGAACTCTGCAAAAACTTTCCTGATAAACACCTGTTCGCTTGGCGTAATCTGCTTTGAAGCATTTCTTCTGCGGAAATATTCTGCATACCCGAAGTAATTTTGCAGCCTTTTCCTGATTTGAGCGATGTCTTTCGCCTTCACATTCTCAAAAGACTTAGTCATACCATAAGCCATATCCACTTTCTTGTTCTCAACATAATGTTTGCAATTCGTCTCATCAAGCAATCGATGATTCACAACCCTGAAAAACTCGTCGTTCTCTTTGCTGTACTCTGCCGAGATTCGACGCAGACATTTTTCGGCAAGCGGACAATCATCACTTAGGCAGTTCAAATAACCCAAAGGTCTCTTTTCAAAATTAAAATACGTGGTCTTCATATCGTCAGGCTTTGTTTTTTCAGTGATTTTAACGTTTTGAAAAGATAACTAATCAAAGCCTTGAAAAGTTCAAAAGAAGTATCAATTTTTTTCCGCTTCTTGGTACAGGTAGTACCAGTAATTGGTATTGGTAGTACCGGTAAGCGGTATTGGTAGTACCGGTAACTGGTATTGGTAGTACCGGTAATTGGTATTGACAGTACCGGTAAGCGGAAAAATTCCAAGAGTAAGGAAAAGCATTCGGAAACGTCTCCGCAAATCTCGCAGGTTTCTCCACGTATCTCGCGAATCTGCACGGAGGACTCTCTCGCAAAGACGCAAAATTCGCAAAAGAGACTCCACGAATCTCACGTATTGATGCGGATTTTTTATTTCATCTTTCAGACAATCCGATGTCTGTTGTCCGTAGTCCGTTGTCAAGTTAAAAAAGGTTCGTGTAAATTCGCGTGATACGTGGAAAAGAAAAGAGAAATCTTTGTCGGTATGAGAAAGTTTTTATACCTTTGCAGTCAGAATTTTAGCGATTATAAAAAAGCGTTTTTGCTTATTCTTGGTTTATTGAAATCTGGAAAATTTCAAACCATCTACCAATAAAATAAGTGGAAAACGCCTGCGAGCATATCGTGGGCTTTTCTTATTTTGGTAGATAGGTATTTCCAGAACCTCAATAAACAATAGGAGAAGTTCACGACTTTTTTTATTGCTTTTTATTTCGAATGTTAAATAATTTATTAACAAATAAAAATTAAAAAAATGAAAAAAATTATTTTCGCAATTTGCACTCTATTATGTGCAAACGTGCTTTTAGCACAAACAACGTTTTGGGTTGGAGATTTCCAATATAAAGTAACCAATTCAGCTTCTTTGGAAGTTTCTGTATATTCTGCTCCAAGTTCAGTTACTGAGGCTATAATTCCGGATACAGTTGTGTATTACGGTTCAACTACATATACTGTTACTTCTATATCAAGTTCTGCTTTCTCTAGTTGCAACAATTTACATACTATTACTATTCCTAAAACTATTAAGTCTATTGGAAGTTCTGCGTTTCAAAATTGTAATAATTTGGCTACTTTAAATTTTAATGCAGTAAATTGTGAAGAGTTCGGAAGTTCTTATGACTATTACCACCCATTTAAGAATTGTCCTATTACTACAATAAACATTGGAGATAGCGTACAAAGAATACCCAATTATTTTGCTTCTAATTTAGATAGTTTAACTTCTATTACTATTCCCGAAAATGTTACTACTATTGGAAACTCTGCATTTAGAGATTGTGATAATCTAACAACTTTAAACTTTAATGCAATAAATTGTGAAGTTACATATAGCGGTTATTTGGAGAATTGTCCTATTACTACAATAAATATTGGAGATAGCGTTCAAAGAATACCCAATTATTTTGCTTCTAATTTAGATAGTTTAACTTCTATTGATATTCCTAATAGTGTTACTTCTATTGGAAATTCTGCGTTTCAAAATTGTAGTATTTTAACTTCTATTGATATTCCTAATAGTGTTACTTCTATTGGAAGTTCTTCATTCTCTGATTGTGGTAATTTAACTTCTATTACTATTCCAGAAAGTGTTACGACTATTGGAGATTATGCATTTTATAATTGTAATAATTTGGCTACTTTAAATTTTAATGCAGTAAATTGTGAAGAGTTCGGAAATTCTAATGGCTATTCCCACCCATTTAAGAATTGTCCTATTACTACAATAAACATTGGAGATAGCGTACAAAGAATACCAAGTTATTTTGCTTATAATTTAGATGGTTTAACTTCTATTACTATATCTAATAATGTTACTTTTATTGGAAATTCTGCGTTTGAAGATTGTAGCAGTTTGACTTTGCTTAATATTGGTAGTGGAGTAAATCATATAGGACAAAATGCTTTTGCTAATTGTAACTTTTTATTAAATGTTAATTGTTTAGCAGTTAATCCTCCTACTATTTTTGATAATACTTCATTCCCTTATCCTAATTCTGCTTCTTTAACAGTTCCTTGTGGTAGTTTAGAGGCTTATTCTAATCCAAGTGCCTTATGGAATGTTTTCTTTAATAATAGAATTTATGAAAATGGTTTTGATGTTAATGTTTCATCAAATAATACTTTGGCTGGTCATGTTGAGATTGAAAGTAATTGTGAATTAGCTGTTCTTACTGCTATTGCTAATTCGGGTTATAGATTTGTAAATTGGAGTGATGGACATACCGAAAATCCGAGAATAATAGAATTACAAGGAGATACAACTCTAATTGCTAATTTTGATATTATTATTTCAGGAGCAGAATTATCTGCTACAATTTGTGAGGGTGCAAGTTTGAATTTTGGAGGTATTAACATAACTAATTCGGGAGTTTATACTCAAACATTTACTGCTGTTAATGGAACTGACAGTATTGTTACTTTAACCGTTACAGTTAATCCTTCATATAATATTGTTATAGATACAGTTCTTAATGAGGGTGATGTATATACTGAAAATGGTTTTAACGAAAGCGAAATAGGTACTTATGTTCAATATTTCCAAACAATAGAAGGTTGCGATAGTATCATTACTTTAAATATATTAAGTAATGTTTCTTTGTTAGACGTAGAATATGAAGAAATTTATTTCTTCCCTAACCCTACAAAAAACGAAATTACTTTCAGTCAAGCAATAGAAAAGGTAGAAGTAATTGACTTAACAGGAAAAACAATCTTTACTTTCTCTAATGCAAAGACAATAAACATTGAATCATTGCCTGCGGGAGTATATCATTTGAGAATGACCATCGGAGACAAGACAACGACAAGAAAAGTAATTAAAGAATAGTTTCAAATCCATTATATATATAAGGTAAAGAAAAACGAGCGTTCGACTTGCTTTTGCATTTGCGAACGCTCGTTTTGTTTTTGTGAAACTTTATTTGACTAAAATAATTCTTAACTCTCGAAATTCATAATCAGGAATCGTATGGCAAAATATTCAACAACAATGGTTTTGATGTTTGCAAAAGCATAAGGAGTCTGATTCTCTATCCCTTTATTATCTCTCTTATCTTTTTGTGGAGTTCTCTTAGTCTTTTTGCTCTGATGAGTTTTAGGTCGGAAAAGATGAAACGAAACATTTTCCATAGTTCGTGAGCGATGATTGGAGCGGGTAACATTATTAAAGTTAAAGGCAAAGCAAATTGCCAAGGCATTATGTTGTAACAAATAATAGAGTAGATAATCATTAGTAAAGGCCAAAATACAAGATGTATTAAGAAACGGATAGAATTTTTAAATGCCGGGTCTTTTAACAAAGAGAATATACATCTGCAAACTAAGATTATAGGCAATGTAAGTATTGAAATAGAAAGAGAGTAAGGTAAGCTTATAATCATAAGTAAGATTTTTGGTAAACGAGATAAGATAGGGAATTTTACGGATACTGATTCAATACTTATGTGTTTTGATTCTCGCAGTTTGTTTGCTTTATCTCCAAGTTCAAATAACGTTTTTGCTTTCTCGGGATTGCTTTCTTTTAATTCGTTTATATGTTTTAATGTTTTGTTATTTGCTTTTAGTTGAAGGTTAAGTGAGTGTTTCCTTTTGTTTGCTTTGTCTTTGAGCAGTTCTTTTATTTCAACGCCTTCCATAATGTTACATATCTCATAAGTTGCGTCGTAGTTCTCATCATTAGGTATGTAAAGAATAGTAGAATGAATGCGTTGAGTGAGTAAATCCTTCATTTTATTCATCTGTTCTTGTTGAGAGAGGTCGGAATGTTCTGCTATAAACTTTCCAACGTTTATAGGTTCTCCTATTTGCACTCGAACTGTTGAACGAAATCTAAAAAAGTTTCCATAAATCAAACCTGTGGGAATGATGTAAAGAGGCATTTGAGGCATAATCTCTTGTGCTTGAAATGCTATTCTGAAAATACCTTTTGCAAGAGGAAGTGAAGAATATTTTGTTTGATGAGTTCCTTCGGGGAAAATACAAAAAGGAATCTTGTCTTTTAGAACATCAACCGATTTTTCAATAGTTTCATGATTTTTCTTCAACTCATTAAAGCCATCTCTTTGACGCATTATCGGCATAATCTTCAAAAAGGTCAATATTTTCGCAAGTGTTTTATTTCTGAAAATATCTGCACGAGCAACAAACACCTTTGGCTTACTATCCATTGCCAATACAACCAAAGCATCCATTATAGTATTGGTGTGATTTGGTGCATAAATAATAGCACCATCAGTAGGAATGTTTTCCTTTCCCTCGTAAATAATACTCCTATAAGAAGCCTTTACAGAGAAATCAACATAATGACGTAGAAACCAATATAATTTATCAAAATCTTGTATTTTCTTAGCCATAACTAACTCTTTTTAAGAAAGTAAAACGAAACACAAAGACCCGATATAATATGCCAAATTCCCCACCATGCAGTTATAAAGAGCATTCCGCCATAATGCCCATGCCATATTTCAGGAGGGAAGATTGCAGGATTGAAAAGAAGGATTAGTCCTAAACCAGAGTTTTGTATTCCTACCTCTATCGTTAAGGTTTTCACATCTTTCTTTGGTAGCTTTGAAAATCTTGCTCCAAAATAACCAGTTGCTAATGCAGAGGCATTGTGTAATAAGACTATGAAGAAAACATAGAAAATATTATCAATAAATATTTGGAAGTTTTGTGCAAAAGAAACAACTATCATTCCCATAAACAATAGAATAGAAAGGATTTGAGCAGGTTTACTTATCTTTTTTGTAGCCTTAGGGAAGTAATGAGCAAATAAAATTCCCAAAACAATAGGAATACCTAAAAGTAAAAGGATTTGTTCCAACATAGGAAGGAAAGGAATTACGAGAGTCGGAATATCGTTTTTTATATTTATGACATAGGTGTAAATAGAAGAGTAAAGAAAGAAATTAAAAGGAGTTACAAAAGGAGCAGCAGCGGTAGTAATAGCAGTTAAAGAAACAGAAAGCTCAACATTACCTTTTGATAACGAAGACATAAAATTTGACATATTTCCTCCCGGACAAGAAGCAACTAATATCATTCCAAGAGTAATCATAGGAGTAATCCAAGGACTTAAAGCCAAAGCAACAATAACTGTGATAAGAGGAAGAGCAACCCATTGTAATAAAATACCAACGATTATGGATTTTGGCTTTTTGAAGATTTCTTTGAAAGTTTCAACTTTAATTCCAAGAGCAATTCCAAACATTACAAAGGCTAAGATAATGTTTACTATCATTATTCCACTCTCTCCAAAGTTTATTGATACGGAATTGAGAGATTCTAATTGTTCTTTCATAGTAATGAATAATTAAAAATAACTTGCAAAATTATTAAAAATTGCAAATTCGGGAATTATTAATTCAATAAAATTTAGCTGTTTGTTGTTTCTTTGGGGGTATTCGGATATTTAGAGTCGTTATTGAAGTAATTGTACTACCCATTTTTTTGAACAAATCCCTCTTCTTTACATTGGTGTTTTCAAAACAAAGAAATAATTTTCTGAATCTTTGTTTTAATTTTCTGAAACAAAGATTCAGCGAATTGAAATCAAGATTTATTTTTCTGAAACCTTATTTTAGGAAACAGAAACAAAATCTCGTAATATTTACTTTGAGAGTATGCCGATTTCTCCAATGGAAGTAGAGCTTTTAGAGTTGATTTCGCTCAAAGATTCTATCTTAAAATAACGTGCTTTGTAGGTTTTGCCAAAACGAACATAATATGGAATAGGGTTATTCTTGATATTTGAGAACTCTCCACTGCATTCGCACCTCTGCCAAGCTTTTGCGTCGGAACTGATATAGAAATTATATTTGAATATTGTGCCTTCCAAATCCTCTTCTGCGGTTGGAGCATAACAAAAACCTGTTACATCTTCTTCTTTTCCCATATCGACAATCAGACTCTGCAAACCCTCGACTTTCCACGAAGTATGGATATTCCCATCAAAGGCTTTGCTTGCATCTTGCGTGATTGCAGTCCAATTCTCCGTAGATATGTCGCTGATTTTCGTCTTTGTGTCAGAACCAATCAAAGGTTCCGCATAGTAAAGCCCTATATTAGAAATGTTAGCCAAGCCTCGAGTGGATTGTATTGTGATTCGTATTTTCTCAGCCGGGAAATCAGAAAAACGTAACAAGCGTTTGTAGCCTATTGTTGTGCCTTCGGTCAGATATTGCCACCTTCCGTTTGCAAAGCCTTCAACAATGAATTTTTCAACTCTTTGCCCCTTTGAGATGTCTTCTTGAATCATAAAGGTGTTTACAAGAGAGCCATTACCGATTACTTTATATTCTCGACTCTCGCCGGCATTTGCTTTCCATGTTTTTTTACTTTGCTTGATGAAGTTTTTGGCAAAGGTTTTTGTAATGTAGTTTGAGAGTTCTTTTATGCGATTTACATCGTTCTCGTGCAAGAGACCTCTTTTGTCGGGAGGGATATTGAGAAGTAAAACGGAGTTGCAACCAACGGATTGAAAGTAAATATCAACCAAGTTGGAGAGAGAACGCACTTTTTCGTCTTGTTCAGGGTGATAAAACCAACCCGGACGAATCGAAACATCAACTTCGGAAGGATACCAATAAGCTTCCCTTGCTTGGTTAATGAGTTCGCGACTGCCAAGGTCCTTTGACATTTCGTTAAGTCCCAATCTATCATTCTCACACTTCTTGTCAGTGTAAGAACCCGGTGCAATAAGTGTCGCACTCCATTCAGTATCTCTGCCTAATCCGCTTTCGTTGCCTACCCATCGCACATCGTCTCCCATTATTGCTGTTACAGCTTTGGGTTGTAAAGTTCTGATGGTTTTTAGTATGGATTCCCAGTCGTATTCCTGCTTTTTGCCATTCGCACCCTCAGCACAAGCTCCATCAAACCACACCTCGTGAACCTCTCCGTAGTTTGTAAGAAGTTCAGTCAGCTGAGCAATAAAGTATTTGTTGTATTCGGGAGAGTCTCCGTAAGATTTGGCATTTCTATCCCAAGGAGAGAGATAGAGACCGAATTTAAGACCATGTTTTTTGCAAGCGTCAGAGAGTTCTTTCACCATATCTCCTTTGCCGTTTTTATAAGGAGANNCATGCCATATTTTTCGCAAGCATTACGAAGTTCTCTCACCACATCGCCATTGCCATTCTTCCAAGGAGACTTCTTGACTGAGTAGTCGGTCGTCGCTGTTTGCCATAAACAAAAGCCATCATGGTGCTTTGCTGTGAGGATTGCCATTTTGAAACCTGCATCTTTAAGAGCCTTTACCCATTGTTCGCAGTCTAATTGAGTGGGATTAAAAATCTGTGCATCGTCTTTTCCATTGCCCCATTCGTTTCCTGTAAAGGTATTGATGCCAAAGTGTAAGAAGGCAGTGAGTTCCATTTGTTGCCACTCCAACTGTTGTTCGGTTGGCACAAGATGAGAAATCATATCTATTTTTGTTGCTTCCGTAGCGTCTGAAGGGAAGATGAGATGTTTCTCATACGACTTGTCCTTGAATTGGGCGCAAGAAACAATTAAACAGATAGAGGTGATAAGCAAGAGACTCTTTTTCATAAGTTTATTTGTTTAAGATTCGTTTTTGTAAAGTGGCGTTTCAATAAATTCAAATAAAGAATGAGAATCTTGAAAGCCCGAATAAAATGAATGTTTCCAAGTTTGATTACTATCAGTCTAAATACATGATAAGTACTAAGGCGTATAAATTCTCTAAGGTGCAAAGATAGTGAAAAAGAAAAAAAACGGTAATTTTGCGATTGTAAAAAGTGAGAAATCAAAGTTTAGTTTTGTGAAATGACAGAGTTGATAAAGAATATTTTAATTGTTGGAGCAGGTAGTTTTATTACTTACCGCTTGCGGATATATGCTCACGAAATAATTCTCATCTTCGATTTCATATTCTACCTTCAAAAGAATAGCAGTTTACAACTCCTTGTTTGAAAAAATTAAAACAAAGATTCAGTCAAGCGAAATCAAGAAACAATTTTCTAAAACAAAGAATTGTTTCGCTAAATCTTTGTCTGCAATGAGATGAAATTTTAAAGCATTGCAGCAAGGTCTGTCTCTGTATATTTCTTCGCCAAGTCTAAAAAAAACTATTTGGAGAATAATGATAATCAAATTGTTATCTTGCTTGCTGCGAAAAGAACCAAATAAGAACCAAAATTTATTTGGTCAGTCTTAAATATTGATTTACCTTTGCAATCGAAAAAGAAAGCCGGTTTAAGGCAAAAGGATTGTATTATCGAGCGAGACTCGAAAAAAATTGATTAAAGTAGTAATTATGAGGAGTATTGCGCGCATACTTAACTCCCTTGCCCCGATTGTGAATGTTTTGGGAATAGTCGCTTTTATTCTAATTATAGTAAAAGGACATTTCAAAATTATGATTCCAATGGTGGTATTATTTGCGGTAGGGCTGATTTTTGGAAAACAAGCATTCAAATTAAACTGTCCACCACGCATTTTCTGGGCTCAATCCGTAAATTCACTCCTGAATTTTCCGATAGGAGCAGCCATAGGCTATGGATTGATTTTTGCCTTTTGGGTTCCCGTTGTCCGATTCTTTACATTGTTGTTTTAATCGGGTGATAGAAAATCCTTGCCTTTGCTTTGTGATTTCTGCATCTGTGTATCAGCACGATTAAAATAAAGAAACAGTTTTTTAATTCTTTGTTTTATTTTCTTGAAATAAAGTTTCGTTCCGCTGGAATCAAGAAAGAATTTATCGAATGTTTATCGTTCTATAGTCCTATCTAAAATTAGATGTATAGAAGTTGTTTTA
>DEPQ01000074.1:0-2731 GCA_002358855.1 Bacteroidales bacterium UBA3388
AGCTATTTCCGCCTGATTTGCGACTGCAAAGATAAGACTTTTTTTTATGCTACCAAAACTTTTTTAAATTTTTTCTAACATTTTTTTAATATTATGCAGTTTTATAAGTGATTCTACGGGAGTTAGGTTATCTATATCTGTTGATAAAATTTCATCTTTTATCTGTAAAAGCAGTGGATCTTCGAGTTGTATGAAACTTAATTGCATTGATTTTTCTTTTTCTTGGGTTTTAATTGTTTCTTGTATTGATTGTGTAGTTTGCGAGTTGGTTTCAAGAATTTCAAGCATTTCTTCTGATGTTTTTAGCACCTCTTTTGGCATTCCTGCAAGTCGTGCAACGTGTATTCCGAAACTTTTTTGTGAGCAACCCTCTGCAATTTTTCTCAAAAAAATGACTTTTTTGCCTTGTTCTCTTACTTTGACGTGAAGATTCTTTACTCTTGGGAATTTTTCTGCTAATACGGTTAGTTCGTGATAGTGAGTCGCAAAAAGAGTCTTTGGTGAAAATTTACTATCGTGCAGATATTTTCCAATAGCCCAAGCTATTGAAACTCCATCGTATGTAGATGTTCCTCTACCTATTTCATCTAAAAGCACTAAACTACGAGAAGAAAGATTATTTAGAATACATGCTGTTTCATTCATTTCAACCATAAAAGTACTTTCTCCTGCTGAAAGGTTATCACTTGCCCCTACTCTTGTAAATATTTTATCTATTATTCCGATTTGTACATTTAGTGCAGGAACATAGCAACCTATTTGAGCCATTAAAACAATTAGTGCAGTTTGTCTTAGATATGCACTTTTACCTGACATATTTGGACCTGTGATTATGGCGATTTGAGAATTTTCTTTGTCTAAATAAATATCGTTTGATATGTATTGCGAACCTATTGGCAAAGTTTTTTCTATCACAGGGTGTCTTCCCTCGGTTATATTCAAAGTATAGTCTTCTGTAATCTGTGGTTTGGTATATTTATTATGCTTTGCAACAATTGCAAACGAAAGAAGACAGTCAATTTGTGAGAGAATACTTGCATTTTTTTGCAAAGGCTCAATCCATTGTTTTAGTTTTTCAAGCAGTTCGTAGTAGATTGCGTATTCTTTTTTTGAGATAAATTCTGTGGCATTAAGAATTTTTGCTTCTAAATCTTTTAATTCTTCTGTGATATAGCGTTCGGCATTAGTAAGTGTTTGTTTTCTAATCCATGATTCAGGAACTTTATCTTTGTGTGTATTTGTTACTTCAATATAATAACCAAAGACATTGTTATAACTTATTTTCAGCGATGTTATTCCTGTTGCCTCTATTTCTCTTTTAAGAATATCGTTAATTAACTGCTTAGCATCAGTTGAAATTGTACGATAATAATCTAATTCTTCATCAACTCCGCTTGCTATTGCTCCACCTTTTGAAATATTATTAGGAGCAGCAGGAGATATATATTTGTTTAAGATTTCGTTTAAGTCATCGCAGATTTTCAAATCTTTGGAAAGTTGTTGTAAACAAGTAGATTGAGAAGTGGAAAAATTGTTTTTGATTGCTGAGATTTCTTTTAAAATATTTGTAAGAGCGTATAATTCGTTTGGTTGAACTCTCATCATCGCAATCTTAGAGACTAAACGCTCTAAATCGCCTATTGCCTTTAAGGATTCGGCGGTTTGTTCACTTATGTCAGTGTTTTGCAAAAGACTTTCAACAATATTTAATCGCCAATCAATCTGCTGTTTATCTATGAGAGGCAAAACAATCCAACGTTGCAAGAGTCGGCTACCCATGTGAGTAGAACAGTGATTGAGAATATCGAAAAGCGAAGTGCCATTGTGTGCATAAATCAATTCAAGATTCTTTATAGTGAATCCATCTAACCACATAAAGTTGTTATTGTCTATTTTCTTTATGCTACAAACGTGATTCAATTCATTGTGCATTGTTTCTTTGAGGTAATTCATTATCGCACCTGCCGCAATGACCGAATGCTCCATTTTTTCCACCCCAAAACCTTTCAAACTAAGGGTTGAAAACTGATTATTCAATATTTCAAAAGCAAAATCCTTTGTAAATACCCAATCTTCGTAAGTCTTAATACTCTTAGCGTTGAAATTCGCTGACTCTAACTCTCTTAAATATTTCTTTTGTACTATTATTTCGTTTGGAGCAAAAGAACGGATAATTTTATCCACATCTTGCATACTACCTTCGCTCACAAAAAACTCTCCTGTTGAAAGATCAAGAAACGCAGAGCCTATTGTAGTAGGCGTATAGTGTATTGCCGCAAGAAAATTATTTCGATTTCCTTGCATAGTCTGCTCAGAATAAGAAAGCGATGGCGTTGCAATTTCAATAATTCCTCGCTTCACTAAGCCTTTTACAGATTTTGGGTCTTCCAACTGCTCACAAATCGCAACCTTTTTACCTTCGCGAAGAAATTTTGGCAGATAGGTATCAATAGCATGATGAGGAAATCCAGCCAAAGGGTTATCATCTCCTCCACCTCTTTTAGTTAGAGTAATATTTAATATCTTTGAAGTTTCAATAGCATCTTGCCCAAAAGTTTCATAAAAGTCTCCTACTCTGAAAAGCAGAATAGTGTCAGGATGTTGAGCTTTTAACTCATTATATTGCTTCATCAAAGGAGTAGTTGTCGCTTTTTCTTTGCCCATATCTAAGTTTATTTTATGCAAAGATAGCGAAATGTCCCGTTTATCAAAAAAAGAAAAAGAAAAAAAT